>JBKQJL010000068.1:0-102113 GCA_052147975.1 Myxococcaceae bacterium
GAAGGGAATCGACCTCACGCCGCTCGCACCCTACTTCGGGAAATACGTGGGCTTCTCTCTGGAGAAGGGCAAGCTCGACCTGGACCTCGCGTACAAAGTTGCCCAGCGGCATTTGGATGCACAAAACGTGGTGCGGGTGGACCAGCTCACCTTGGGCGAGGAAACCCACAGCCCAGATGCCACCAAGCTCCCAGTCAAGCTCGGCCTGGCGGTGTTGCAGGACCGCGATGGCGTCATCGAGCTCGACGTTCCAGTCGAAGGCAACGTCGACGACCCGGACTTCCGGTTGGGCAAGCTCATCTGGCATGCCGTCGGAAACATCTTCACCAAAATTGTCACCGCTCCCTTTGCCGCCTTGGGCGCCCTCTTCGGAGGGGGAAACGAGCGGCTGGACCTGGTGGACTTCGCCGTGGGAACGGCCGATGTGGACGCCCGGGGAGAGAAGACGCTGCAGAGCCTCGGCAAAGCGCTTTACTCGCGACCCGCCCTCAAACTCGACATCCAAGGGACGGTGGATGCCACAGCCGACGGGGAGGTGCTTCGCCGACAGGCGCTGCGCCGGCGGGCACGGGAGGAGAAGTGGAAGGCGCAGCAGGGCCGGCGGGGCGCCCCCACGTCCCTGGACGGCGTGGAGGTGCTGGAAGACGAGTACCTCAAATTCATCGAGGCCGAGTACCAGCGCACCTTTGCAAAGGAGGCGAAGCAAACGCCGCCTCCCACTGTCACCGAGCAGGAAGAGCGGCTGCTCGCCTTGGTTGCCCTCGGGCCGGAGGCGCTCCCGGCGCTCAGTCGCCGACGGGCTGAGCTGGCGCGGGACCGAATCCTCCAGTCAGCCCAGGTGGAACCGGAGCGCCTTTTCATCGTCGAAGGTGGGGAACGGGCCACCAAGGAGAAGGGGGCGCATGTCTACTTCACCCTCAAGTAGTGCTGTCAGCGCCACGCTAGAAGACGTAGGCCAGCGCAAAGAGGAGGCTCAGCGTCTGAAGGGTGAGCGGCTGGGGCAGGTTAATGGGCCCGCTTGGCCCGGGGACGTCCAGTTGCAGTGGAATGCTGGTACTTCCCCGCTCGTAGCCCAACCCCACGGAGCCCGACAGGTGCGAGCTGTCGAAAGCCACGCCGCCGCGGACACCGTAAAACGCAATGCGCTGAAAGACGTTGGACTGGACGCTGCCCGGCGCCTGGTCCGTGTAGAAGCCAGCCAACAGCTTGATGAGCTTGCTGAGTCGAAGGCTTCCCCCGAGGTTGAAGTCGACCACGTTGCGCGTCCCCCACACCTGACTGGGGAAGGGACTCACCACCTTTTGCGTCGGCGCTCCTGCCGCCGCGTTGACCACGGTGATGGGCGCCGACGAGCTGATGAGGTTGTAGGGCCCGGTCGCGACATACCAGTGCACGTCCAACTCGAACTCGACGGGTAGGACCTTGAAGGCGACGCCGGCGCTGACTTCTGCCGGAATGACGTAGTTGAAGGTGGTGCTGGTGTCGCGAAACCCCAGCTGCCGCGTGATGGCCGGGGTGGTCGCCGTCTGCGAGTCGAGCCCCTGGATTGTCAAGTTGCCGCCCGCCAGCAGCCGGACGGCCGGCGGCTGAACGACTGCTCCCACGCCAAGCCACGGCAGTGCGTCCCACTGGAAGCTCGCCGACGGGACGAGATGAAAGTTGTAGGCGTAGAGGGCAATGGTCCGCGTCGAGCTGGCCAAGGCGGTGCTGGTGCCCACCGAGCCGCTCACCTGACCGGTGTTGTTGAGCTGGGTGTAGGGAGCTGAGAGCTCGAAGCCAAGCCTGAGCGTTTCACTGACGGCCCACGCCACCGCCGCATCCGGCTCGTATTGGGTGAATGACGAGTTCACGCTGTAGAAGGCGGAGGCGGCTTGCGAAAGGGGGGCGGCGTTGTTCACGCCTTGCGTCCAGGACACGGGATTGCTCATCCCGAATCCGAAGCGGACGTTTTTCAGAGGGATGGCTTCTTCCCCAAGAACAATTCCGACGAAAGTCGGCACCGTACTGATGTTGGACTCCTGGGTCCCTCCGTGGAGCAGGTTGGAGCTCTGGAAAAATGTAATTTCGTAGCCCTGGACGCTTGCGTTCACCGTGGTCCGCGTCGAGAGCACGAGGCCGGCCGGGTTGTACCAGAGCGCGGGCGGCGTCCCGGTGCGAACCAGCGAGGCACCGGCCTCGATGGACTCATCGAGTCCTGGAAACACGCGGTTGTAATTGGGCACGAGGAGCGTCGGTGGGAAGAGCTGCTGCGCAGCGGCCCAGCCGGGGAGAAGGAGCGCGACAGCCAGCACCACCAGTCGTCCCGGTCCAGTCAGAACGACCCGTCGTACTGTCATTCGTCCGTCCTCACACTCGTGCGTGCTGTCGGCAGGAGGCTAACGGAGCAGACCGCTCAGGGTCATCGGCAAAGGCAGCGGGTTTGCAGTTTTTTGGTCGCGAAGGGCGCATTCTTGAAAAAGGCTGCGGCGAACAGAGGCCAGGTTCTTGAGGACACTCGGCCGACGACCGCCGCTCACCTGCTCAACGTTGCCGGCCGACCTGGCATCCCCCAAACGGAGACGCGGCGAGCGGTGCTCAGGTTTTGACCCGGGGACATGCGGAACGTTACCGTCCGAACAACCTCCACAGGAGCGCTCCGCTGTGATCCACGTCGTCTGGGTGTTCTTCGGGGTTTCGTTCATCCTGGGCCTTATCGATACCCTTCGACGAGATCCTGCCGCGCCAAGGCAGTTTCTTGGAGTGCTGGGTATGACGCTTGGCCTCGTGGGAGTGATTTCCCTTCCGTGGTTTTTCATCACGCCGGAGATGATGGACGCGCACCCTGGCCTGTTGATGGGAGGCATGCTTCTGGCCGTTTTGCTTGGCGTGACCGCGATTACCGCCGTCGCCAACCGATGGAGGCGCCGGACGCGAGCCCAAACGTCGGGCGGCCCACAAGGCGCCCCTCCACAGGACCTGCCCGCGGCTGACCCTCTCGTCGCCCACCCAGGGGGCGGAAAACGTTGAGGCTGGTCTTTTTGTAGGACGCCAGTGGCTGGAGCTGGTGTCCGGCCAATCTTCGAGGAGAAACCACCCTGCGGACGGGGTTCGCATTGGCCCTTGGTGGCCTTCTTTGTGGTTGCGAGCCGTCGGCCAGCGCTTGGGTTGCGGTTCGGAAAAATTGCCGCGACTCGGACGGGTTTACGGTGACGGTCTTGGAGGCCGCGCAGTAGCAGTTTGAGATGCCTGCGGACGTGGGCTCCTAACCTGGCGGGCCGGGCGTGGCTGAGGCTAGGACAGCTCCAGTGCCGTCGCGAGCAACCCCTGCACACCGTCGGGTGGCGGGCGAGGGGCTGGAGAGAATGCCGGAACCCGAGGCGCCGCCCGTTCCGCCGGAGGCCTCCGGCCGTGTCCCCACTCGGCTGAGAAGCCGAAGGGGCCGGAGCGGCGGAGGGTTTCCTCAGCGACTCCGACCCCTTGACCCTGTCGGGGAGACAGGATTCGAACCTGCGACCCCTTGGTCCCGAACCAAGTGCTCTACCAGGCTGAGCCACTCCCCGGGCACGACGAAAGCGGGCGGTCGGCGGTCTTCCCATCGACGACCCGCGGGAGGGCACCTCGTAGCCGATGCTGGAACGCGACGTCAACGCCGCCCAGTGGACAGACGCGCAACTGCTGCCGGGCCCCCCCGAAGCGCAGCCGCCCGCAGGCACCGAGAGGGCTGACTCCCAGCTCTCCTGAGAAGGAAAAGCGCTCGAAGGGCCTGGCGCGCCAAGGCTCGGCGAGGCTGCTCCGGAACGCTTCATGGGACGCCGGGTCCGCCGTCCCTCTGCAGAAGGGCCCCTCGACGAATGAGAGTGGTGTTCCGCGCGACAGGGGTGGGAGCTGACCTACAACCCCCTGCTGACCCAGGGACTGACGGCACAAGGGCCTGAAATTGCGAAGCTTCTCGCTGGAACCATTCTTGCGATCATCCTGTTGCAGACACTTCGCATTTCGAGCCGACCATGGCTGACAAGCCGACCATCCTCATCGCAGATGACGAACCAGGCGTCGTGGCCGCCCTGGCCCGTGAAGCGCGCCGCGCTGGCCTCTCTTACATCACCGACACCAGCTCGCACCTGGTCCATGAGCTGGCGCTCAAGCACCAGCCGGCGGTCATCATCCTCGACCTGAAACAGCACGTGGATGGGCGAGACCTGTTGGCCATGCTGAAAAAGGACCCGCGCACAAAGCACATCAAAGTGCTGGTGCTGTCCGCCATCGAGGACCAATTCACGCGGCACGTTTGCCTCGAGCTCGGTGCTGATGACTACGACGTGAAGCCGTTCGACCCGTGCTTCATGTCCAAGGTGGCCCGGCTCGCCGGCGTGGAGAACTAAGGAAGGCCCTTCGCTGAAGGCACCGGACGACCCCCTCCCGGCCGGAGCCAGCACTGGCGCCCCGGGGCCGCTTCGCGGTCCCGGCGGCGCCGTGCGACTTTCTGGGCTCGTGGAGTAGAAGGAGGTGGCGATGAGCCCCGGAGCCGACAGCGTTGAGCCTCTGGCCCGGCGGGTCACAAAGCTCACCTCGGTGCTCGATGTGGCCAAGGCGATGGCCGCGGCGCGCGACTTGGAGTCGCTTCTGCCGCTCATCATCCTCGAGGCAGCCAAAGTGGTGGACGCCGACCGCTGCACCCTCTTCGTCCTCGACCGGGACCGCGGCGAGTTGTGGAGCAAAGTGGCGCAAGGGGCGGCCAACGAGATTCGGGTCAAGCTGGGTCGCGGCATCGCCGGGACGGTCGCCCAGACCGGAGAGGCCATCAACATCACCGACGCCTATCAGGACCCGCGCTTCAACCGGGACATCGATCTGACCACCGGATACCGGACGCACACCATTCTTTGCGTCCCGATGCGGGACGCGGCTGGCGAGGTCACCGGGGTGCTCCAAGCGTTGAACAAGCACGAGGGCACCTTCGGCGAGGAGGACACCGAGCTGCTCCTGGCGCTGGGCGGGCAGGCGGCTGGGGCCATCGAGAATGCGCTGCTCCATGAAGAAATCAGCCGGCTCTTCGAGGGCTTCGTCGCGGCCTCGGTGGTGGCCATCGAATCCCGGGACCCCACCACCGCCGGGCACTCTGGCCGAGTGGCGTCGCTCACTGTCCATTTGGCGCAAGCGCTCGAATACGTGGACCGAGGGCCCTACGCCGAGGTGCGCTTCTCTCCGCAGGACGTCCAGGAGATTCGCTACGCGAGCCTGCTCCACGACTTCGGGAAAGTCGGGGTGCGTGAGCCGGTGCTGGTGAAGGCGGAGAAGCTCTACCCGCACGAGCTGGCCGTCCTGGAGGCACGCTTCGAAGTGGCGAGAAAAGACTTGGTGGTGAGAAGTTACCAGCGGCGACTGGCCTCGGTGCGCCTCTTGGGGGACAAGGCGCTTCCCGAGGTGGAGGCCGAGGAGGAACGGCGCCTGGCCGGCGAGCTTTCGGGGCTCGACGAGATGCGAGACTTTGTCCTGGCCTGCAACAAGCCCACTGTGCTGGCCCGAGAAGGCTTCGAGCGGCTCTCCGAGGTGGCTCGCTTTACGTTTCAGGATGGGCAAGGCCAGGAGCGCCTCCTCCTCATTCCCCGGGAGCTCGAATGCCTCTCCATCCCACGCGGCTCGCTCTCCGCCGGTGAGCGCACCGAGATTGAGAGCCACGTCACCCACACCTTTCGCTTTCTCTCGCAGATTCCCTGGACGCGAGCCCTGCGTCGCGTGCCGGCCATCGCCTACGCCCATCATGAGAGGCTCAACGGACGTGGCTACCCGCGCGCCATCCCGGCGCAGGAAATTCCAGTGCAGTCCAAGATGATGGCCATCGCCGACGTCTACGACGCGCTCACCGCCGCGGACCGGCCCTACAAGAAGGCCGTCCCCACGGTCCAGGCGCTCTCCATCATTGAGCAGGAGTCCAAGGCGGGCATGCTCGACGAGGAGCTCTTCCGCGTCTTTGTGCAAGCAGAAGTCCCTAGGAAGGCGCTGGGGCCGGTCCGCCCCGGCTAGTCAGCCGTCAGAAGGCGGGGCTGGCCGTGGTTTCGAAGGCCAGCGGAGCGCTTGACTGTGCACGCCCTCCAAGGAGGACGCCGGCGTCCGGTCAGGACATGGTGTGCAAGCGGACGGTGTTGGTGTTGCCGGCCTTCCCGACGGGCGAGCCGAAGACGACCACCACTCGGTCCCCAGTCCGCGCGAAGCCTCGGCTCGCCAGCTCCTCTTCCACCCGGCGCACCATGTCCTCGGCGCGGTCGAGCGGTTCAAGCACGCGGGGGACCACGCCCCACAGGAGGGACAGGGTGCGACGCACCTCTTGGTTGGGTGAAAAGGCAACCACCGGGACGGCCGGCCGGTAATGGCTCAGCAACCGGGCAGTCGAGCCGGACAGGGTGAAGGCGGCAATGGCCACCGCGTTGGACAGCCGCGCCGCTTCACAGGCGATGGCGGCAGTGACGTCGGGAAAAGACGCCGGCGCCGTCAGCGGCAGTCGCTGCGGCACCCGTCCTTGCATTCGCGCCGCGCTTTCGGCGGCGAGGATGATGCGGTCCATCATCTGGACCGATTCGGCCGGGTAAGCGCCGGAGGCCGTTTCTCCGGAAAGCATCAGAGCGTCGGCCCCATCGAAAATGGCGTTGGCGACATCCGACGCCTCGGCCCGGGTGGGGCGCGGATGCTCAATCATCGAATTGAGCATCTGGGTGGCGACGATGACTGGAAGCCCCCGGGTGTTGGCGCGGCGGATGATGTCCTTTTGAATGGCGGGCACTTCCTCGGGTGGAATCTCCACGCCGAGGTCACCTCGGGCCACCATGACGCCGTTGGCTCGGTCCAAAATGGCGTCCAAACGCGCAATGGCCTCTGGCTTCTCCAGCTTGGCGACGATGGGGACCTGGCGGCCGGCCTCGGCCATCGCCGCCCGCGTCTGGTCCAAGTCGCTCGGTTGGCGCACAAAGGACAGGCCGATGAAGTCGATGCCGGCCTTGAGTCCGAACACCAGGTCCTCGCGGTCCTTGGGGGTCAGCGCCTCCGCCCGAAGCGCCACGCCGGGGAGGTTGATGCCCTTGCTGTTGGTGAGCGTGCCGCCGTGAATGACCTCGGTGACCACCTTGCTCTTCTTGTCGCTCTCCACCACCACCAGCTCAAGCAGCCCGTCGTCGAGGAGGATGCGGTCCCCGCGGTTCACATCGGCCGCCAGGTGGGCATAGGTGGTGGACACCAAGTCAGCCGTCCCAAGCACTGCCTCGTCGGTGGTGATGGTCAGCGTCGCTCCCGGCACGAGTTCGACGCTGCCGCCCTGGAGCTTGCCCGTCCGAATTTTCGGCCCTTGCAAGTCACCGAGGATGCCCACCCCCCGGCGCACTTTGAGAGAGGCGGCGCGAAGCATCGAGATGGTTTTGGCGTGCTGCTCGTGCGTCCCGTGGGAGAAATTGAGCCGCGCCACGTCCATCCCACCGGCGAGGAGCTTCTCCAGCATCGTGGGCTCGAGACTGGCGGGCCCGAGCGTGCAGACGATTTTGGCACGACGCATGGGACTCAGTGTGCGGCGCAACCAGCAGCGGCGCAAGTGCGACGCCGCAGTCGAGCTTCAGCGGGCAAGCAGCACGCCGAGGTTCTCCCGCTCCCAGCGGAGGGCGGCGGCGTACTGGGGAAAGGCCTTCTCCCGGTCTCGGAAGGGGCGGGGGTGGTGCATTCGGCGACCCGGCCCGTGCGAGCTGGGGAAGACTTGGTGAAGCATTTCGTGAAAGACGATGAACGCCACGAAGAAGCGCGGCACGGCTGGCTGGTCGAGGGCTGGATGGAGGCGAATTTCTCGAGTTTGGTGGTCGTAGACACCGAGGCGGATGGATTTGCGACGCCGGCGGCCGGGGCTGCGTCCCCAACCAATGGAGGCCCGCACGCCACCTTGGAAGTGCAGCTCGTTGAGCTCTTCGAATATCTCGCGCAAGTCGTAGGTGCGGCCCCGCGGCGAAAGGACTTCATCTCCCGCGTCGCGGTGCTGTCGGATGCGCGGCTGTTCGCGCCGGACGAAGTCGTCCAAGAGGCGCCCCGCACGACGGTGGCCGCGGCCGGCATAGTCCGCCACCGCCCGCACCACCGGCGCCGGGGCGTCGAGAAACATGTGGTGAAGGCGAAGGCGCAGGGCAGCCGGGGCCCGACGAAAGCTGACCATGGTGCTTCGGTTGTCGGTCACCGAAAGCCGGACCGGCACTCCCAGCTCGCGCGAGAGCGACTGCGCCAACGCAGCCGCCTTCTCCACCAGCACCTCGCGCGCGGGCAGGCGGCGCGCGCCGGCCGGCTCGGGCGCAAGCAGCAGCAGCTGACGGGCGGAAGTGTCGGAAGCCACCGTATGGAAATACTAGCCCGCCGGCGGCTCGACTCAAGCTGAGCGACGGCCGGGACTCCCGTTGCCGGCGCCGTGGGCATGGACCTCGGCACGCAAGCGGTGTCCCAGTGTTTGAAGCGACACGGCGGTCAGCCCGAAGGCGCGCAGCAGCGCCCTACGGCCGGCCGCCTCCTCCACCGCCAGGCAACGCGGTTCTCCCGAGGCCAGCGCCAGAGCCACCGACCCTTCTTTCTCCACGGCCAGCGTCCAGCCCCCTTTTTCCGTCGGCTCGAAAGGGTACAGAAGACAGGCCGTGGGCCGCACCTGGCCGGGGAGAGTGCAACCGACGCTTCTCTCGAAGAAGACGCAAGCGCCCTGGGCGCGCGCCAGGGTGAGGCGCACCGGCCCCCGCCGAAAGTAGCCACGCCAGCCGGGCCGGAGCTGCTCATAGGCACGGGCCTCGGCCTCCTGGAAGGCCTCCTGCTGCACGAAGCTGTCGCGCGCCCGGTGGGTGGCGGCTTGGATGCGCTCCACGTCCGCCAGCGTGAGGGTGGCGAGCGCCTCGTTGTCTTTCGCCTCGCAGCACGAGCGACCGAGCCGCGCGGCGCAGCGTCCGCAGGGCGATGCCGAGGGGGCGGCCCGCTGCGAGGCGTCTGGCTGCTTCACGGCTCCTCCCGAGAAGCCAAGAGTCGCTCGAGGCGCTCTGGCTCAAGCCGCACCAGAAACGTCTTCTCGCGCGAGTAGCTGACGCTGCCAGGCGGGCCACCCTTCACACGACGGACAAATTTGGCCCGCGTGTAACTCACCTCGCCCCGGCCCCCGCCGGCGCCACGAGCGTGGTGCAGTGCCAAGTGCGCCGCGTCCAGAAGCGTCTCCTGGGCCACCTCGGCGCCGCGGGCAAGCGGCACCAGGACGTGGGCGCCCGGGAGGCCCCGCGCGTGAAGCCAGAGGTCGCCCGGTCGCGCCACCTGGAACGTCAGCGCGTCATTGTCGCTTCCGGCGCGACCGACCAGGATGCGGTCCCCCGAGCGCGCGTGGAAGACGCGGTACGGCTGGTGCGTGCGCGTCGGCAGCCGACCCGCCCGCGGCGCAGCCGCCGCCGGGCTCGCCAGCAGCTGTGCGTCGGTGGCCTCGCGCGCCGCCGCCAATTCCGCCTCAGCGGTGCGGAGCTCGACTTCCAATTCCGCCAGTCTCTCGCTGGCACGGGCGCTGCCGCGGCTCAGCCGGCGGTAGCGCTGGAAGTGGCCCTCTGCCTGGGCGCGCGCGTCCAGGCTTGGGTCCAGGGGCACCACCACTGGCCGCGGTCCCTCGGCGCTGTACTCGGTGAGTGTCACCTCCGTTGCTCGGCGAGGCACCTTGGCGACGTTTTGGCGAAGCAGCTCACCGAAGCGGCGATGCTGCTCGGCGGCTTCGGTGCGGTTCGCTTCGCCCCGCACCTTCTCCAGCGTCCGTTGGAGACGCTCGACGCGCGTGCGCAGCGGCTGCACCCGGCGCCGTCGCAGTCCAGCGGCGCGGACCGAGGCCTCCTTCTGCGTGAAGAGGGCCTCCGCGGCCAACCCCAACGCAAGCGCTTCGGAGCTGGCGTTGAGGCGAGAGGGGGGCTCGCGCTCAGTCGGGGCCGACGGCGGCCGGGGTGCACGGGCCTTCTCAGCGGACGCAGCGAGCGGCCGACGGCCCTCGCCCAGGAGGAGCAGCGCACCGGGCGCCGTCATCTCCAGCACCAGCGTGCGGGTAGCACCGGCTCTCTCGAAGGAAAGCTCCACTTCCCGGGCGCCCCTCTGCTCCAGGGTGCTCAGCCGAGAGCCCACCAACTCCTTGCGAAGCCGCAACAGCCAAGGCGTGGGCGCGCCCACCGCGGGGAACCGGGCGCTGGCCAGAGAGAGCCGAGCCACCTCCGGCTCAGCACAGACGAGGAGCCGAGAGGTGCGGCCCGGGCTTCTGAGCTCGAGCTCCACCCGCAGCGGAGTGGGGCTAGCGACCTTCTGGACGACGGCTCCCGAGAGCGCCTCCCGCAACGCGGCGGTGACGACAGCGAGCTCGGCCGGGCGCAGCGACACGGAGGCTTGGTGCGCGGGAAAAGAAAAACGGCCCGGGCCGTGGTTCGGGCCCCGGGCCGTCTCATCCATCCCGAGCGAGACGGAGGCGGACCGCTACTTCCTCGACCTCCGCGTCGTCTTCTTCTTCGTCTTTCGGGCGGCGGGCTTCTTCTTTGCGGTCTTCCTCTTTTTCGCTGCCATCGCGTCCCTCCGGTTGAAATGCAGCGTGTGATGCTAGTGACGGTCTTGCGACGTGTCAACGAACGGCGCATCCACGCTAGGGTCTCACGCCAACCCAAGAATGCACGCCAGCGAGCTCATCTTTCCGCCGGACTTTGTCTTCGGCGTTGCCACGGCCGCCTACCAGGTGGAAGGCAACATCGAGAATGACTGGAGCCACTGGGAGCGCTCGCAAAAACTGAAGCACTGGGCGGGCGCCGGTGTCGACCACTGGAACCGCTACGAGGACGACTACCGGCTGGCACGCGAGGTGGGCGCCGGCGCTTTCCGCATCAGTCTGGAGTGGGCGCGCATTGAACCGGAGCGCGGCCGTTTCGACGAGCAGGCGCTGGAGGCTTACCGCACCAGACTCCTCGCCATGCGCGCTGCGGGCCTGAGTCCCGTGGTGACGCTCCACCACTTCACACACCCGAAGTGGTTTCACGCCGAAACGCCGTGGCACAGCCCGGACAGTGTGACCGCCTTTCGAGCTTACGCCCGGGCCTGCACCTCGGTGCTGCGCGGCCTGGATGCGTTGGTACTCACCTTCAACGAGCCGGTGGTGCTGATGCTCGGCGGCTACGTGCGGGGCGTGATTCCGCCCGGGATTGCCGACCCCAACCTGGCACTGCCCGCGCTGGCCAACATGGCCCGGGCCCACGTCGCGGCCCGCGAGGAGCTGCACCAAGCCATCGGCCCGGTGCCGGTGGGGACCAGCCAGAACATGCTGGCCTTCGCGGCGGACCGCAGCTGGCACCCACTGGACCATGCGCTGGTCCGGCTCACCGACGCCGCCTACAACCATTCCTTCCTGGAAGCGCTGTGCACCGGAACGCTGCGCGTGCGGATGCCGGGACTCTTCAGCACGCACACAGAAATCGCCAACGGCCGCAACTCCCTCGACTTCGTGGGCGTGAATTACTACAGCCGCGCGCACCTTCGCTTCGTGCCGAGGAAGCCCTTCTTCGAATTCCATTACCGGGACCCCCTCCGCCGGGGCCTCACCGACATCGGCTGGGAGTGGTACCCGGAGGGCTTCGGACAAACGCTTCAGGCAGTGCGCCGCTACGGGCTCCCCATCTGGGTGACGGAGAATGGCATCGACGACCGCCGCGGCGACCGCCGGTCGGCGTTCCTCCATGCCCACTGGCAAGCACTCCTCGAGGCGCACGCCTCGGGCGCGGACGTGCGCGGCTACCTCTACTGGTCGCTGCTCGACAACTTTGAATGGCTTGAGGGCTGGGGCCCTCGCTTTGGGCTGTACCACGTTGACTTCGCCACCCTGCAAAGGACGCGCACCCCCGCCTGCGACTACTTTCGCGACACCGCCCAAGGCCGCGTGCTGCGGCCGCCGCCGCACGTGGGCGCCGAGCAGGAGGTGACGTCCCGCGAGGCCGCCAGGACGCCGGGGACGGCGACGGGCTAGTGCAGCCCACCCGTCAGCGAGGGCTTCCCGGGGCGTTGTGCGCCCCCCGCCAGGCCCGTTGGGCGGGACGGTTTCGCCGCGCATTGTCTTCTGTCGCGACGTCAACCAGCTGACAACTCCCGCAAAGCGCACCCTGGGCGCCCCTCGTCGCCGGCAGGGGCCCTGGCGCCTGGCCGGCGGGCGGGGGTGCGGCAAGGTGCCGCGCCCCTCCCCCGAAGGGGGTGGGTTACGGTACAAGCGACTGTCGTGAGGGGTGCCGACGCCAAAGGGTGGGTGTGGGGCCTGGCGCTGGCCGCCGTCTGCCTGCCTGCCGTGGCCGGTGCGGCGGACGGGGGCGCCAGTCCGTCGGACTCTGGCCTCGACATGGGGCTCGAGCAACGCACCTCGCGAGCCCCCAGCGGAGGCTGGGACTGGGCGGTGGACGGCAGCGCAGTCCTGCCGGTGGTGGACGTCGCCTCGCAGTTTCGCCTGGGCCTTCGCCTCACGGACGCGGGGCGTGTGGAGCACCTGACGGCGCGCTGGGGGCTTGGGCCAACAGACCTCACTGCGGCTCAAGCCCTCTTCTGGAATGGGCGCATGGACCGCGGTCCCAACAACCAAGTGGCGCTCACCTTTGCCGGCGGCGTCCGACTCGACGCGCTGGCGGAGGGCCTCGGGCTGCCACGGACGTCCTGGGTGGAGCTGGGGCTGCAGAGCCGCACCCTGGCGGCGGATGCCTCAGGCCGAACGCGCATGTCCACGACGCTTGTGCTGTCTGTGGACTTCGACGTCCTCGCCGACAGCCTGGAAACCCGCGCCCAGAGGCCGGCCTCCAGCTTTCGCATCCGCGCGAGTGCCGCGCTCGGCAACGACCCGGGCTGCAACCTCGGCACACCCACGTTGCTCTTCAGCGGTCGCTGCCTGACGTTGGCCCTGGCGCTGGAATTCTAGCCAGCCGCCGGCAAGGCCCAAGCGGCGTCAGCCGAGGGCAGCCCGGTAGTCCACTTCCTGCTCGTCGTCCGCAGCAACGTCCCCCAGCGCCTCGAGGAAAAAGCGCTGCACGGCGTGCTGGACGTCGGCCAGCTGCGCCAGCTGGTTCACCTCGGAGCGGAAGGCAGCCGCGCCGCGCAGCCCATGGGAGTACCAGCCGAGGTGCTTTCGGAAGCTGCGGACGGCAGCCAGCGGGTCGCCCACGAATTCGACGTGCGCCGCCAGGTGGCCCAGCACGACGTCCCGGCGCTCGGCCGGCGTCGGAACGGGGCCTCCCAGCAGCTCGCGAAAAATCCATGGGTTGCCCAGGGCTCCCCGCCCCACCATCACCAAGTCACAGCCCGTGCTTTCCAGCATCCGACGCGCGTCGCTCGGCGTCTTCACGTCCCCATTGCCGACAATGGCCATCCGTCGGCGGTGCTGGACGAGGTCCGCAATGACGCTCCAATCCGCCGCTCCGGCATACCCCTGGGCACGCGTGCGTGGGTGGACCGCCAGCGCAATGCAGCCAGCGTCCTCCAGGTGCTCTGCCATCTCCAGGTAGTTGCGGTGGTGCGCGTCCCAGCCGCTGCGAATTTTCGCGCTCACCGGGAGGCCGGTGGCGGCATGAATGGCACGGACGATGGCTGCCGCGCGCGGAGGGTCGCAGAGCAGCGCGGAGCCAGCCCCGTTGCGCGTCACCTTCTTCACCGGGCAGCCCATGTTGACGTCAATGACTTCCGCCCCCCACTGCTTGCCCACCACCGCTGCCCGCGCCATGGCTTCCGGCTCACCGCCGAAGACTTGCAAGGAGTAGGGGTGCTCCACCTTGGCGTCGTGGCGCAGGTAGCGCAGCGTGCGAGCGCTGGCACGTAGCAACCCTTGCGCGCTCACCAGCTCGGTGGTGCAGAGCGCCGCCCCCATGCGGAAGGCGAGGACACGAAAGGGCTCCTCGCTAACTCCCGCCATGGGAGCCAGGACGTAGGGGTGAGGCAAAAGGTAAGGGCCATAGGCGACGGACATGGCGGGGGCGGACTCCTACCACGGAGGCCCGGTTCCGACAGGCGCCTTGGCCGCCAAGGGGTAGAGTGGCTCCATGCTCCGCTTTCGGCTCGGCCCGATTCCGGTGGAGGTGCACCCGAGCCACCTTCTCATTGCAGCCGCCTTCGGCCTCGGCAGCCTCGGCCAGGCCGCGAACGACCCCAGCACCTGGCCCGGTCGAGCGCTCGCTGGCGGTGACGGGCTCACCACCACGCTGACGCAGCTGGCGGTGGTGGCCATCTGGGTGGCCATCGTCTTCGTGTCGGTGCTGGTGCACGAGCTCGGCCACGCGCTGGTGTCGCTCGCCTTTCACTACCACCCCAGCATCCAGCTGGTGGCGCTGGGCGGCCTCACCAGCCCCAACGCCCCCGGCCCCATCCCCTGGCACCGGGAAGTCCTCCTCACGTTGGCCGGACCGCTGCTCGGGGCAAGCTTCGGTGTGTTGTGCTTCTTCGGCGGCGGCGCAGTGAGCGCAGTCTCGGACGTGGCCGCGTACGCGCTGGGGGGCGCCGCGGTGGCAAATTTTATCTGGGCAGCGTTCAACCTCTTGCCGGTGCTGCCGCTCGACGGGGGTCGCATCGCGGCAGCCGTGCTGACACGTGCCTTTGGCAAGCCCGGTTTCGCCGCGGCCCAGGTGCTGGCGCTCGGTGTGTGCGCAGTTGGCATTTACCGCTTCTGGCAACGCAACCTACTGGTGACGTTTTTCTTCGCCCTCTTTGCCCTGCAGGCGTTTCGTGCCTTGAGCGCGCTTTTGCGTGGTGAGGAGTCCGTCCCGCAGCCAGCGGAGCTGCAGCAGCTGGAGGCCCTCTACCGCTCTGGCGAGCTGCAAGCGGCGCGGGAACGGGCCGAAGCGCTGCTGGCGGGCACGGCCAGCCCGGCGCTCCGCTCGCGGGCCCACCACCTTTTGGGGTGGATTGCACTCAAGCAGGGGGAAGGCCGGCGGGCCTTGGACCACTTCAGCCAGGTGCAGGGCCGCGGGGTGGAGAAGCATGCGCTCGCCGCGGCCTTCAGCCTGGTGGGGGACGACGCCCGGGCGTTGCCCCTCTGGCAACAGGCATACGAGGCGTCCCGGGACCCCACCATTCTTCACGAGTGGGCGGGCGCTCTGTTGCGTGCCGGAGAGACGGAGCGGGCAGCGCGGCTGCCCGGAGTGGACCTCGGCAAGGCTTACGCCTGCGCCGAGCGCGTGGCTTTTCTGCGGGGAAACTTCACCCGGGCCGCCGAGCTGGGGCTGGCCGCGCTCGACCGGCACCCCTCCGCCGAGGCCGCCTATGACGTGGCGTGTGCGCTGGCGCGGGCCGGCGAGCTGGACCGCGCAGTGCTCGTCCTGGAGCGGGCGCGGGACCTCGGCTTTTCCGACGTCGCCTATGCGCGCACTGACTCCGACCTCGCCGCCCTCCATGGGCATCCCGGCTTCGAACGGTGGCTGGAGGCGCTCGGAAAATCCGCGTCGGCCTGACAGTGGCCTGACAGCCGGCCCATAGAGCAGAGGGTGCCGGCTTTTCCGGCTCCTACCCCTGGCCCATGACCTCCACTGACACCCTACCCTCCGTGCCCCACGACGAGCGCATCAAGTGGGTCACGTCGCTGCCCTTCTTCGGCGTGCACGTGATGTCGCTCTTCGCCTTCGTCGTGCCCTTCCACTGGCACTACGTCGCGGTGTGCGTCGGCCTCTACTACTTCCGGATGTGGGCACTTACCACTGGGTACCACCGTTACTTCAGCCACCGCAGCTTCAAAACGGGACGCGTCTTCCAGTTCGTCCTCGCCTTCTGCGCCTGCCTGTGCACGCAAAAAGGGCCGCTGTGGTGGGCTGGGCACCACCGCCACCACCACCGGTTCTCGGACCAAGAGCAGGACGTCCATTCGCCGCTCCAGCGGGGCTTCTGGTGGAGCCACGTGGGATGGATTCTCTGCGACCGGTATGTCGAGACGCGTTACGACGCCATCAAGGACTTTTCCAAGTACCCCGAGCTGCGCTGGCTCAACCGCTATTACCTGGTGCCGCCGGTGATGCTGGCCGTGGCGCTCTTCTTCATCGGCGGCTTTCCGCTGTTGGTGTGGGGCTTCTTCGTCAGCACCACCCTGCTCTGGCACGGCACCTTCACCATCAATTCCCTGAGCCACGTCTTCGGGCGGCGTCGCTTCAAGACGACGGACACCAGCCGAAACAACTGGCTGTTGGCCCTCATCACCTGCGGCGAGGGCTGGCACAACAACCACCACTACCATCAAAACACCGCCAACCAGGGCTGGTTCTGGTGGGAGCTCGACCCGAGCTTCTACGTGCTGCGCGCGCTGTCCTGGGTGGGCCTGGTGTCTGACTTGCGCACCCCGCCCCAGGCTGTGAAGTACGCCTACCTCCGCTACACGGACGAGGAGCGGGCCGAGCTGCGCGGAACGCCCGCCCTCTTCGGCAAAGGCCGGCGGGCCGTGGTGCAGGCCGCCCGGCGGGCGGTCCAGCGCGCCTCGGAGCTGCAGTTGTCCGCGCCCTCCACAGCGCCTGTCCTTCGCCGCTAGCCGGCACACGGTGGCCCCCCTTGGGGGGGCGACCGGCCCCTTCGACAAGCCATGCCCCACCGAGGGGGGGTCCGCGCTGACTGCGGACCCTCTTACGCGGGTTTGCCTCGTGCTACATGCCCCTTCCGGTGAAACCCGGGCCCCCCCTGCGGCGTACCGGTACCGAGGCCCATGCCGCGGAGCCGGACGAGATGCTGATGGAGCGCTTTGTCGGCGGAGACGCAGCCGCGTTCGACGCGCTCTTTGCGCGCCATGCGCCGCGGGTGCACGCCTACCTCCGCCGCATGGTGGGGTCCGCCACCGCGGATGACCTCACGCAGACCACCTTCCTCTCAGTGGTGCGCTCGCGGGGGCGCTTTCAGCGCGGCGCCCGGTTTCGCCCGTGGCTCTACGCCATCGCCAGCAACGCCGCGCGAGACCATGTCCGTCGGGCGCGCTTCGAGCAGCCCACCGAAGACGGAGAAATTCCGGAGCAGGCCGGCGGCACAGCGCCTCCGGACCCCATGCTGGAGCGGACCGTCCGAACGGCACTGGCCCAGCTCCCGTTGCAGCAGCGGGAGGCCATTCTCCTGCACCGTTTTGAGGGCTTCTCCTTCGGGGAAATTGCCGAGACGTTGGGCCTCAGCGAGTCGGCAGTGAAAGTGCGGGCCCACCGTGGGTACGTCCGGCTGCGCGGCCTGCTCGCCCATTTGGGGGAAGGAACGTGACGCCTCACCAGAGGCTGGTCGAGCACCTGGCCAGCGGCGGCGTGGACGCTGAGGACCGCGCCCATGGCGCGCGCTGCGCGGCCTGCGCCGTCCTGCTGTCCGACGGGCCCGAGGAGGTGCTGGCCCCCAGTGTCCAGAGCGCCTGGCTGGCCGTCGCCCATCGGGAGCTCGCCCATCCGGTGCGGCCGTGGTGGCGGCAGCCCGCCGCTTTCGGCGCGGCCAACCTGGTGCTGGCAACGGCGGCAGCCGCCTTCCTGGTGCCGTCCAATTGGGGCGCGACTACCACCGCCCACTGGCTGTTTCTCGCTGCCGTCGCGGCCTTGGCCGCGCTGGCCATCGGTGGCGTCTTTCTCGCCCTGGCTCCTGCCCGCCGCTCGGTGAGGGCAGCGCTGCTCCTCGCGGTGCTTGCCCCTCTGGCCGTACTTCTGGCCGGGGACGGCCAGGCGCCGGCCCGGCCCTTTTTGGCCGGGGTGGGCTGTCTATGGACGGTGCTCGCGCTGGCCGTCCTTCCGCTCGCGTTTGGCAGCTGGCTCCTCACCCGCTCGGCGTACCACCCGGCGCGGGCACTGGCCGTGGGCTTGGCCAGCGCCGGGGTGGGGCTCCTCGTCCTGCAACTCACTTGCGAGGACGGTTCGAGCCCCCATTTGCTGGTGTTTCACCTGTTGCCCTGGGTGGCACTGGGAGGAGTTGCCGTCCTCGTCCGGCGGGCACTGCCGACGTGGAGTTACGCCCCTTGAATCGCTGGCTCGCTGGGGTGGTGCTGGTGGCCGCGCTGGATGCGCGCGGTGCGGAGCGCGCCCCGGTGCTGGTGGAGCTCTTCACCTCGGAGGGTTGCTCGAGCTGTCCGCCGGCCGACGAGGCGCTCTCGGCGCTGGAACACGAGCAGCCGGTCTCGGGTGCGCAAATCATCCCCCTCGAGCTCCACGTGGACTACTGGAATTCCCTTGGCTGGGCGGACCCCTTCTCCCTTCCCGAGGCCACCGCACGGCAAGAGCAGTACGCCGCGGCCGGGGCGAGCGCCTCGGCCTCTCAGCTTTTCACTCCGCAAATGGTGGTGGACGGCACGCGGTCCTTCGTCGGCAATGCCGAGCTGGCCCGCGCCGCAGTGGCCCAGGCCGTGGCCCGCCCGAAACGGCTCGTCCGTGCCGCCCTTCGAAGCGTCCCGGGGGGCGTGGACGTCGAGCTGCAGGTGGGCCCCGGGGAGGACAAGCCGGCCACCCTCTGGCTGGTTCTCACCGAGTCCGGGCTCTCTTCGCGCGTGACGCGCGGGGAAAACCGAGGGCGGACCCTCTTCCACGCGCCCGTGGTGCGCTCTCTGGAGCAGGTGGCGACTGTCCCCGGTGGCGGTTGGACAGGAACGGTGCGGTTGGCCCTGGCCCAGGCCTGGCGACGGGAAGCGCTGAAGCTGGTGGCCTTTGCGCAAGAGCGCCCGAGCGGCCGGGTGGTGGGAGTCGCCACCGCGCCCGTGCCAGCCGGCAACTCGGCTTCCTCGCCCTAGCCGACGTCTCCCCCGTTGGCAGCGCCGGCCGGTGCGGCGGACAGGAGCGCATTGCGGCAGGCCCGAGGATGCATTAGCCGTTTCAGCTTGGACGCGGCCCTCCAACGCTTTCGCCTCGCCTCCCTGGGAGCGAGCTTCCGCCACACCCGGGCGACGGTGGCGCTGGTGTGGCAGTCCTCGCCCAGGCTGACGGTGCTGCTCGGTGGGTTGACCCTGCTCGGCGCTGGCGTGCCACTGGCCGTGGCCTGGGTGGGAAAGGCCATTGTCGACGCCGCTGTGGCCCACCACCGCGAGGCGACGCTGCGCTGGGTGGCGGTGGAGCTCGGTCTGGTGGTGGCCCAGGCGGCGGTGCTTCGGGCCCTGGGCCTGGTGCGGGGGCTGCTCGGAGCCCGGCTCGGCCTGGACATCAACGTCCGCATTCTCGAGAAGGCGCTCACCCTCGAGCTACGGCACTTCGAGGACCCGGACTTTTATGACCGGCTGACACGCGCCCGGCGCGAGGCCTCGGTGCGTCCCATCTCGGTGGTGACGGAAAGCTTCCAGCTCGTCCAAAACGTCCTCACCCTGGTGGGCTATGCCGGGCTGCTGCTGTCGTTTTCCCCCTGGGCGGTGGTGGGCCTCCTCTTGGCGGCGCTCCCGGCCACCTTTGCCGAAATGCGCTTCAGCCAGCAGGCCTTTCGGCTGCGCAACTGGCGCTCTCCGGACAGTCGACGCTTGTTGTACCTCGAGTACGTCCTGGCCAACGACGACCACGCCAAGGAGGTGAAGCTGTTCGGCCTCGGGCCGATGTTGCTCGAGCGCTACCGCAGCCTGGGGGAGACATTTTACCGAGAGGACCGGCAGCTTTCGTTACGCCGAGCTGGCTGGAGCTACGCCTTGAGTCTGGTGGGGACGCTGACGTTTTACGGCTGCTACGCGGTGGTGGCCGTCGCCGCGGCCACCGGACGGCTGACGCTGGGGCTGATGACGCTGTACGTGGTGGCCTTCCGCCAGGGTCAGCAGGCCTTTCAAAGCATCCTCACCGCCGTCGGCGGCATGTACGAGGACAACCTCTACATGTCCAACCTCTTCGAGTACCTGGCCATCCCCACCGGGCGCCCAGCCCCTGCGCCGGCGCTGGTGGCTCCCGCGGTGGGAAGGGAAGAGGGCATTCGCTTCGAGGACGTGGGCTTCCGCTACCCAGACGCCGAGGGGTGGGCGCTGCGGCACGTCAGTCTCTTCATCCCCCGGGGGCAAAGCCTCGCGCTGGTGGGGCAGAACGGCGCCGGGAAGACGACGTTCATCAAGCTGCTGACGCGTCTGTACACGCCCACCGAGGGCCGCATCCTCCTCGACGGGGTGGACCTGGCCGCTTGGGACGAGGCCGTCCTGCGCCGCCGCCTGGGCGTCATCTTCCAGGACTTCAACCAGTACCAGTTCCGTTTCCGGGAGAATGTCGGCGTCGGGAGCGTGGAGCACCTGGAGGATAAAGAACGCGTGCAGCGCGCGGTGCAGGAAGGCGGCGCCACGGAGCTATTGGCGAGCCTCAGCGAGGGCTTGGAGACACCCCTTGGCCGCTGGTTCAAGGACGGCACCGAGCTGTCGGGTGGGCAATGGCAGAAGGTAGCGCTGGCGAGGGCCTTCATGCGCGAGGAAGCCGACATCCTCGTGCTCGATGAGCCCACCGCGGCGCTCGACGCCGAGGCCGAGCACGCCATTTTCCAGCGCTTTCGCGAGCTGGCGCGCGGGCGCACCACGCTGCTCATCTCTCACCGCTTTTCCACCGTCCGGATGGCCGACCGCATCGTCGTCATTGAAGATGGGCAGCTGGTCGAGCAGGGAACGCACGCCGAATTGATGGCGCTCGGCGGGCGCTACGCGCACCTCTTCACCCTCCAGGCGAAGGGCTACCAATAGCGTTTCGGGTGCGGAAGCGGACCGGCTTCTCTATGCTTCCGCCCCGTCAACCGCCTCACCCGCCGTTCGAGGGAGCTTCACGATGGACGCACCCAAGTGGCCTGACGTGGAACCGCCCGCTGGCAGTGCCCTGGACACGTTTCAGCCTGGCGTGCCGGCCCGCGACAGCCCGATGGCGCTGGTCAGCCTGGCCAGCGGCATCCTCTGCTGGGTGCTCCTCCCCATCCTCGGAGCGGTGGTGGCGGTGGTGACAGGGGTGAGCGCGCGAAGGGAAATTCGCGCCGCCCGCGGAGCCATCGGCGGCTGGAGCATGGCCACCGTCGGCCTGTGGCTTGGGGCGGTGCACCTCCTCCTGGTGGCCTTGGGCATCCTCCTGGTGGTGGGCCTCATCCTGGCCGGCGTCGGGTTCGCCTGGTTCAACCGCTGACGCCGCGGCGTGGCCTCCTTGGAGGGCTGACCCAGGCCGTCCCGGGCGACCCGGCCCCCCGGAGCCGCAAGCGCCTATTATTGCAGGCGGCACTGCCCGGCGCGGGGATTGCTCTGGCATGCGGGACGCAGGCCCCCCGTCTGCCGAAATGGCCACACACCTCCTTTGCTCCGAGTGCCGCACCGCCAACCGGGTGGGACTGCTGTTCTGCGTCGTCTGCGGCCGTCGCCTTCCCCGGGGTGCCTTTCCTCCGGACCGCGTTACGGCCCTCGCCTGGCCGGGGCCCGAGGTGCGCGAGGTGTCGCCTCCGGCACGCCCCAGCGCGTTGGCCTGGGCCAGCCTCATTGCCGCGGTCCTCGGTTGGTCAGTGCTGCCATTGCTTGGAGCGGCCCTGGCGGTCCTGCTCGCGCTACGCGCCCTGGAGGAAGGGCGGACCGGCGGCCCTCCTCCGGGTGGAGGCGCCGTCCTTCGGCTGGCGCTGTGGCTAGGCGGGGTGCAGCTGGTGCTGGCCCTGGTGGCGGGCGCAGCCATGGCCGCGGTGGCGCTCACCTCACTGTGGCGCGCTGGGTGACAGCCCGCCCGCGCGGGGCTGTCAACCTGAGGCCGTACCGGCTCCCCCAAAGCGCGTGGGTGTCCTGCATACAGGCAGCCCCGAGAGGGGCCACTACCTTCACTTTCCGGACGTTTGTCCCCGGTCCCCGGGGGCTGGGGCCAGCCTGAGGGGTGTAGACTTCGGCCGCGCTTGAGCGTCTCCCAGACGTCCACCTGGTTCGGCCGCTACCGGCTCACCTCCCGGATCGCCACCGGGGGGATGGCCGAGGTGTACCTCGGCCGGATGCTGTTGCCCGATGGCCGTTTTGGGCCGGCCATGGCGGTGAAGCGCCTGCTTCCGCACCTCATTGCCGACCCGGCCATCGTCCGGATGTTCCTCAACGAGGCGGACATTACCCGCCAAATCGAGCACCCCAACGTGGTCCGCATCCTGGACTTGGGGCAGGTGCACGGTGAGCCCTTCATCGCCATGGAGTTGCTCGAGGGGCACAGCTTCGCCGTGCTCCGCCAGCAGGCGGCGCACGGCGGCCTCCGGGTGCCGCTCGGCATCACTTTGCGCGTGCTGACGGAAGCCTGCCGCGGGCTGGACGCCGCCCACCGCGCCGTGGATGCCAAGGGACGCGAGCTGCGCATCGTCCACCGCGACTTCACCCCGGACAACATCCACGTGGGCGTCAACGGCGAGGTAAAAGTCATCGACTTCGGCATCGCCAAGTCCTCGCGCATCGGGGGGGGCACCGAACCTGGGACGCTGAAGGGAAAGTTTTTTTACATGTCCCCGGAGATGATTGCCGGGCAGCCGGTGGACCACCGGGCGGACCTCTTCGCGGCCGGCGTCATGCTGTACGAGCAGTTGTGCGGTCGACGGCCCTTCACCGGGCTGAATACCGAGGAGGTGCTCAACCGCATCTCCGAGGGAAAGCCCAAGCGCCCCACCGAATTCGACCCTTCGGTGCCACCGCAGCTCGAGCTGGTTTGCCTTACCGCCCTCTCCAAGGACCCGGCGCAGCGCTTCCCCAGCCTCAAGGAGCTCATCCGTGCCATCGAAGAGGTGGGCGGCCCGGCGCGGGTGGCCAGCGGAGAGGAAGTGTCTGGTTACGTGACCAGCATTTTCCCGGCAGAGCAGGACCCCAAGCGCATCGCGCTCCGCCGAGCGCGTCTGGCAGACCCGAGCAGCCCCGGCCGCCGAGACGAGCTCCCGCTCGACTTGCTTCCTCCGCTCGAGGACAGCCAGCCTCCGCGCAAAGTGCCGCCCCGACCGACGGGGCCACCACTGTGGAAGCGCATCGGCAGCGCCCTGGCGGGGGGCCTCCGCCGCGTCTTTACCCCCCAGGTCCTCGGGCCGCTGGTGCTGGTGGCGATGGTGTTGGGCGCAGCCGGCTATTGGGTGCTTCGCCCGAAGACGACACCGGCCGAGCGGCTGGAGAAGGCGGAGACTCGGGGGGACCCCGCCGTGCGAATGCGTGAGTTGGTCGCCGTGGCGCAGGACCCTCTGTCGAGCGTGGACCAACTGCGACGCGCCGGCGAGCTGGCGCTCACGCTGCCTGACCACGAGACGGCCCTCGAGGTGGTGCAGGCCTTCGTCCACCGTTTCCCGGCCACTGAAGAGGCCTACTTGCAGGAGAGCAGCGCCCTCATCGCCCTGCGGATGGGGAAGCGGGCGGATGCTTCCCTGGACAAAGCCACCGAGCTCGCGCCCCAGGACCCGCGGCCGGACTTGCTGCGGGCCGACCTCCGCCAGCTGCAAGGCGACGCACCGGCCACGCTGGAGGCGCTCAACGTCGCCGCCCGTAAAGCCCCCCAGGACCGCGACGTGGCGTTGCGCCGGGGGGAGCTCCTCAGCCAACTGGGGCGCCTGGATGAGGCGGCCGTGGCGCTCAACGGCGTGCTGAAGAAGCGGTTTCACCCAGATGCTGCCGCCGAGCTCGGCTTCGTGCGGCTACGGCAAAACCAGCCCCAGGAGGCTGCCCGCCTGTTGCGAGCGGCGCTGGGGAAGGACCCGCAGCTGGCCAAGGCCTACTACTACCTCGGGGCCACCCTGGCGCAGACCGGAGACTGGGCGGGCGCCGAACGCTCTTATCGGGAGGCAGACCGCCTCGACCCGGCCGACTCCCGGCCGCTGGCCGCGCTCTGCATCGCTCAAGCCCAAGCCGGAAAAACGGCCGAGCGGGACGCCATCCAAAAGGACCTGGCGGCCCGCTTTCCTGAGCAAGCACCGCGGCTCATTGCCGAATGCCACCCGTGAGAGGGCGCCATTCCACCCTCCGCCGTTGTTGTGAGAATGGCACCACCTAAGTCTGCACGCCCACAAGGGGCGTTGGCGGGGCCAACCCGTGTCGTTCCTGTTGCGCGACTCCGCGTTTCATTGCTCAAATGACTGGCCATCTCTCGGGGGGAAAGCATGAAGCCAAGACTCCGGGTTGGACTCATGGTCGCGATGCTCGCATCGGGGTGCGGCGGCTCCTCGCGGGGCACCGCGACGCTGAGTGACGGTTTGGGCACATTGGCCCTCACCGAAGTGACCGGGTCCGTCTTGGTTCAGGACCAGTGGCACTTCGTCGTCAATGCGGAGAGTCGCGGGCTGCCCTACTTCACGTTTTTCGTGGGCGGTGTCGGCACAACGCTGTCCACCGGCACGTGGGCCCCCTCCAACACGCTCGGCGCCCAGGGGCAGCTGAACGGCGTTGACAGCGCGGCCCAAAACATTTCCGGAGACTTTTGGTTCGTCCTGACGGGGAACACCGTCTACGGCAATGACGAGAACCGAGGCACCTTCGAGTTGAATCTCACCTCGCTTGGACCCAACGTGCCCTCGCAGCCTGTCTGGCAGGCTGCCCATGGCACCCTGACTGCCACCTTCACGCCGGAACCGACCAATGGCCCCAGCGGCGCCGTCAACGTGACGCTCGACGCAACCTTCTAGGGCGGCCTGTCGCCGACGGCGATGGCGTCTGCGGGTCCGTTCACCAGGGCGCCCCTTCCCTCAGCCCGGTGCCGCCGCGCGGAGCCGCGCGGCAAGCAGACGGTGGAATTGGTGCACCGCCGCCTCGCGACGCACGCTGAAGCGGCCGCTGTCGTAGCAGCGACTGCTCATCCCCCGCTGCACGTCTTCGCAAATCCCCACGTCCTCCAGCTGAATGCGGTGACCGACCTCGACGCTCTCGTTGGCGAAGCGCCGCTCCGCCTCCGACGCGGTACCGGCGAAATAGAAGTCGATGAGGACCTGGCACTTGTCGGGTCCCAACGGGAAGACAACGTTGGTGTCCATCACCCCGTCGTAGAGGTTGACCATGAAATTCGGGTAGGCCCAGCCATAGTGCGCCAGACGTCCCTTGCGGACGGACGCGGCCGAGCCGTCGGAGTGCTCGGACTCCGGCGGGCGGAGCGGGCTGGTCTGGAGGCTCGTCTCGACGAAGCACTCGGTCTTGTACTGCGCGTACTGGAGCACGCCCGCCAGCGCCGGGTGGACGGTATTCACGTGGTAGCCACCGTCGAGGTAGTTGTCGACAAAGACTTTCCAGTTGCAGCGGAGCTCATACTGCCGGCGCTCGAAGAAGACGAGGTCCGCGAGCGAGCCCATCCGGTCGGGCAAGGGCCAGAGCGCACTGGGCAGCGGTCCCGGAGCGCGGCCCGCATGGACGAATACCAGCGGGCCCCAGCTGCCCACCGCCAGCGGCACCAGCCCCTGCTCCTCTTTTTGGAAGTCGAGCACGCCCTCGAACTCGGGCGTGCCCACCAGCCTGCCTGCCAAGTCGTACGTCCAGCCGTGGTAGCGGCAGCGAAGCCGGCGCGCGTTACCCTCCGGCTCGGCCACCACCCGGGCCGCGCGATGACGGCAGACGTTGAAGAAGGCGCGCAAGACGTGCTGCTCGTCGCGCACCAGGAGGATGGGCTCGCCGGCGATGGTGGTGGTGACCAAGGAGCCGGGCGCGGCGAGCTGGTCCGCGCGGGCCGCCAGCTGCCAGCTGGCACCGAAGACAGCCCGCCGCTCGGCCGCCTCCACCTCGGGGTCCGTGTACCAGAGGCTGGGAATGGTCCGGGCGCGCTCCAGTGGGAGCGCCCCATCAAAGAGCGCCAGCTTCTCCGCCAGGGTGCGCGTCATCCCGCCCCTCTTAGCGCATGCGAACGCCCAGGTCCGCCGAAGCCGGCCCGACGCGCTGCACCCCGCCGCCTCCGGTGGGCGGGCCTGCAGTCCACGCGCGGAGGCCAACGGCCCCTGTGCCAAGATGGTGCGCGATGGGCGAGCGGCGCGAGGCGGAAGGAGTGGCGCAGGGCCCGAGCTTGCTGCGTGGCCTGGGCGCCGTCGACGGTGCACTCATCACCATCGGCGCGACACTGGGGACCGGGATTTTCCTCACCACCGGGGACATCGCGCGCCGCCTTCCGCACGCAGGGCTCATTCTGCTGATTTGGGTGGCCGGCGGCCTGGTGACACTGGCCGGGGCGCTCAGCTACGCCGAGCTGGGAGCGATGTTCCCGTTCGCCGGGGGCCAGTACCAATTCCTCAAGGAAGCGTACGGGCGCCTGTGGGGCTTCCTCTTCGGGTGGACTTCCTTTCTGGTCATCATGACCGGCGGCATCGCCGCCATCGCGGTGGGCTTCGGCGAGTACCTGGGCGCCTTCCTTCCCTACTTCTCCTCGCAGCACGTCCTGCTGGCCCAAGGGGCCTGGAGCCTGCGCGGCGGCCAGCTGGCGGGCGCCCTCGCCATCGGGTTCCTCACGCTGGTGAACGCCCTGGGCCTGAAGCAGGGAGCCCTGGCGCAAAACTTGGCCACCGGCCTCAAGGTCGTGGTGCTGCTGGGCCTGGCCAGCGTCGGGCTGCTTGTGGCGCCGAAGGTGCCCATGCAGCTGTTCGCCCCTCTGCCGCCGAGCGGCCTTTTCGCCGGGCTGGCGCTGGGGATGGTGGCCGTCCTGTGGACCTATGATGGTTGGTACGTGCTGACCTTCACCGCGGGCGAACTGCGGGACCCGGCGCGGAGCTTACGGCGCGCGCTGGTGGCCGGGACGCTGGTGGTGATGGCGCTCTATCTGGCCATCAACCTGGTGTACTTGCGCGCGCTCACGCCGCAGGAGATTGGCCGGACTTCCCGCATCGCCGAGACGGCAGCCAAGGTGCTCTTCGGCGTCACCGGCGCACGGCTGGTCAGCCTCGCCATCCTCTTGGCGAGCTTCGGGTGCCTGGCGTCGAACATCCTGTGCTGCGCCCGCATCTACCTGCCGATGGCGCAGGACGGGCTCTTCTTCGGCGCACTGGCGCGCATCAGCCCGCGGACCCGGGCCCCGGTGAACTCGCTGCTGGCGCAGGGAGCGTGGGGGGTTGCTCTGGCGCTCTCCGGCACCTACGAGCAGCTCTACACCTGCGCCGTCTTTGCCGGCGTGCTCTTCCACGCTGGCACCGGAGCGGCGGTCTTCGTCCTGCGCCGCACGCGCCCGGAGGCCCCGCGGCCGGTGCGGGCGTGGGGTTACCCCTGGGTGACCGGTCTCTTCGTGGCGGCCTGTCTAGCGCTGGTTCTGTCCACCTTGGCCGGGTCGCCGCGCGAGTCGCTGTTCGGCCTGTTGCTGGTCGCGTCGGGCTTGCCGGCCTACGCCTGGTGGCGCCGGGCGGCGCGGAGGGCAGCGCCGACGGGCTCGGTCCGAGTGGGCTGAAGAGGAGGCCGCCCCCAAGGCGACGCCTCAGGCGGTTGGCGCCCGCTCCTCGGGCTGCACCCTGGCCACCTCGACGAAAGACTCGTACTCGGCCTGGCCGGCGGAGAAACCGAATAGGTCGACCGCCCCATCTGGCAACACGGGTGCGCCCGAAGTCAGCCGGTTGAGTCCCGCCCAGCCATCATGCATCCACACGGTGCCCGCCGGGATGCGGTCGGTCAGCTGCGCCCGGGCGAACATCTCGCCCCGCTCGTTGAAGAGGCGCAGCGCGTTGCCCTGCCCAATCCCCCGGGACGCGGCGTCTGCCGGGGACATCCACAGCCTTGGTTCCGGCTCGGCCTTCGCCAGCGAGGGCAGCGCACGCCCCTGGTCATAGAAGGCGTGGAAATGCGTCAACGTGCGGCCACTCCGCAGCGCCAGCGGGTGGGTGCGGGGGCCCGGCGGGGTGAAGACCGGCAGCTCGGGCAAGCCGAGGCTCGCGGCGCGGGTGGAGACGAACTCCACCTTGCCGGAGGGCGTCTCGAAGACGCAATCCGGGTAGGCCACCGGCGAAACCCCCAGCGCTCGAATTCCTCCCTCGGCCGCCAGCGCTGCCACGGTTGCATGACCGGTGGACGGGTGGTCCAGCAGCGCGTCCAGTGGGCCGGCCTCATCGTCCCAGGGAAAGAAGTGGTCCACGTCGAGGCGGCGGGCGAGCTCTCGAAGCACCCAGGGCGCCGAGCGCGCCTCCCCCGGAGCCTCGAGGAGTTTGGGCATCAGGTAGAGGTGGGTGTTGGTGCTCTTGCAGCCGAGGTCCTCCAGCCACGCCGTCGACGGCAAGACCAGGTCGGCCTGCTGGCGCGAGGTCCCGTTCCAGAAGAGGTCGTGGGAGACAAGCAATTCGAGCTTCCCCAGCGCGGCCTTCACCCTGCTCGCATCCGCGTAGGAGGAAAGCATGTCCGTTCCGAAGAGCAGGAGCGCCCGCACCCGCCGCTCCTCTAGCCCCTCGGTCACGCGCGGCATCTGGCTGGGGATGGACGGCGCCGCGGGTGCGGGCTGACCGGCGATGTCCCCCAGCATCTGTCCGTGCGCGCGCGCGCCGTGCCGAGGCCCCATGCCGCCCCCCGGGACGCCCAAATTTCCCGTCAGCGCCGGGAGGCAGGCGATGGCGCGGCCCGGTTCCCAGCCGTGCGCGCCCTTGTGCATCGAGCTGCCTCCCATGAGAATCATCGCTGGCCGGCTCGTCGCGTACCGTCGTGCGAGCGAGACAATTTGCTCGACCGGGACACCGGTGACGCCCGCCGCCCAGGCAGCGTCGTGTCGAGCCAGGTGGACACGGAGGGCTTCGAATCCAACGGTGTTGGCGGCGACGAAGGCTCGGTCCTGCAGTCCCTCGGAGACGATGACGCTCATCAGCCCGAGCGCCAGTGCGGCGTCGGTGCCCGGCCGCAGCAGCACCGTCTCGTCCGAGAGCGCGGAGGCCTCGGTGCGGCGCACGTCGAGGGTCACCACCGCCGCTCCGCGCCGCCGCGCCGCCTGCAGGTGGGGCGCGGTGGTGGGCTGACTGGCCAGATTGGCTCCCCAGAGGAGGACGAGGGCCGCGTGCGCGGCCATGTCCTCCGGGGTGTGGACGCGCAGGACGCCGGTCAGTCCAAGGCCGAAGCCTCCCAGCCCCCAACAAACCATCGACGGACTCCAGGTCTGCCAGCCAGCGAGGTTGGCGAACCGGCGCAAGAGCTCGGCTTGAAGCCGAGTCCCATAGCTGTTGGCAAAGAGTCCGTGCCCTGCCCACGCGCCGACCGACGCTGGCCCCACCTTTCGGGCGGTCTCGGCAACGGTGTCCAGCGCATCCTCCCAGGAGGTGCGCCGCCAGGCTCCGCTCCGCTGGCTGCGCCGCAGAGGGTGGAGCAGCCGGTCCGGGTTGTCGATTATCTCCCGGCTCGCATGCCCCCGCTGGCAGAGGAAGCCGCGACTGTCCGGATTGTCTGGGTCCCCCCGCACCGCCGTCACCCTCCCCCCTTCGTCCAGGTCCACCAGCATCCCGCAGAGCGTGGGGTGGCAATTCATCGGGCACATGGTCCGGACGGTGCGCGGCGCGGCCATGTGGGAAGCGTACCCCGCGCCCGGGGGCGCGCGTCACAGCTGGCGCGGAGGCTTGCCGCGCAAAGTGTTGGGCCTCACCTTGACCGCTGAGCACGGGCCAGCGACCCTCGCCCGGTGGCACCGCGCGTTCTCATGCTTCCAGGCTTCGGAGGGCGTGCCGACCAGTCAATTCTGGTTCAACTGGAGGACGCGCTTCATCCCCGCGGCCTCACCAGCCTGCGCGGCGCGCTGCCACCCGGTCGCCCCTCGCCCGGCTTCGAGCGCGAGCTAGAGGCCGCCCGGAGGCTCGAGCGTTCCGACGCGGCCATCCGCGGCTATGCCGGCCGCTCCTTCGGGGGGCGCGTCCTGGCCCGGCTCGCCCTACAAACACCCCCTGGGGCGCTGGTGCTGCTCGGGTTTCCAATTCGGTCCGCGGCGAGGCGTCGACGCCTGGAGGACGAGGCGGTGCTTGAATGTCTGACTTGCCCCACGCTGATTGTCCAGGGCGCGAGGGACCCGCTTGGGCCCATTGCCACCTTCAAACGTCTGCTCGCGCGAAATCCACGCCTGGAGCTGCAGGTGGTATCCGGCGCCGGACATGGCTTCGGCCGTAGTCAGGGCGCGGCAGTCGTCGCGGCCGCCGGCTGGCTGGCCACCCAGCTTCAGCGCGGCTGAGCCTCGCTCAGCCCTGAGGCGCGTCCCACCGGCAGAGGCGCACCCTGCCAACGCTTGAAGGGAGGCGGCGGCTGGCCTTTGGGCGCAGCCGACCGGCCAGGCGGGAGGAGGCCACGCTAGAGTGCAGGGGCGTGCGGCGCCTCATCATCAACGCGGACGACTTGGGGTACGACCCAGCAGTCGACGCCGGCTTGCTTCGGGCGATGCGCCGTGGGGTGGTGAGCTCCGCCACCCTTCTGGTGAATACCCCCTTCAGCCGAGCTGCCGCCGAGGCGGCCCACGGCCTGGCGGTTGGGCTGCACCTCAACCTGGCCCGTGGACGCCCGGTGAGCCCGAACTTTCCAGGCGAGCTCCTCGAGGCTGGAGCCTTCGCCGAGACGCGCGCGGAAGCACTCACTTCCCGGGCGGTGGAGGACGAGGCCCGCGCGCAGCTCCGGCGCGCCGAGCAGCTGCTCGGCCGCCGGCCCACCCACCTCGACGTCCACAAACACCTGCACCGCCACGCGGCAGTGCTTGCCGGCGCGGCCGCCGCGGCAGCGGCGTGGGGGCTGCCGGTGCGGGCGCTGGACAGCGGCATGCGCGCCGCCTTGCGGGCGCACGGGGTGGCCAGCCCCGAGCACTTCGTCGGCGAGGCGGGGGGCGAAGCGTTTTGGACGTTGCCGCGGTTTTTGGCCGCGCTCGAGGCGCTTTCTGTTGGCACCACCGAGTTCATGTGCCACCCGGGCGAGCCGCCGACGCACGTCCAGTCCGGTTACGCCGCGCAGCGACAGGTGGAGCTCGACACCCTCACCTCCCCGCAGGCCCGCGCGGGGCTCGAGCGCGCCGGCGTGGTGCTGGTGGACTTCCGCGCGCTCGGCCCGGCGTCGCCTCAGCCAGGCGCCGCCTCGAGGAGCCGGTAGTAGAGAATGGTGGCCTCGTACCGTCCGGTTTCGCTGCGCACGTAGTTGGGGATGCGACCGGCCCGCTCGTAGCCAGCGCCGCGGTACAGCTGCTCGGCCACGTCCCCCTCGCGCGTGTCCAAGAAGAGCAACGTGCGGGCGTGGCTGCGCGCCAGCTGCTCCACCTCCTGCAACAGAAGGCGCCCCACGCCCTGCCGGCGCGCTCGGGGGTGCACCAAAAGCTTGGTGACTTCGGCCCGGTGGCGGGCGTTGGGCTTCTGGGCGAGCTCCAGCTGTGCGGTGCCCACCAGGGCGCCGTCTTTCTCTGCCAGCAGCAGCTCGCGGTGGCCATGGGCCAGCGCCGCTTCCACGTCCACCCAGTAGGCAGTGGCCACCTCTTCGGCGAGCGGGTGGAGAAAGCCCACCGAGGCGCCGTCGGCGACGACGTCGCGGAGCAGCTCCACCAGCGCCGGGCGTTGCTCGGCCAGTCGGCGTGCGCTGCAACGAATGAGTTGGACTGTCATCCCTCACCCCCGACGCAGGTTGTGCAAAGCCGAGTTTGCCAGCCCGCCGGGGGGCGATTCCACCACCCAAAGCGGCCACTGGGGGGCCGCTGGGGGGAGTTGCGCGCCATGGCCGGCTCCTGTCAAAAGCACTCGCTGTGGCCATGGCTTCGACGCCCCCGCGCTCCCTGGAGACGTTTCCCAACCCCGCTCCGGAGCGGGACTACGAGATTGCCTTCGACGCTCCGGAATTCACCTGTTTGTGCCCGCTCACCGGCCAGCCGGACTTCGCGCGCTTCAAAATTACCTACGTCCCGGACAAGAAGTGCGTGGAGCTCAAGAGTCTCAAGCTGTACCTGTGGAGCTACCGCAACGAGGGGGCCTTCCACGAGGCCGTCACCAACCGAATTGCGGACGACTTGTTGAATGCGTTGCAACCCCGCGCCTTGGTGGTGACGGGGGACTGGTTTGTGCGGGGCGGCATTGGCACCGTGGTGACGGTGCGCTACCCGGACGACGCCGGCGCTACTCGCTCTTCTTGAAGAGCTCGTCGGCGCGCCTCTGGCTGTCCCGCTCGATTTCCTTGGCCCGCTCCCGCACCCGGTCGAGCTGCTGTTTGGGCGCCGACACCCCGCCGGCGGCCGACTGGGTCGACCCCTGGAGGAGGTAGTAGGCAGCAAAGGCCACCACCAGGAGTCCAAGCAGCAAGGAAAGGAGACGACCCATGGAAACGCCCTCGCCAGCCAGCATAGTTCCTCCGGGCCACACCGGCCCCAGCCGGCGCGTCTTCGCCTTGGTCGTCCTGGGGACGTTGCTATTGTTGGGGGCGCTTCTGCTGGCCCTCTTTCGGCGCACCCTGGAGAGTCCGACACCAGACGTGCGCACCGTCGTCGAGCGGATGCGGGAAGTGGCGCGCCTCGAGACGCTGGACGTCAACGTCTACAAGAAGGTGGGCTACGCGCCCGAGCCGGTGGCCACCGGGAATGTGTGGGAGGACGTCTTCCTTTGGGCCAAGTCAGCGCTGTTGCCCAGTCGCGGACGGGCCATTGTGTTTGGAGTGGTGCACGTGGGGCTCGACCTCTCAGCGCTGGACGTCCACGCCCTGGCCCTGCACGACGGCACGCTGGAAGTGGTGCTTCCGCCGCTGCAGACCCGCGCCGAGGTGCGGCCGGCGGAGACGGAAGTCATCCAGAGCAACCTGGACTCGTCCCAGACAGCCCAGCTGCTCGAGTTGGCCCGGGCGGCCTTCGAGCAGGAGGCGCGGGCGGACGCAGCGCTGCAGGCTCGGGCGCGCGCCTCCGCGGAACGGGCGCTGCGGGGGCTCCTCCTGTCGCTCGGCTTTCAAAAAGTCGTCTTTGTCCCGGCCCTGTCGGGGACAGGCTAAAGCGCAAAGCGTCCCCTCCCCGGTGGAAAACGGCTACCGGCCGGCGGCCCAGCCGCTGTACACCCATTGTCGCCATGACCCAGCCTGCCCTGCGCACCGTCACCCTCATCCCCGGAGACGGGATTGGACCCGAAGTGGCCGACGCCACCGTCCACCTGCTGGAGGCGCTGAAGGTACCCCTCACCTTCGAGCGCGCGGACGCGGGGGCCGAGGTGGTGAACAAGTACGGCACCAACTTGCCCCAGTCCACGGTGGATGCGGTGATGCGCTCGGGCGTCGCGCTCAAGGGGCCCACCGGCACTCTGGTGGGCACCGGCCTGGCCTCGGCCAACGTCGCGCTGCGCAAGGCGCTGGACCTCTTCGCCTCGGTGCGCCCGGTGCGCTCGGTGCCAGGCTTGAAGACGCGCTATGAAAACGTCGACGTGGTGGTCATGCGGGAAAACACCGAGGACCTCTACGCCGGCCTGGAACACATTGTGGTGCCGGGCGTGGTGGAGAGCCTCAAAATTATTACCGAGAAGGCGAGCACCCGCATTGCCCGCTACGCCTTCGAGTACGCCCGGGCCAACGCCCGCAAGAAGGTGACGGCCGTCCACAAGGCCAACATCATGAAGCTGTCCGACGGCCTGTTTCTGGATTGCTGTCGAAAGGTGGCGAGGGACTTTTCCGAGATTGGCTACGAGGAAGTCATCGTCGACAACATGTGCATGCAGCTGGTGCGAAACCCGGAGCGTTTCGACGTGCTGCTCATGGAGAACCTCTACGGCGACATTCTCTCGGACTTGTGCGCGGGGCTGGTGGGCGGCTTGGGAGTCGTCGGCGGGGCCAACTTCGGCGAGCGGGTGGCCGTCTTCGAGGCGGTGCACGGCACCGCACCGGACATTGCTGGCAAGGGCCTCGCCAATCCCACCGCACTGATGATGTCCGCTGGGCTGATGCTGCGCTTTTTGAAGCTGCCGGAGGCAGCCCAGCGCCTCGAGCGGGCGCTGGGGCGGGTGTTTGCCGAAGCCAAGGTGCGGACGCAGGACCTGGGCGGCACCGCAAGCTGCCACGACTTTACCGACGCCGTCATCTCGGCCCTCTAGGGCAACCCCCAAAGCACCCCACCCGCTGGTTGGGCGCGGCGGGCGGCTCACCCTCGGCCCGAGGCACGGGCAATGGCCGGACGGCGGCCGCGTAGTTTTGGGAGGGCACGGCCGGCCTGACGCTCAGCCGGGGGGCAGAGGAAACCATGCGCGACCGGGTTCAGTGGGCGCTCAGCAGTGCGACGTTGGCCATTCACCTCCTGGTCGCCAACCGCTATGACTTCTTTCGCGATGAGCTCTACTTCATCGCCATTGGACGCCACCCACAGTTCGGCTATGTCGACCAGCCGCCGCTGGTGCCGCTGCTGTCAGCGCTGAGCCAAGTAGCGGGGGAACACCTCTGGCTGCTGCGGGCGCTGGCAGCCCTGGCCGCCGCGGCCACAGTGTGGGTGACGGTGGCATTGGCCCGCCTTGTTGGCGCCGGCAATTTCGGCGCCGCGCTGGCCGGGACGGCGGCGGCGGTGGCGCCAATGTACCTCGGGGTGACGAGCACCCTCGGCACGTCGACGTTCGAGCCGTGGCTGTGGACGCTGGTGGGTTACCTCGTGGCGCGGGCCCTGGTCCAGGACGAGCCGCGCTTCTTCCTGTGGGCAGGCCTCGTCATTGGCCTCGACCTGGAGACCAAATACGCGCTGCCGCTGTACCTCCTGGCGCTGCTGGTGGGGTTGCTCAGCACCGGTCACGCCCGCGCGCTCTGCCGCTGGCAGGTGCTGGCCGGCGTCGCGCTGGCGGCCGTCCTCGCCGCCCCGAGCGTGCTGTGGCAGCTTACCCATGGCCTTCCCTTCCTCGAGATGCTGCGCAGCCAAGCGCAGGGCAAAAACGTCGTGCTGCCTCCGGGCGCTTTCGTCTTGCGCCAAGTCATGACGATGAATCCCGTCTTCGCGCCATTGTGGCTGGCCGGCGTGATTGCGCCCTTCCTCAGTGGGCGCCTCCACAAGCTTCGTTTCCTCAGCGTTGCCTTCGTCCTGGCCTTCGCCGCGCTGCTGTTGTTGCACGCCAAGGACTACTACGCCTCTCCCCTGTACGGCTCCATGTTTGCCCTCGGCGGCGTCGCCTGGGAGGCCTGGGTCCGCCGCGCGGCGGTGCGCGCCGCCTACCTGACGCTGGCCCTCGCCTTCAGTGCCCTCACCGCGCCGCTGGCGATGCCCATTCTGCCGCCGGCCGTGCTGGTGCGGTACATGCGTGCAATGCACTTCAGCACCAAACCCGCCGAGACGCTTCGGCAGAGCGAGGTGCCGCAAACCTTCGCCGACATGCTGGGCTGGCGCCAGTACGTCGAGCGCGTCACCGCTGCCGTGCACTCGCTTTCACCTGAGGAGCAAGCAGGCGTGGTTATTTTGGCGCGCAACTACGGCGAGGCAGGAGCGCTGGACGTCTTCGGCCGCGGGCTTCCTCCCGTCTTGAGCGGTCACAACCAGTATGGCTTGTGGGGGACGCGCGGACTGCAGCCCGACGTCGTCATCGCCATCAACCGTAAGCCAGAGGAGCTGGTGGAACATTGCCGCCAGGTGGTGCTGTTGGGGCGCTTCGGGGCCCCCCTGGTGATGCCCTTCGAGGACGACGCGCCCATTACGCTGTGCCGGGGCGTCCACCCCTCGCTGGCGGAGTTGTGGCCGCACATTCGGTTTTATTACTGAGGGGGTGGCCGCCCTGGCCTGGCCCCAGGGCCGGCCTTGGGCCCAAAAAAGGCAGCAGCGCTACCCCACCGAGACGCGCCCGACGCCCCGCGCGCGCAGGTAGGCCTCCACCCGCTGGCGGTGGTCTCCCTGAAGGACGAGTGCGCCCTCCTCCTCGACGCCCCCGCAGCCAAGCGTCCGTCGCAGCTCCTGCAGCCACCTCTGTCGCTCCTGGGGGGACAGGGCAAGCTGCTCCACCACCGTCACCTCCTTGCCTCGGCGGCCCTTTTTTTCCAGACGCACCACCGCCCGCGGCGGCGGGGGCTGCCTCGGTGGGGGCGGCACCGGGGCCCCGGCCGGAAGGGCTTCGCGGAGGGCCGCGAGGCCTGCAAAGGGGGAGGGGAAGGCCGCGGTGGGCTGAGGCGGCGCGGCGGGCTTCTTCCGCTTCACCGGCGGGAGGCGGGCGGGAGGACGGCGAGGGCCGGCGCGTCGGGGTTTCCCGCCGTCATGGCCAGCACGTAGAGGAAGGGCCCGGAGGGCGGTGCCAGCCGGCCGTTGACGGTGACGGTGGGGGTGCCGGTGGGGCGGTACAGCATGGCGTAGCGGATGTCTTCGAGGAGGCGGGCGCGCGTCTCCGGGCTGGCCATGCAGCTTTCGAGCATGGGGCGAGAGACGCTGAGGGTGGAGGTGGCAATCTCCAGAATTTTCTCGCGGGTGAGCTCATTCTGCGCCTCGAAGAGCTTGTCCCGTAGCTGCCAGAAGTCCGGCGCCTTCTCGAGGCAAATGAGGGCCAGCGCGCCGTCGCAACTCACCCCGCCCGCGGTTTGCTGAATGAAGGGGTTGCACGCCCCGTCCAAAGGAAGGTTGCGGGCTTCCACCGAGAGGCTGCCGGCCGGGAGAATGGCCCGCAGGCTTTCCAGCACCTCGTTGAAGTGCTTGCAGTGGCCGCAGCGAATGTCCGTCCATTCCACCACCTTGACGGGGGCGCTGGCCTCCCCGAGACGGTTGCGCTGGGGGGGGAGGGGGTCGGGCGCGGTGTTGAGGCGCCACAGGGCGAGGTTGTCGCTGAGGGCTTGGCGCTCCGCCGGAGCGGCCTGGGCGAGGAATGCCTCGAGGCCGCCGGGGTTGGCCGTGGCATGGGCCAAGGGCGAGGGTTGCGGCACGGTGCGGCCGGGGATGAGCAGCACCAGGTAGCCGACGACTGCCACCACCGAGGGCAACCCAAGCGACGTCCACCACTCCCCACCATGGGGCGCAAGCGGGCGGGGAAGGGCCAGGGCGGCCACCGCGGCGTAGGCCACCACCAAGGCGTAGGTGAGGAGGCAGGTGAGACAGAGGGCACCCGCGCCAAGGCTGGCCCCGGCGAAGGTGGCGATGGCCAGTAGGCCGGCGGCGGCGGTGAGGCGCGAGGCGCCCACCAAGTCGCGCACTGGCTCCGCGCGCAGCGCCCGCAGCAACAGCCAGCCCGCGCAGGCCGTCGCCGTAACTCCCCACAACACCCCCAGGGCGGCCACCGGCATGCCCAGCGCCTGGTGCAGCGCTTGGGCGAAGGGGCTGGTCCACACCGTCTCGCAATTCACGGTGGCATTGAGGCTGCACACCACCCGGACGCCGGACTCCACCAGGTGGAGCTCGTACCACTGGTAGACGGCCAGGCCTGCCGTGGCCAGGCCGAGCACTAGCAACGCCATGGCCGCACGGCCGTGGTGTTTCGCAAGCGGTTTTTTGGTCATGACTGTCCCGGGTTGGGCGTCATGAAGACGAGCACTCGAGCTTCGCCCGGGCCGGGGTTGTGCACGCCGTGCCGGCTTCCGGCCGGGCAATGCACCGCCGCACCGGGCGGCAGCGCCGCCTCCACGCCGTCGACTTCGACGCGGGGAGCTCCCTCCAGCCCCACGTACACCTTGTCAGCGTCGGGGTGGGCGTGCGCCGTCTGCGCCTGTCCCGGCCGGAGGCAATACACGTCGAGGAAAAAGCGGGGGGTGGAGAAGACGCTGTGCTTGCGCAGCTTCTCCGCCGAGGAGTCGCGGTAGTTGGAGAGGTGGTGGAGGTTCATCTCTGCCCACCTTATATAGCCGGCTGGCCATGGAAACCCTCGCCCTGCACGCCCACCACGCCCGGCTCCACGGCCGCTTCGGTCGCGTCGGGGGACGCGAGGTGGTGCTGCACTATGGGGCCGCCGGGGATGCCCGGCCCGTTGCCGAAGAGGCGGCCATGCGGGAAGCAGTGGCCGTGGTGGACCTCTCCGCGCGGCAGGTGCTGCGCGTCACCGGGCCGGACCGTCTCTCCTTCCTGCACGGCATGCTGACGCAGGACGTCCAAGGCACGGCGCCCTGGGGGGTGGGCTACGCGGCACTCCTCACCGCCAAGGGGGGAATGGTGGCGGACGTGCAGTTGGTGCGGCGCGAGGAGGACGTGCTGCTGCTTTTGGAGCCAGGCCTGGCCGAGGCAGCGCTGGCGCATTTGCAGCGCTACCTCGTCAGCGAGGAGGCGGAGCTGGCCGACGCGAGCGCCGAGTTTGGCCAGCTGGCCCTGGTGGGCCCTCGCGCCTGGGCCTTGGCGCGACGCCTCTTCGGCCTTCCCGGGGAAGCCCCGCCCGTGGCCGAGGCGCTGGCCGGCGGCATCGAAGGCCAGGGGGTGTTGGTGCTGCCCTCGGGGCTTCTACTTCCGGGGGTGGACCTCCTCGTCTCCACGGCCGGCCTGGAGCCGGTGTTTACCGCGCTGCTCGACACGGGCAGCGAGGAAGGCCTGGTGCCAGCCGGCTTTGAGGCGTTGGAGGTGCTGCGCGTCGAGCGCGGGGTGCCCCGCTACGGGCCGGACATGGACGAGCGGACGCTTCCCCTGGAGGCCAACCTGGAGCGGGCCCTGCACTACCAAAAGGGCTGTTACCTGGGGCAGGAAGTCATCGCCCGAGCCACCTTCCGCGGGCATGTGAATAAGCGACTGGTGGGCTTGCTGTTGGGCGAGGCCCACCCCGCCCCGCGCACCGAGCTCTTCCAGGGCGAGAAAAAGGTGGGGTTTGTCACCTCGGTGGTGCCCTCGCGGCGCCTCGGGCAGCAGGTGGCCCTGGCGTACGTCCACCGAGACGCGCTGGCGCCCGGGACGGCGCTGCAGCTGGCGGGAGGCGCCGGGAAGGCCACCGTGCACGCGCTGCCCTTTTTCTGAGAGGCCCCGGGGGCCAAACGGCGGGCCCCACTTTCAAGGCGAAGCCCGCTCGCTGCGAGCTCCACCGCACGCCGGCGTGGGGCGGGGCCGCCTCTCGGCCACTGGGCCCACCCGGGGGGGGGCAGCAGAGGCTGGCGCCTCGGGGCCAGTCCTTGGTATTTGCCTTGGGTGAGTGTCGGCGGGCGCGAAGGCCGAGCGCGCGGAGGCATTCTCCTCACGTTTTTTTTGGGGAAAGCGAGGGCAGCCGGGCCGGCGTCTTCCTCCCACCCCAACGCCCCCGCGGCCCCCCTCGGGGGGACGCTGCAAAAAAAAGCGCTTCGTCCTTCCAGGAATGGTTTCCCCCCTCTTCGCGACGGCGCTTCTGTTGACGGCTTCGGCGGACGCTCCCACCAGCAGCGACGTCCCAGCCCTGCCTCCCACGGCCGTCAGCCAGCTGCCGCCCTCGGCGCCGGTGGCCAGCCCCCGGGCCGTGCGCATTTCCGTCGAGTTGCTGGTGGCCGGTGCCGCTGGAGTGGGCCTGGGCGCGGTGGGCGGCTACTTCGGCTGTCTGGCGTCGCAGAGTCCCAACGGCCAAACCTGCTCCACCAGCACCGTCGCTGCGGTGGGACTGACCAGCTACGGCCTCACCATCGCCGCGGTGGTGCCCTTCGCCGGCAACTCGCTGGGAGGTGACGGCGCCCTGTGGGCCTGTTGGCTGGGGGAGGCGGCGGGCCTCGGCGCTGGACTGGGCCTGGCGCAGGGCAATCCGAAGAATGCCATGGTGATTGCCGCCCCCCTCATGCTGGTGGGCGCCATCACCGGCTACGAGCTCACCGCTGGTTGGGGAGCGCCGGCACACGCCACCACCGGCGTCCAGGCCGTCGCCGTGGCTCCCGTCCAAGCCGGCGCGGTGCTGGCGGTGGGCGGGCGTTTCTAGCAAGAGGGCCCAGGCCGGCCGGCACGCACAACTGGCGTTGTGGCGTGGCAGTCTTCGTTATAGAGCGCCGCCATGGTTGCCCCCAGGCGTCTCCACATTGCGTACGCCGTGGACACCTTCGACGGCGTGAAGACGGGGGGCGTCATCTCCGCCAAGCGCTTCATCTCGGCACTCCGGGAGCGCCACGACGTCACCGTCATCGCCGGCGGCCCGAGCTCTGAGGGACGGGTGGGGCTGCCGCAGTTCACCATCCCGCCCTTCGGCCGCGTCATGCGGGAGATGGGGTTTATTTTTGCCTGGCCGACGCGTTCGGTGCTGGAGCCGGTGCTGCGGCGGGTGGACGTGCTTCACATCCAGTTTCCCTTCTGGCTCGGCATCCGGGCAGGCCAGCTGGCGCGCCGACTGGGGACGCCGGTGGTGGCCGCCTCGCACATTCAGCCGGAAAACATGTTCCACAACATCGGCATTCATTCCGAGTGGCTGGTGGACAAGACGTGGCGCTTCTTCATCTCCACCCTGTACGGCAAGGCCGACCACCTCGTCGTTCCCACCGCCTTTGGGCTGGCCGAGCTGCGGCGGCGGGGCCTCAGCGTGCCCGCCGACGTGGTTTCCAACGGTATCCCGCCGCAATTCCACCCCGGGCCAGCGGAGCGCGAGGCGCGCTACCAGGGCCGCTTCGTGGTGCTGGCCGTCTCGCGGCTGGCCGCCGAGAAGCGCATCGACGTCCTGGTCGAGGCGGTGCGCCGCTGCCGCCACGCGGGGCGCATCCAGCTCATCATCTGCGGGCACGGGCCAGAGGAGGAGCGCCTGCGCCGGTTGTCTTCCACCTTGCCCCTGCCGGCGGAGATTCGCGTCGTCGAGGAAGAGCACATGCCCGACGTCATGCGGGCGGCCGACCTTTTGGTGCACGCCTCGGTAATTGAGCTCGAGGGGATGGCCGTCCTGGAGGCGCTCGGCACCGGGCTGCCGACGCTGGTGGCCGACGCGCCGATGAGCGCCGCCAGCCGGCTGGCCATCAGCGACGAGTTTCGCTTCCCCCCGGGTGACTCTCAGGCGCTGGCCGAGCGCATCGACTACCTGGTGGAGCACCCGGAGCGACTGGCCGCGGCCCGCCAGGCGGCGCTGGCCGCTGCCGCCGGGCTGACGCTCGAGGCCTCCGTCTCTCGCATGGAGGCCATCTATCTCCAGGTGGCCCGTCCAGCGCGGGCTAGCGGGCCGGCCGCTCTCGGCGCACCAGCCACAACGCCCCGGGTAGCGCCGTGAAGTCGGCCAGCATTGCCAAGAGAAAAGCGGCCGACGTCACCAGCCCGAATTGACGCAAGGGCGGGAAGCTCGAGAGGGCAAGCCCCAAGAAGCCCGCGGCGTTGATGAGGGTGGCGAAAACAATGGCCCGTCCGGAAACCCGCAGCGCGTGTCGCATCGCCGCGTCCAGCCCTCCTGGGCCCTCGCCCTCGTGCAGGTGGTAGAAGAAATGAATCTGGTCGTTCTCGGTGGTGCCGAGCACGGTGGTGGCGATGAGGATGGTGGCCACGTTGAGGCTGCCGCCGAGGAGTCGCATTCCGAGAAAGGTGACGAGAATGGCGAAGACCGACGGAATCATCGCCATGAGCCGCGCCGTGGCGCTGCGAAAGACCACCAGGAAGGCGGCGAAAATGAGGGCCGCGGTGAGGCTGAAGCTCTCGGTCAGCGTCGGCACCAGACTGGCGCCCACCTTGGCTTGGAGAATGGACTCGCCCACCACTTGGAAGCTGGCGCCCCGAAAGGCAGGGTCGCCACCCACCGCGGCGGCCCACGCCTGCTGCAGCTCGCTGGCCAACGCCTGGTAGTCCGCTTGCGTCTCGCCGCGCGCGAGAAGCACCGTGAGCTGGACGTTGGACAGCGTCCCGACGTCGATGAAGCCGCGCAGCTCGGGCTGGCTCAACAGCAGCTGCTCCACGTCGCCGGCCAGACTGGCGAAGGCGGCTTTGTCCTGGGGCAAGGCCTCGCTCTGTCCAGCCAGCGCCCGGCGCATGCGGAGAAAGGTGGTGGGCCCCACCACCGAGGAGACCGCGGGCAGTGCCTCCACCTTGCTGGTGAAGCGGTCCAGCCCGCGCAGCACCTCCGGGTCGACGGCGGCGCCGGGAGCCGTCCTCACCCACACCCGCACCACGTTGAGCCCCGAGACGTGCTCCCGGAAAAAAACCATGTCCCGGTGCAAGGGCAAGCTTGGGTCGACGTAGTCGAGCGAGTCGATGCCAAGCTTCATGGGCGCGAGCCACCCCGGTAAGCCGAAGAGGGCCACCAGCCCGCAGGCCGAGAGCGTGAGGGCCCCCACCACCAAGGGCCAGCGCCAGCGGAAGGTGAAGCCCGGAAGCACCTCGGCCAGCGCGTCGTAAAATTTGGTGCGCACCGGGACGGTGCGTCCGGTGGGAGTCCGCAGCACCTTCTGCAACGCCGGAAAGAGGGTGAAGGCCACCACCCAGCCAATGGCCAGCCCGGTGGCCGTCCACAACCCCATTTCCCGAATGGGGCGAATGCGCGAGACGGCCAGCGCGGCGAAGCCCAACACGGCGGCGACACTGGACGCCGTCACCGGGAGAAATTTGTTCTCCAGGGCATACAGCTGGTGCGCGTCGACGCTGACCCCCTCGGGCTGGTCCACGAAGCGGCTGTGCAGGTAGACGAGGGAGGCCAGGGCCGTCACCATGACGGTGAGGGGGACGATGGCCGAGACGACGGTGACGGAGAAGCCAAGGAGCGCCCCGGCCCCTTCCGCCAGGGCCACGGTGGCTCCCAGCGCCAAGAGAATGGCCAGCATCGAGCGCACCGAGCGGTAGAGGAAGAGCGCCAGTCCCACCACCAACAGGCCAAAGACGGGAAACCAGCGGACGGTGGCCTGGCTGGACTCGTGCTCAATCCAGGACTCGACATAGGGGGCACCCACCTTGCGGACACCCGTCACGGCGGTACGTGGGGTGTGGGCCACCGCCGCGTCAATGGCGGCCAGCTGCGCGTCGCGGGCCTTGGGGCCTTGCTGGGGAAAGCCCACCACCAGGCCGAGGAAGTGCTCGCCCACCAGTCCCTGCTTGCGCAGAAGACTCGTCTCGGTGGCGAAGCGACGCAGCGCCTGCAGGCCCTCGGGCGTCGGCTGAAACTCGGGGTGGGCCCGCCGCCAGGTGTCGACGGCCGACACCACCGTCACCCCGGGAAGCTTGGCCAGCGCCGCGGCCAACGCCTCCGCGTCGGCCACCGCTTGGGGCTGGAAGGGGTCCTCGGACTCGAGCAGCAGCAAGACGAATTGCCCCTCGGGGAAGACTTTCTGGAAGGCCTGGGTGGCCAGCCAGTCCGGGTCGTCTCGGGTGACGAGGCCAAAAATGGTGGACTGCGAGGGGATGCGCGTGGCGAGCAGCGCCGCGGCTGGGACGAGTAGCGCGTAGAGGACGAGGATGGGGACGCGGAGCGCGACAACGCGGGCGAAGACGCGCTGGAGCCGGGAGCGGGAAGTCACCCTGTGGGAAGGGTAGCACGGGGTACACTTTGGCCCCCATGCGCCCTGCACTCCTCGCCCTGGCCGCCACCCTGTGGGCCCTCCCTTCGCACGCCGCCGAGACGCCCGTCACCCTCGTCGCCTGCGCCCCGGGCTACCCGGGCAGCACCGCCGAGGCCCAACCGGCCATGGACGCCTTCGCCGCGGCCTTGGCCAAGGCCGCCGGCTGGGCCGGGCAGCAGCTGGCAGCCAGCTACGTGCCCTCGGAGAAGGAGGGCCTGGCGCGCCTCGGCCAAGCCCAGGTGGGCCTCGTCTCCCTTCCTTTTTACGTGAAGCATGCGGCCGCGCTGCGGCTAAGCCCCCGCCTGGTGGTGCAGCAGAAGGGCCTCGGGCCGGCCGAGACGTGGACGCTGGTGGCGAAGAAGGGCCGCGTCAGCAAGCCAGCCGACTTGGCCGGCTTCACGCTTGTCTCCCTCGCCGGCTACGCGCCGGACTTCGTGCGCTCGGTGCTGGGGCCCGCCTGGCGTCTGAGTGAGGCCACCCAGGTGGTGGAGTCCACCCAGGTGCTTTCGGCGCTGCGCCGGGCCGTCCAGGGGGAGGCCGTCGCGGTGCTTCTCGACGGGGCCCAGGGCAATGCACTGCCGACGCTTCCCTTCGCCGCCGAGTTGGAGGTGGTGGCTCGCTCCGCCCCCCTGCCGGCAGCGCTGGTGACGACGGTGGGCAGCCGTCTCCCGGCGGGCCGATGGGCGGCGCTGGACAAGGCGCTGTTGGCGTTGCCCCAAACGCCGGGCGGCGCCACCGCCCTGGACGGCATACGGATGGTGGGCTTTGCGCCAGCCGACGCCGCGACGCTTCAGGCCGTCCGCGCCCTCGCGGGGCCGGGACGGTGAGAAATGCCCACCTTCTCCTGGTGCTGGCCCTGGCCGCCTGCGCCGCGCCTTTGAAGCCTCTGCCCCCACCCGCGGCGGGGCCAGAGACGGAGGACGCAGCCGCCCTGGCGGCGCAGTCCCGCGCCGCCACCCAAAAGGCGCAGCACGAGTCGTCCGCTGAGGGCCGCCGCGCGCTGGCACAACAGGCCCTCGCGGCCGGCCAGCGCTGCCAGCGGGCGGCACCCACCTCGGCGGCGTGCGACTACGCCCTGGCGCTGGCCTTGGGCGTCCAGGCCCGCGAGCAGCCCACCACCGCCACCCAGGGGCTTCCCCTCATGGTGAAGCTTCTGCAGAAGGCCAACCAGGAGGACGCGCGTTTGGACAGCGCCGGCCCACTGCGCGTGCTGGCCCTGGTGCTGCTGCGGGCACCCGGCTGGCCCTTGGGCCCAGGCGACGTCGACGCCGGGGTGAAGGCGGCCCGCGAGGCAGTGGCCCTCTTTGCGGACTACGCCCCCAACCAGCTCGCCCTCTCCGAGGCGCTGCTGGTGGCGGGCGACGAGTCGAGCTCCCGGGCGGCGGCCATGCAAGGCCTCGAGCTGGCGCGGGCAGCCGCCGCCGCTGGGGACGCTGATGCCCAGGACTGGGTGCGCGATGGGGAAGGGCTTCTTTCGGGCAAGGCGCCGCGCTGAGGGCAGTGCGCGCCTGAGGCGTCGGCGCTCGAGTGCCTCGTGCGCTTCACTTTCTGAAAGTGCACCGTTGGAAAGCGCCTGGCGCACAAGCCCTGGCCCCCCAAGTAGAGGCGCAGGCTGTGGGCCCAGCACCACTTCTTGACAGCGGCCATGGCAACGAGGATGAGGCCTAACGCATGGACTCCTCCCGTGCCTTTGCGCGCAGCAGCTGGGCGCTGCTGGCGTTCACCCTGGCGGTGGTGGCCTGGGGGGGGCTGGTGCGGGCCTCACACTCTGGCGACGGCTGCGGCGCCAACTGGCCCACCTGCAATGGGCAGGTGTTTCCAAGCGCCCCGGCGCTGAAGACGCGGATTGAATTCACCCACCGGTTGATGAGTGGGGCCAGCCTGGTGCTGGTGGTGGCGTGGGCGGCGTGGGCCTTCCGCCGCTTCCCCAAGAAAAGTCTGGTACGGCGGGGGGCGGTGGCCACGGTGGGCTTCCTCCTGATGGAGGCCCTCCTCGGGGCCGGCCTGGTGCTGCTGCGGCTGGTGGGGGCGGACAGCTCCCTCACCCGGGTGGTGGGCATGGGGCTGCACCTGCTCAACACCTTTGCCCTGTTGGCGGCGCTCCTCCTCACCGGCCTGTGGGCAGCCGGGACGGCCCGCCCCAGCTTTCGCCACCAAAGCCCGGTGGGGGCACTGGTGTTGGCCTCGCTTCTGGCGCTTTTGGTGCTGGGCGTCACCGGCGCCATTGCCGCGCTGGGCGACACCCTCTTTCCAGCCCACAGCTTACGAGAGGGCCTCCTCCAAGACGCCTCCCCGTCGGCGCACTTCCTGTTGCGCCTGCGCATTCTCCACCCGGTGCTGGCCGCGCTGGGGGCCAGCCTGCTGTTTGCCACCGCCGCGGTGACGGCGTTTTTGCGCCCGGACCGCGCGGTGCGGCGCTCGGCGCTGGTGGTGGCCTGCGCCGTCTTTGCGCAGCTGCTGGTGGGCCTCCTCAACCTGGCCCTGTTGGCACCACTTGGACTGCAACTCGTCCACCTGGTGCTGGCCGACGTCGTCTGGCTCTCGCTGGTGGCCCTGGCCGCGCAGGCGCTGGCCGTGGACGCGCCGAGGCTTCGCGTGCCTGCCCCGGCAGCGCCCGCCCTCAGCGCGGCGCGCGAGTAGCCCGGCCTTTCCCCTCCTCCTCGAGGGAGGGTCCGGGCCCATGTCAGTCGAGGGGGACGTCCAACAGCGGTGCCCCGTGCGCCTCCGGCGCCTCGTAGTGCCACCACTCCATGCGGTTTCTCTTGAAGCCAGCCGCCTCCATGGCGGTGCGCAACAGTGCGCGCCGCGCGGCCACCTCCGGGCTGGCCGGCGCGTCGTGGTGGGCGGCGGGGCCGAAGGTGTCAAAGGGCGTCGGCATTTGCACTGCCGTGCCGTCGGCCGCCAACAGCGTCACGTCCACCGCGGCCGCACGGTTGTGTTGGCTACCGGTGTGCGGGTCCGCCACGTAGCCCCGGCGCGGGACGAGGGCCCACATGGCCCACTGCACGGCATGGGGGCGGTAGCAGTCCCAGGCCTTGAGGCGGTAGCCCCGTTTGGCCAACTCCGCAGCGACGCGCGCCAGGCGCGCCGCCACCGGACGAAGCAGAAGGCAGCGCGCGCCCGGTGGGTAGAAGGCGCGGTGGAAGGCGTTGTCGGGGCTTGTGTAGGCGAGCTCCACCACCAGGCCGGGGACGGCTTGGCGCGCGTCCACCAAGTCCGGCGCGGCCGGGCCGGCCGCTGACAGAAGGCCCGCCCACAGGACAGCCGTCCTCACCGGGGCGCGTACCGCGTGACGTCCGGGGTGCCCGCCTCGGCGAAGCCCTGTCGGCGAATGAGACAGCTGTCGCAGCGGCCGCAGGCCCGCCCCTCACTGTCCGGCGTGTAGCAGCTGGTGGTGAGGGAGTAGTCCACGCCCAAGGCGAGGCCGGTGGCAATAATTTCCGCTTTGGACAGCTGCAACAGTGGCGTGTGCAGGCGCAGCGGCGCCCCCTCCACCCCCGCCTTGGTGGCCAGGGCGGCGAGCGCCTCGAAGGCGCGGATGAATTCCGGCCGGCAGTCAGGGTAGCCGCTGTAGTCCACGGCATTCACCCCAATGTAGAGGTCGCGCGCGCCCACCACCTCGGCCAACCCGAGGCCCAGCGCCAACAGCAGCGTGTTGCGGGCCGGCACGTAGGTGACGGGCACCCCCTGCCCCCCCGCTGCCGCCGGCCTGTCCAGCGGTACCGCCATGTCCGCGGTGAGGGCAGAGCCACCAATGGCCCGCAAGTCCACCGCCACCTCGCGCACCTCCTGGACGCCCCTGGCGGCAGCCACCGCGCGGGCGGCGCGGAGCTCCACCGCGTGGCGCTGCCCGTACTGCACCAACAGGCACACCGGCGCAAAGCCTGCCTTCTGCGCCAGCGCGAGGCAGGTGGCGGAGTCCAGGCCGCCGGACAGCAGCACCACCGCGCGCTTCACGGCACCGAGGACTGCCCCTGGCCGACGAGGCTGAAGCTGACGGCGCAACTTGCCGGGACGGTTGTCCCACAGCCGGCGTCCGGCAGAGGGTCGGCGCAGCACAGCCCGGTGGTGTCCGGCACCACCACGTCCAGCAACAGGCCACAGGCCGGGCTGGTTTGCGTTTGCCACACCCCGTCCAACTGCACCGGCGGAGGCCCCAGGGGGATGCCGCCTTGGCAGCCGCCGTCGAGGGCCGAGTAAATGGTGAGCTGGATGGTTTCCGTCACCTGGGCAATGCAGCCGGCGTCCTGCGAGGGCTGGTCGGTGAGGACGAAGAAGCGCTCGGCCACGGCCTGCGTCATGACTGTCTGCCCGTCGAAGGTGCCCGTCGCCGTGGCGCTCTGGCTTCCGGACTGGTAGCTGACGTAGCCCACCCCCGAGTCCTGGGCGGTGGACACCACCAGGACGGTGGTTCCGCCGTCCGGGTAGCCGCCGTCGTCGCAGGGGCCGGGCGAGCCGTTGTCCGCGCAAAAGCCAGGCAGGTTGGAGAAGTCCGTGCAGCTGTTGCTGCGCGGGACAAGCGCCGTGTTGAAGCTGCCCACCAGCTGGCCCGGGTAGGCAATGTTGGAGTTGCAGGCCAGCACCGCCAACAGGGCGGTGGCGGCGGCCAACAGGGCGAAGGCGGAGCGGCCCGGCATTCCTCGACTGTCCCTCACCACGGAGACTCTACACGAGCGCCAGGGCGCGCTGGACGACGGCGTGGAAGGCCTCACTGGCCGCCAGCGTTGCGACGACGTCCACGCCGGCCGTGTCCGCCCCGCGCACGGCCGCCTCGAGAAGCAGCAGCACCCGGGCTGCCGCCAGCGGCACCGGGACGGCGAGGAAGGCGGCCGGCGCCACCCGCGTCACCGCCGGGACAGGCCCGGGCCAGGCAAGCTGCACGCCCTCGTCCCCCAACAGCAGCGCCAACGCCACGAGAAAGGTGAGCTCGGCCGGGCCGAAGTGGGAGAGGGCCCCGGCGCCCAGCACCAGCGTCTCCGGGCCGGCCAGCCAGGCCTCTGGACCGCCGGCCGGGTCGAGATAGACGAGGACTTCCGGGGCCCCCAACGCCGAGAGGGCCTGGCGCAGCGCCGCGTGCAGCCGCGGCATGGCGGCCCCCACCTCGACGGCGCCTGGGGGCAACGGGTGGGTGGGGACAGTGCGGGGACGCGACAGCCGCGCCACGGCCGCGGGCAGCTCGGCCAGCGGCAAGTCCCCGGAGGCGGCGCGGGCGAAGTCCTCGAAGCGGGCTGCCTCCAGGGGACGCCCGGTGCGCCGGAGCGCCTCGGCGTAGGCTGTCCAGCCGGCAACGTCCGGAAGCCCTTGGGACAGAAGCGCGGGCCACAGGGCGGCCGCAATGCGGGCGCCGCCCTCGGTGCTGGCCAGCCGCTCGGCCACCTCCCGCTGGGCTGACGCTGGCACCTGTGCCTCCACGCCCGCCAGCAACTTCGCGGCGCGCTCCAGCAGCCCCGCCTGCAGCGCGTGCACGCCGAGCTCCGCCCGCTCGGCGGGCGAGTGCACCAGCTGCTCGCGCAAGGCGAAGGCCTCGTCGGGACGCCCCAGCGCGTCGGCCAGCTGCGCGCGCTGCTCCAGCAGCGCATCCGTCGGCGGCAGCGCCTGCAGGGCGCGGGCTGCCTCCTCGAGCCGGCCCAGCCGGGCATAGGCCGAGGCCAGTCGCGGGCGCACCTCAGTGAGGGCGTCATGGCCATTGAGCGCCAGCAGCCGCTCGGCCAATTGCACGAAGCGCTCCGGCGCCTCGGCCTCGGAGGTGAGGGCCAGAAGCTTTTGCACCGCCGCGCTCTGGGAGGCGTCCTCGGTGGCCGCCTTCTGGTAGGCCGCTTCCGCCTGCTCCGTTTGGCCCAGGTGCAGGAAGAGGTCCCCCAACTGCGTGCGCAGCGCCGCGCGCTGGGGCGCCTCCGCCGTGGCCTCCACCCAGCCGGAGAGGGCCTGCGCCGCGTCCTCCAGCCGGTTGTCGTCGCGCGCCCTCTGAAAGAGCTCCTGCCACAGGGGGGCCGAGCGCCCGGGCACGCGGCCGGCAAGCTGCCGCAGGGCGCGCTCGCGCTCCGCCCCGCGCCGCCCCCGCGCATAGCTGGCCAGCGCCTCCACCAGGGCCGCCGGCGCGCTCTCGTCCAGCCGCTCCAGCACCTCGCCCAACACCGCGTCGCCCTCCCCCAGCGCCACCAGGTGGGCCAGGGCCTCCACCCGTGGTCCCCCCTCCTGGTGCCGTGCGTCCTCGGCCCCGACGGGCGCCAGCACCACGGCCCGGTACAGCGCCGAGGCCAGCTCCCGGGCCCGCACCGCCTCGCACAACCGCGCCGCGCGCAGGCGCTCCTCCTGGCCACCCTCCTCCAGGACGAGGCCGGCCAGCCTCCGCACCACCCCGGGCTCCGGGGCTGCGCCGGCGACGCTCCACAACGCCTCGCGCAGGCGCCCACTGTCCCCCAGCGCCTCGGCCACCTCGAGGGCTTCGGCAAAGGCGCCCTGGGCCAACAGCGGCCCATAGCCGTAAAGGGCCGCGGCCTCGGCCGCGCCGACGGACAACAGCCGCTCGGCCCACGCCCTGGGCACCAGGGCCTCGGGGTGGGACTGGGCCAGCTGCTCCAACAGGGCGCGGGCCCGCGGAAGGGCGCCGGCCGCCCGGTGCGCTTCGGCCGCCTCCAGCCAGCGGGCCACCGCCTCCGGCTCCGCGCTGCGCTGCGCCGCTTGCTCCAGCGCCACCGCCGCGTCCGCCGGCGCGCCGGTGGCCTGGGCCAGCCGGGCATGCAGCAGAAGCGAGGGCAGACTGGGCTCGGCAGCGACGGAGGCCCGGGCGTAGAAGGCGGCGCGCGCCATGTCCCCGGCCCTGTCAGCCAGCTCGGCCGCCTCGAGGAGGAGGGCAGCGCGGGCACTGCCCGTCTGCAGCTCGGCGCGGGCGGCGAGGGCCTTGGCCCGGGCCACCGGTGCAGCGGAAAGCACCGGCTCCAGCCGCTCCAGGGCCTCGGCGTAAGCCTCCGAGGGCCCGGCGTCCACCACCGGCTGTAGCAGCGCGCGAATGCGCTCGGCCGCGTCCGCGCCGCGGACAAGCCGGGCCGCCTCCAGGCGCAAGCCAGCGCTTCGGCCGTCCAACGCCAGCCGTGGCACCAGCGCCTCCAGCGTCCGGCCGAGGGCTTCCGTCTCGCCGCTCAGGCGCTCCGCAGCGGCCAGGGCCTCCAGCGCCTCGGCGTGGGTGGGCTCGGCCGCCACCGCCGCGCGCAGCTGGGCCAGCTCCCCGGCCGTGTCGCCCTGCGCCCTGGCCAGCGCGGCCGCCTGGAGGAGGAGCTCCGCGGCGCGCGTGCCGCCGCTGGCCCGGGCCGCCCGCAGCAACAGGGCCAGCCTCTCCTCGGTGCGTCCGGCAGACAGAAGGGCGCCCAGCGCCCTGTCCACCACCGCGGCGTCCGTGGGCCGCAGCTCAGAAAGCGGCAACAGCGCCTCGAGGGCCTCCGGGCCCTCCACCAGCCCAGCGGCGCGGCGGTAGAGGGCCTCCGCCTCGTCCGGCCGAGCCCGGCGGGCCAACAACAGGGACGTCCGGAAGCTGCCCGCCGCGTCCTGGGCCTTGGCGTACACCTCGGCCAACAAGGAGAGGGCGGCGCGGCCGCCCTCGGCGTCCGGCGCCTCCGCCACCACCGCCTCCAGCACCTCCGCCGCGTCCTTGAGGGCCCCGCTGGAGAGTGCGGCATGCCCAAGGCGCAGCTGCAGACGCAGCCTCTGGGCCGTGGACAGGGTGTCTGCCCCGGCGGCCAGCACCCGCCTGTCGTAGGGCTGGGCGGCCAACGGGCCACCGGCCTCGGCGGCCAGCTCTCCGCGCGCCAACAGCGCCGGCACGTCCTCCGGGCGCAGGCGCAACAGCGCGTCCCAGACTTCCGCCGCCTGCAGCGGCTCTCCGGCGGCGGCCAAAAGAGCGCCCGCCTCGGAGAGGAGGGCCGGCGCCTCGGAGGGGACGGCCTGGGCGCGCTGCACCAGCAACTCGCAGAGGGCACGGGCGTCCTTGCCCACCCGGGCGCGGCGGGCGCGGAAGGCCGCGTCGGAGTCCGGGGCGTGGGCGAAGGCCCTGTCCTCGGCGGCCAGCGCCTCGGCGTCCAGGCCCGCCTTTCGGTAGGCACTGGCCGCTTCCAGGTAGCTGGTGGCGGCCTCGCTGCCGCCTTGGCGCTCGGCGCGCGCGAGGTGCAGCGCGGCCAGGGCCCGCGCGTCGGCGGTGGACGCAAGCCAGGCCAGCTGGCGCTCGGCGGAGGGCGCGCGGAAGGGGTTGTCCCGCAGCAGCTGCGCGTCATACGGCGCCGCGTCGGCAGCGCGGCCGGCGGCCGCCAGCAAGTCCGCCAACGCTGCCGTCAACTCGGCGTCCCCGGGCCTCAGCGCATGCGCTCGGCCCAGCGCCTCAATGGCCGCGGCCGGGTTGCCAAGCCGGCCGGCGTATACCTCCGCCGCGCGGCGCAGCCGCTGCACCCGTGCCTCACTGTCCTTGAGGACGCGGGCGGCGGACTCGAGGTAGGCCGCCACCTCGGCGGCGCGCCCGGCCCCTTCCAAAAGGGCGAGGAGGCGTCCCTCGGCGGCGCTGTGGCCGGGGGCCTCGGCCAACGCCTCGCGGAGGAAGGCCTCGGCCTGGGCCTCGTCGGCCAGCCCCTCGGCGTGAAGCTGGGCGAGCGCCAACAGGGCGTCGGCCCGCTCGGCCGCGCCGGCGTAGAGGGGAAGCGCGCGCTGCAGCCAATGGGCTTGCGCCCGGACGTCCTCGCGGGCGGCGGCCAGGGAGGCGGCGCGCAGGGCGGCGGGGACGTTGGGGGAAAGCGAGAAGCTGCGGGCCAGCGCCGCCTCGGCACCGAGGGTGTCCCGACGCGCCGAGAGGAGGAGCTCGGCCCGACGCGCCTCGGCCAAGGCCGCCTGCGGGCGGGCCCCGCGCTGCTCCAGCCCGTCGCGAAGGCCGCCCAGCGCCTCCAGCGCCTCGTCCGTGCGCCCCAACTCCGCCGCCACGCTGGCCAACTCGTCCAGGGCGCCCAGGGCAGTGTCCACCTCGCCGGCCCGGGCAGCCTCCTCCGACAGGGTGCGCAGCGTGCGGAGGAGCTCGGCGCTGCGGCCCGTCTGGCGGAAGAGCTCGGCCTGCGCCCGGCGCGCCGCCGAGGGCTCGGGCAGGGCCGCCGCGGCGCGCTCCAACAGCGTCGCTGCCAGCTCCGGGTCCACCAACTCGGTGAGGGCCCGCTGGCCGAGCTCCAGCAGCCGCGTGCCCACCGTCCGGCTGGGGGCGCGGCCCTCCAGGGCACTGGCCAACAGCACAATGGACTCGCGGGGGCTTCTGGCCCGCAGCACCTCCGCCAGGCGCTCCAGCGCGGCGGTGCTGAGGGGACGCTCGGACAGCAGCCGCCGCAGCGTCTCCTCGGCGCCCCGCATGTCCCCGCCGGCGGCCTGGAGGTCCGCGTAGGCCAGCAGCAACTCCTCGTCCCTGTCCGGCGCGTCCTCAAACGTCGCGCTCTGCGCAGCGGCGGAAAACAGCGGGAGGGCCTCGGCGCGTGCACCGGCGCGGTACAGGGCAAAGGCCAAGGCGCGCAGCTCCTCTCCGGTGGCGCTGTGCAGCTGCTGTGCGCGGCGGCGGAGGGCGAGCGCCTCGGCGTCGGCCCCGGCCGCCGCGGCGGCCTGGGCGGCCTCGCGCAACAACGCCGCCGCCTCGCTGGGCGGAAGCAAGGCCGCCGCCTGACGGGCCGTCTCGGCGGCCTCTTGCCAGGCGCCTCGCAGCACCAGAAGGCCCACCAGCTGGCGGCGCACCCCCGCGGCGCTGGCGTCGAGCTCCGCCGCCCGTCGCAGCGCCGCCTCGGCGGGCCCCGGGCTGTCCAGCTTCAGGTAGAGGCTTCCCAACTCCGCGGACAGACGGGCCGCCTCGGCCCGAGAGACGTGGGGCAGGCGCGACAGCAGCAGCTCCGCCAACCCCGCCCAGTCCCCGCTGCGCTCGAGCAGCGTGCGCAGCCGGGAGGCGGCGCTCGGGTTGTGGGGCTCCAGCGCCAGCACGCGCTCCAGGCTGTCGGCGGCGGTGGCCGTGTCCTGGGCGGCCTCGGCCAACTCGGCCCGCCGCAACAGCGCCTGGACGCGCGCCTCCACCGGGCCCTGCGCCGCCGCCTGTAGCAGCGCGGCGGCCGCCCCTGGGGCGTCCCCCGCGGCGAAAGCCGCCTCGGCCGCGCCGAGGTGCGCCGCGGAGAGGGCGGCGGCGTCCGGCGCGGAGGCGGCGGCCTGGGCGTAGGCGGCGGCGGCGGTGCGCGCCTCGCCGGCCCGTAACAGAGAGCGCCCGAGGGCCAGCAGCCGCGGTGTCGCCCGGGCGCCGAGGCTGGGCGCGGCGGACAGCGCCGCTTGCCACGCGGCGAGCTCGCCCGGGGCGTCGCCCTCGGCGGCCGCCAGCTCCGCCACCTCCTGCCACACCGGCCCCGGCTGAAGCGCGTCCGGGGCGGCGCTCAACAAGTCCGCGCGGGCTTCGGCCCCTCGCCCCAAGGCCCGCGCCAGGTGGGCTCGCTCGACGAGGTGGGCAGCGCGCTCGGCGCCGCTGGTGGAGGCGGCCAACAGCGAGCGCAAGGCGAGGGCTTCCTCCTGGGCACTGGGCTGCTGGCCCAAAAGGCCGAGGAGCGCGTCGGCCGCCCAAACGTCCGTCGCGTCCTTCTCGAGAAGGCTGCGCAACACCGCTTGGGCCTCCTCGGGCCGGCGCACCTCCTGGCTGAGGGCCACCAGCTCGCGCGCCGCCTCGCGGGCCTGCGGGCCGGACAGCCGCGGCCACAGTCCACGCAACAGCGACTGCAGGGCCTGCCAGGCGCCGGCCTCACGGTACAGCCCGGCCAGCTCGAGCTGGGCCTCCACGTCCAGGGGCTGCGCCTCGGCGTAGGCGGCCAGGTGGCGGCGGGCGAGCTCCGGCTCGCCGGCGGCACGCGCCGCCGCCGCGGCGGCACGGAGCAGCTGGGCGCGCTCGGCAGGCGGGAGGCCCAAGGGGTCGGTCCGCAGAAGCTGCAGCGCGGCCTCCAAGTCCTCGAGAGCGCCGCGCGCGTCGCTTCCCAGCCGGGCCCTTCCCCGGCGCACCCGGGCCTGCAGCAGCGTCCCGTCCTGGCGCAGCGCCGCGTCCAGCCAGGCCAGCATGCGCCCGGCGTCGGGCGTCACCTCGGCGGCGCGGAGGAAGAGGCGGCCGGCCAGCTTGGCCTCCCCGGCGCGCTCGGCCTGGCGGGCCAGCAACTGCGCCGCCTCGGGGCGGTTTCCGGCTTGAAGCTCGAGCTCGGCCAGGGCTTCCAGCACTTCAGCCGCCAGGGGCCCTTGGGGCTGCAGCTCAAAGGCGGCGTAGAGTTTCTGGTGGGCCGAGTCCCGGTGGCCGGCGCTGAGGAGGCCTTTGGCGCTTTTGAGGAGGAGTGGGACAGCGGCCTCGGGGCGGCCCGAGGCCAGCAGCTGCTGCGCGCGGGCGGCCCACAACTCGGCCAGCTCGCGGCCTCTGGAGGCCTTCTGGTAGAGCGCCTCCAGCCGGTCGGCCAGCGCATCGTCCGCCGGACGCAACGGCAGCGCCTCGGCATAGAGGGCCATGGCCGCGGCCTCGTCCCCCAGTAGCTCGCAGGCCCTCCCAAGCTTTTCCTGCACCTCGGCCCGCGTCTCCTTGGGGGCGTTGGCAGGAAGCGCCGAGAGGACGTCCTCCAAGGCGCGACGCGCGTGCTCCGGGCGCTCGGCCCGCAATGAGAGCTCGGCCAGCTCCAACAGGACGGCCGGCTCGGCGTGCAGCCGGGCCGCCTTCTCCAGGGCCACCAGGGCCTCGCCGAGCCGTCCGAGGCGGCTCTCGCGCACTTGTGCCAGCTCGCGCAGGGCCGCCACCGCCAGGCGCATGTCCCCTTGGGCCTCGGCCACCCGCGCGCGCTGCTCGAGCGCGGCAGCCAGGCCGGGCATGTCGGCGCGCTTGCGCTGCAGGGCGCACAACTCGCCCAGCGCCACCAAGTCGTCTGGCTCCAGACGCAGCACCTCGGCCAGCGCCTCGGCGGCGAGGGTGACGTCCGAGGAGAGGTCCTTGGCGGCCACCGCCAGCCGGCGCAACAGGCGCGCGCGCTCCGGGGCGTCCACCGCTTGGGCGGCGAGGGCCTGCAGGCAGCGGCACAACAGCGGCCCCTCTCGGCGTTGCTCGGCCAGCGCCAACATGCCCTCCAGCGCCACCCGGTTGGTGCCGTCCGCGTCCAGCGCGCGGGCCAGGAGGGCCTCGGCCTTGTCCGACTGGTCGAGGCGCGTGCGCTGCAGCTCGCCGGCCTCGGCCAGGTAGGCGGCGCGGCGCGTGCCTTCGGCCAACAGCGGAGCGGCCTGCTCCAGGGCCAGCGCCAGGCGTCCCACGTCGTTGGCCGAGCGGTACAGGGGAATGAGCTCCTGCAGCACCTCGGCGTCCTCCGGCCGCAGCGCCAGGGCGGCCTCGAGGTGGGCGCGCGCGGCCCCCGCGTCCTGAAGTCGCGTGCGCTCCAGCACGGCCAGGGCGCGGTGGGCGCGGTGCACCGCGGCCCGGACGGCCGGGGCGTCGGGGGAGGGACCGGCCAACTCAATGCCCTGCTGGTAGCCGGTCACCGCCTCGGCCGTCCGCCCCAGGCCCTCGGCCGCGTGGGCGGCGGCCACCAGTGCCTCCGGCTCGCCGGGCAACAGGGCCACCGCCTCGCGGTAGCGCAGCAGCGCGTTGTCCAGGTTGTTTAGCCCCACCTCCCACACCCGGCCAGCCAACAGGTTGGCGCGTCCCACCTGGGCCAAGTCATGGCGGGCCAGGGCCACCTCCCGCAGCCGGTCCAACGCCTTGAGGGCCCGCAGGTGCTCGCCCGCCCGGTGGCAGAGCTCGCCCAACAGCTCCAGCGCGCCGGGGTGGTCCGGAGACAGCCGGAGGGCTGCCTCGCAGTGCAGCCGCGCGCCGGCCACGTCGTCCTCCGTCACCACCGAGAGGCGGGCCAGCTGCACGTGCGCCTCGCCGGACTCGGCCGGGTCCCGGGCCAGCGCAGAAATGCGCCGGTAGGCGCGCATGGCGCCGGCCCTGTCCTCCGAGGCGTCCGCGGCACGGGCCAGCGCCTTCAGCGAGGGCAGATGGTCCGGCCGCAGCCCCAACAACTCGTGTAGCGCGCGGATGGCCATCTGCGGCGCGACGCCCTCGGCCACCCGGGCCGCGGCCTGCGCGGCGGCCACCGCGCCGGCGTCCTCGCCCCGCTTGCGGCACAGGGCCGAGAGGGCCAGCCAACGCTCGGCCGCCCGGGCCGGCTCCCCGCGTCGCTCGCGCACCAACGCCTCCACCCACAAGGGGGCGGCGCTGTGCGGGCGGCGGCGGGCCACCGACTGGGCAACGTCCAGCGCCAGCTCGTGGGCGCCGGGGTCCGCGACGAGGAGGCCGAGGAGGCGCTCCAGCGCGAAGGGGTGGGCGTCCTGCGGCTCGGCCCCGCGAAGGTAAGCGTCGCGTGCGTCCTTCAGCCGCCCGGCGGCGAGAAGGGCCTCGGCCTCGCCGAAGGCCCTTGCCCCTTCCAGGGCCAGCAGCAACTCCTCGTCCAGCAGCGCCGGAGGCGGCAGCCCGGTGGAGGCGAAGCGCAAGCGCAGGGCGGTGGCCGAGACGTCCAACCCGGTGAGGCGCGCCCCCTCCAAGGAGGGGACGCGGAAGCCACGGGTGACGGCGGCCGCTTGCACCAGCGCCGGCAGCACGCGGGCGGAGAAGCCGCTGGTGCCGCGCACCTCGACGTCCGGAAGCAGCCGCGCGGACTGCGCGGCGCGGGCCAGCAACAGCGGCACCACCGGCGCCGGCGTGGGGGTGAAGGCATACAGCCGCACGTCGTAGAGGTAGACGCCCAGCCGCTCCCCCTCGGCGTCGAAGGCCACTTTGAAGGTGGCCGGGGCAGCGGCCGGGCCGCGCAGCTGCGCCTGGCCTTCCAGGTACCCGGTGCGAAAGCTGAGCTGGACGTCCTCCAGCTCCAGCGCCCCGCCGGCCACCTCCTGCACCGCGCGTCGCAGCCGCTCGGCGTCCAGGGAGACTTCGAGAAAGCCGAAGTGCAGCGTCTTCTTCTGGTAGCGCAAGGCGCCACCGGAGACGTTGAAGGGAAAGCTGACGTCCGGAACTTGAAGGCCGAAGTCCGTCACCCGGACGCCGGGGGCCACCTCCAGGGGCGGGAAGGCGACGAAGGCCCGCCGGTCCAGGAGCCGCAGCTCGGGGGCCTGGGACTTGGCCACTTCCGGCTCGCGTTTTTCTTCGCCGGCCATGTCGCGTTGCCCGAAAAAGAGAGGAAAGCCCCCGGGGGCACGCCCCTGGGGCCCTGCACTCGTAGGCCCTCCTTGGGCAAGAGGCCCAAAGCGGCTGCCCACGGCCCGGAGAAAGGTAGCACCCGGCTGGGAGTGGCCCAAATTTCCGGGGCTTGCGGCGTTGCCCGCGGCCGGCGGTAAGCGGTTGTGGGACTGCTTCATCCGGTGAAGCCGGATATTCTCAACCGCCGCGGACCCCCACCCCGGTGCTCCCCCTCAACTCGCTCGTCCTCGACGAACGCTTCCGGGTGCTCGGGCACCTGGGCGGCGGAGGCATGGGCGAGGTGTACCTGGCCGAGCAAGTCAGCCTCGGCCGCAAGGTGGCCCTCAAGGTGCTGCGGCGCGAGGTGGGGCAACAACCTGGCATGAGCGAGCGCTTCCGGCGGGAGGCCCGCCTGCTGTCGAGCGTGGAGCACCCGGCGGTGGTGCGCGTCATCGACTTCGGCCAGTCCGAGGAGGGCACCTGCTTGGTGATGGAGCTGGCCGAGGGGGAGACGCTGCTGCAGGCGCTCGAGCCCGGACCCCTGGACCCCGAGCGCGGACGCCGCGTGCTGGTGCAGCTGGCCGAGGGGCTGGCCGCCATCCACGAGAAGGGGATTATTCACCGCGACTTGAAACCAGAAAACGTCGTCCTCACCCCGGGCCCGAAGGGCGAGCAGGCGCGCCTGTTGGACTTCGGCATTGCCCGGCTGGTGGAGCCGGACCCCGACAGCCGCGGCCTCAGCCAGGTGGGGGTGGTGCTGGGGACGCCGGAGTACCTCTCCCCGGAGCAAGCCATGGGGGCGCCGCTCGACGCCCGAAGTGACCTCTACTCCTTGGGCGTGCTGGGCTACCGGATGCTCAGCGGACAGCTGCCCTTCCAGGGCCCCAACGCCCGCGACTACCTGCTGCAGCACGTCAGCACAGTGCCGCGCCCGCTGCTGGAGCTCGCGCCGCAGATGGCCAGCCAGCCGGACCTGGCCCTCGTCGTCATGCGGGCGCTGGCCAAGGACGCCAACGCCCGGCCCCAGTCGGCCGCGGCCTGGGTGCGGGCGCTCGAGCCCCCGCCGCCGATGCGGCTGGTCACGCCGCTCAGCCTCGGCGCGCGCGGCGCCTCCTTCGCCCCCGAGCTCTTCGACGCGCACACCCAGCCGGCGCTGCGCGCGCTGGCGGAGGGCGGCCCGGAGCGAGACACCCAAGTCCAGAGGCGCCTGGAGTGGCGCACGCTCGGGCTGCAAGCCGCCATGGCCGCGGTGGCGCTGGCGGTGCTGGCGGCCATCATCCTGTGGTCACTCGGTCCCCGGCAGGCGCTGTCCACCGCGCGCGCCGCGCTGGAGATGGGCCACCCCGAGGAGGCCCTGCGCACCCTCAACACCTCCAACCACGGACCGCTCTCCGCCGACGCCCAAGCCCTGCGGGCCGCGGCCCTCCATGCTCTCAAAGACCATGACCAGGAGCTGCTGGCGCTTCAGGCCGGGCAGCTCTCGGACGAGGCGTTTGACCCGCTCGTCCTCACCGGCGTCTCCGAGGACTTGGCCCACGGCCGCGGCGAGGCGGCGCGAAAGCAGTGGCTGGATGGCCTCGAGCCGGTGCGGCTGACCGCCGCCCTCACCTCGGTGGCCGCCGGCCCTCCTTCCGACGGCAGCTGGGGGGCGCTGCGCTACCTGGACAGCAGCGGGCGCCTCGACGGGCGCGAGTTGTCTCGGCTGTACGCCAACTGGCTCGAGCAGAAGGACTGCGCGGAGCGCGCGGTGGCCGCGCGGCGGCTCGGTGAGCTCGGGGCCACGGACCAGCTCGCTGCGCTGCAGCGCGCCCGGAAGAAGGCCAAAGCCGGCTGCGGGCTGGAGGAAATGACGAGCGCGGTGCGGCAGCTGGACAGCCACGTGACCGCCCACTAGCCCTGGGGGAGGTGCGGCCAGCGGCCCTCCTCGCCTCGTCGCCGCGGCTGGCCCCTACCGGCGCCGCTTCTTCTTCTTCGCCGCCGAACGGGTGCGCTTGGGCGGCGGGGGCACGTGACAGACGGCCTCCAAGTTATGGCCGTCCGGGTCGATGACGAAGGCGGCGTAGTAGTGGCGGTGGTAGTGCGGCCGCAGCCCGGGCGGCCCATTGTCCTGCGCGCCCGCCGCCAGGGCCTCGGCGTAAAAGGCGTCCACCGCCGCGCGCGACGGCGCGACCAGCGCGAGGTGCATCGGGGTGGTGGGCACCTCTCCCGGCTTCACCCAGAAGAAGGGCTTGGCCTTGGTACCAAAGCCGACGAAGTCGGCAAAGCGCATGGTGACGCCATAGCCGAGCGGCTTCAGCGCCCGGGTGAAGAAGGCGACGCTCTGCGGGGCGTCGCGGACGGTGCGCGTCAAATGGTCAAGCATCGCTAGCTGGCCGGCTCGGTTTGTTCGGCCAAGGTGAAACGCAGCTGCACCCCGGAGAGGAGGAAGTCCGCCGGCTTGGCCGAGCGCAGCCGGCGCACTACCGTCTCGCCGCTGTCGTGGTCGCGCACGGTGAGCTCAAAGCCCCCGTTGAGGCGGACGACGAAAATGTCCATCCCCAGCTGCCGCTCCTGGCCGTCGCAGCCCAGCATGGCCAGCTCCATCCTGGACGTCCCGCCGGCCGGGCCGAGCGCCAGGCGGCTCTGCCCAACGGCGTCGGCCGCGCAGCCCAGCGAGGCCACGCTGTCCACCGACAGCCAGCGCACCGGCCGGGCGGGACCGGGGGCAGCCGCGCCGAAGGCGGCGACGCCGGACAGCGCAATGCCGACAATGCTGAGCAGGAAGAAGGTGGTGATGATGCGCAGCATGGCGCCTCCGGTGAGAGGGACTTGGGGACGTCCCTCAGGGGCAAAAACTTAATCCCGGCAGACGCGCTGTCAGCTTTTCGGCTGGGCAGTGAGGGCCAGCAACCGCGCTGAGGGGGTGGGCGCTAGCGAACGAAGGCAGTCCCGCGGCTTCCCGCGCTCTGGGCCTCGTCCAAGAGGGCGCTTGGCGGCTCGACCCCGACAATGTGAATGGCCTCGATGCCCTGCTCTAGCATGGCCAGACTCTCTTCCACTTTGACAATCATCCCGCCCTCAATGACGCCCGAGGCAATGGCCGCCGCCGCGTCGGCCCGGCTGAGCCGGGGCATTCGGCTCGAGGGGTCGTCCTTGTCCCGCAGCACCCCAGGGACGTTGGAGACGAGAAACAGCTTGGCCGCTCGGAGCTCGGCGGCCAGCCGCGCGGCCACCGTGTCGGCGTTGATGTTGAAGACGTTTCCTTGCGCGTCCGAAGCCAGTGAGCCGAGCACCGGGACGAGGCCGACCCCGGCGAGGCGCTCGAAGAGCTCCGTCCGCACGCCCACCACGTCCCCGACCAGGCCCATGTCCACCGGCTCGGGGCCGGCCCCGGTCACCGGCTTCGGCGGCCGGCGCGCCGCCTCCAAAAGCCCGGCCGAGACGCCGGTGGTGCACAGGGCGGGGACGCCACACCGCCGGAAGGCGGCCGCCACGTCCACCGACACCTGACCGGCCAACGTCATTTTCATGACTTCCAGCGTCGCTGCGTCGGTGATGCGCCGGCCTCCCACCAGGCGCGGGACGAGCCCGAGCCGCTTGCTCAGCTCGCTGGCCTGGGGACCGGCGCCGTGCACCACCGCCACCCGCACTCCGGCCTCGAGGAAGGCGCCCACCGCGGCGCCCACCGAGGCGGCCAGCAGCGCCCGGTCCTGGGCGAGCTCGCCCCCCACCTTCACCACGAACCAGCGCCCAGCAAAGTCGGAAAGGGCCCTCACGGCCACAGGCCCGGCTCGCGGAGGGTGAGCGTCTCCTCGAAGCCCATCATGAGGTTGAAGCTCTGGATGGCTTGTCCCGCCCCGCCCTTCACCAGGTTGTCCAGGGCGCTGAAGCACACCACCCGGCGCGTCGAGCCCACGATGGGCCCCAGGACGAAGCCCGTCTCCACGTAGTTGCTCCCCGCCACCGCCACCACCTCCGGCTGGCGGCCCTGCACCACCCGGACGAAGGGCTCTTGCCCGAAGGTGTTGGCCCACAACGCCGACAGCTGCTCGAGCGTGGTCGACGCCGGCAGCTGGGCAAAGGAGGTGGCGAAAATTCCCCGCGGCAGAGGGGCCGAGACGGGGACAAATTCGAGGCTGAGCTCCTTGGCTCCGGCCGCGCTCAGCGTCTGCACAATTTCCGGGACGTGCTGGTGCTCGAGCGGCTTGTAGGTGCGCAAATTCACCGCTCGCAGCGGGTGGTGGGTGGTGAGCTGTGGGTGAGCGCCGCTGCCGCTGCTGCCGGTGGCGGCCACCGTCTGCACCGGTCCGCGCAACAGGCCCCCTCGGGCCAGTGGCAAAAGGCCCAAGGCAATGGTGGTGGCGAAACAGCCGGGGCTGGCGATGTAACGGGCGGTGCGGAGGGCCTCGCGGTTGAGCTCCGGCAGCCCGTAGCTGAAGAGCCCCTCACGCAGGGCCTCCGGCCTCGGGTGGGCCGCACCGTAGAAGCGCTCGTAGGCCCCGGGGTCGCGCAACCGGAAGTCCCCCGAGAGGTCGACCAACCGGACGCCGGTGGCCAGCAGCTCCAGCACCACCTTGGCCGTCGTCTTGTGGGGCATGGAGAGGAAGGCCACGTCGGCCCCTGCCACCGCCTCGCGCGGCGGCAACTCCTCGAAGGTGAGCTCGGTGAGGCCGAGAAGGTTGAGGTGGACGTCCGAGACGCGCTTGCCGAGGTTGTCCGCGGCCGTGACGCGCGTCACCTCCACCTGGGGGTGAAAGAGCAGCCGCCGCAGAAGCTCTGCACCGCCATACCCCGTCCCGCCGATGACAACTGCCTTGGTGCGTGCCATGCCGGGGCGCACCCTAGAGGACGCCCGGTGCCACTTGGAAGGGCCGCCCACCGACGCCTGCCCCGGCCTGGGGAGCCACCCTCAGGTGTAGCGGATGGCCACCGCGATGAGCACCGGCTGACTGGCTTGGGTGGGGTCCGGCGGCGCCGGGGCCCACAGCGCGCCGCTGTACATGACGCCCATGCTGGCTGAGCCGTCATACACCAGCACCACCGCCGTCGCGCCCATGGCCGCCGCCTGCTTGGCCAGGGCCGAGGCAATGGCCTGTTGCGAGGGGCTGCCCTGCATGGACAGCGTCACCTCGCCCAGCCGGACGAAGGGAACGCTCGGGTCGCTGCGCAGAATTTCCACCGACGACGGGTCGGTGGGGGCGTAGCTGGGCGCGTCCGGGTACATGCGGGTGGAGGCGCTGATGCCGCCACAGCCGGCCAGCGCCAGCGCCCACGCCGCGAGGAGTGCTGGGGTGGTTGTGTCGTGTCGCCGCACCTTGGGTGTCCCTCCGCTTGGCCCCTCCAGAAGACTCCCCACCGGGGGCCGTCTTGGGGGCGCACAAGAAACGCTAGCCCTTCTTCAGCAGCGCGCCCAGCGTCGTCTCGAGTGTCTCCTTGCCGTGCCGGACGGTGTCCGGGTGCTCGGGCAGAAGGCGTCCGGCGATGATGCCTTCCGTCATCTCCTGGAAGAGGCCCGCCATTTCGGCCGAGAAGCCAAACTGCTGGAAGGCCGCCGCCATGTGGGACACCGGCTGCGACGCCACCTGCACCGGACGCCCCAGCAGCGTGCTCAGCACCCGGGCGACGTCCTGCGGGCTGGCCGGGACGGGCCCGGACAGCTCCACCACGCGGTGCGCTTTGGGGTGCTCCGGCAAGAGGAGCGCCGCCAGCAGGCCAATGTCATGGGTGGCCACCTGGGCGAATTTGAAGTCTGCCGGCAAAAACGTCGGAAGCTGCCCGCCCTTGGCCGCTTCCAGCACACTGCCCCAGTTTTCGACAAAGGAGCTCGCGCGCAAGAAGGTGCAGGGCACCTTCAGCGCCCCCAGTGCCTTCTCCGCCATGTACAGCGCCCGCACCAGACCGGTGCCTTCGGCCTGGTGCGCTCCCCAAGAGGACAGGAGCACCACGTGCTTGAGGTGGCTGCCGCTCAGCGTCTGGACGAAGGCGTCGATTATTCTCTTCGCACGCGCGAAATAGCCGGTGGTGGCCGGGGGCGGGGGCGGAACGAGTAGAAAGGCCGCGTCCACCCCGCGAAAGGCGGCGGCCAGCGCGTGCGCGTCCTCCACGCTTCCGACGCTGACTTCGGCGCCGCGCTTCTTCCAGCGCTCCCCTTTGGCCGCGTCGCGCACCAGCACGCGCACTTTCTGCTTCTGCTCCAACAGCTGCTGGGCGACGACTGCACCGGTGTGCCCGGAGACTCCGGCGACGAGGGTGGTGGACATGGCGGGCCCTCCTTCCGAGGGGAAATGGTGGGAGGACGTATACCGCTTCCGGGTGGGCGAGGCCGCTCGCGCCCCCAGCTGGGCCCGAAGGGCGCCTGCTCGGCCGTGGGCCGAGCCCCCCTCCTCGCTGTGGCGGCTCGGCTGCAAACAGCCCACCCCAGGGGGGATGAAGGTGAGCTCGACGTGTCGGCTTCCAAAGGGCGGCCCGGGCCCGCGAGGTGCTGCCGGCCGTTTGCGCCGGCCGCCTCCCGAGGCGAGCCTTCGCCCCCCCCTGGAGTGGGACGCCCTTCACGTCTGGGGTAGGTTTGCGCCGCGCCCCGCCCCGGGCCTTTGCCCATGTACCTCTTGCGCGACGTCCAGCGGGCGGACCTGCCCAGCCTCAAGCGCCTGGCCGCGGTGCTCAACACCGTCAATCTCCCCAACGACGAGGCGACGCTGGAGCAACTCATCGACACCTCCGTCCGCAGCTTCGCCGGCAAGGTGCGCGACCCTTTCGAGCGCGAGTACCTCTTCGTCCTGGAGAATGCGACGAGCGAGCAGGTGGTCGGCACCAGCCTGGTCATCGCGCAGCACGGCACCAAGGAGGCCCCCCACACCTACTACGAGGTGAGCGAGCGCGAGCACTACTCGGCCAGCCTGGACCGGCACTTCCGCCACAAGGTGCTGTCCATCGCCTACAACTACGCCGGGCCCACCGAGATTGGCGGGCTGGTGGTGGACCCGCCCCACCGCTCCGGCGCGGAGAAACCGGGCAAGCAGCTCTCCTACGTCCGCTTCCTCTTCCTCGCCATGCATCGGGCGCAGTTTCGCGAGCGCGTGCTGGCCGAGCTCATGCCCCCCCTGATGCCCGACGGACGGAGCCTGCTGTGGGAGGCGGTGGGGAAGAAATTCACCGGGCTCACCTACATTGAGGCGGACCGGCTGAGCCGGCAAAACAAAGAATTCATCAAAGAGCTCTTCCCGTCCTCGGACATCTACGTGTCGCTGTTTCCCGAGCGCACCCAAAAAGTGGTGGGGGAGGTGGGCACGCAGACGCGCGGCGTGCAACGCATGCTGGAGCGCATCGGCTTTCGCTACGTGGAGCGGGTGGACCCCTTCGACGGCGGCCCCCACTTCGAGGCGCGCACCCAGGACGTGTTGCTGGTGCGGCAATTCCGCACCGCCCGACTGGCGGCCGAGCCTCTCGCCGACGAAGGCGCGGACGTCATGCTGGTGGGCGTCGACCGGGATTCCGCCCGAAACCGCTTCCGGGCCGTGCGCACCCCGGCTCGACTCGAGGACCAAGCCATCTCCCTGCCGCCTGTGGCCCGTGAGTTGCTCGGCGTCTCCCCCGGCGCCCGGCTGGGGGCCATTCCCTTCGAGCCCACCTAATGCCCCAGCGCAGCGTCAACGGCACCCGGCTGTACTTCGAGGATTCGGGCGGCAGCGGGCCGCCGGTGCTCTTCTCGCATGGGCTTCTGTACAGCTGCCGGATGTGGGACGCCCAGGTGCCGTCCTTGCGCAGCCGCTTCCGCTGCATCTGCTATGACCACCGCGGCCAAGGCCAGAGCGAGGTGGCCGCCGGCGGGTATGACATGGACACCGTCTCCGAGGACGCCGCCGCGCTCATCCGCGCGTTGGACGTCCAGCCGGTGCACTTCGTGGGGTTGTCCATGGGCGGTTTCGTCGGAATGCGTCTGGCCGCCCGACACCCAGAGCTCCTTCGCTCCCTGGTGCTCCTCGACACCTCGGCCGAGGGCGAGCCGGCGGAAAACCTCCCCCGCTACCGTCTCTTGAATTTCCTCGAGCGCTGGGTGGGCCCCAGGGTGGTGGCCGGCTCGGTGATGAAAATTATGCACGGCGCGACGGTGCGGGCCGATGCCTCACGGGCCAGCGAGCTCCGCGCCGTCCGGGACCGCTTTTTGGCCTTGGACCGCATCGGCGCGGTGCGCGCGGTGAATGGGGTGCTCGAGCGCAAGGCCATCTTGGACGAGCTGGCCCGCATTCGTCTCCCCACTCTGGTGATGGTGGGCGAGGAGGACGTGGCCGTCGTGCCGGCCAAGGCCGAGGCACTGGCGGCGGCCATTGCCGGCGCGCGGCTGGTGCGCATCCCCAAGGCCGGGCACCTCTCGCCCATCGACAACCCAGGCTTCGTCACCGAGCAGCTGTCGAGCTTCCTCGGCTCGTTCCAGGCGGCATAGCATTCACCGACGAGGAGGGAGCCACGGCCCTCCGCAAGTAAGGAGTCATGTCCGCGAGCCGCACCAACCCGTTGCTCGACGACCGCACCGTCGAATTCCTCCTCTACGAGGTGCTGGACGTCGAGGCGCTGTGCAACTTTCCGGACTTCGGCGAGCACAACCGCCACACCTTTGACTTGTTTCTCACCAGCGCCCGCACCCTGGCGCGCCGGGTGCTCTTCCCCAACTACCGCACCGTCGACGCCGCTCCCCCGGTGCTGCGCGACGGCCGCGTCTTCGTCCACCCGTTGCTCAAGGCGGCCTGGCCCCACCTGGTGGACTTGGGCCTCATTTCCGCCACCCGCGGTCCGGAGGTGGGGGGCGCGCAGCTGCCGTTGGCGGTGGCCGCGCTCGCCTCGGCCTACCTCATGGCCGGCAACCTCAGCGCCTTCGGCTTCGTCGGCCTCACCAGCGGGGCCGCCCATTTGCTCGAGGCCTTCGGCTCGAACGAGCTGAAGCAGCGCTTCATGGCCCCCCTGTACGCCGGGGAGTGGACCGGCACCATGGCGCTCACCGAGGCACACGCCGGCTCGAGCTTGGGGGACATCCGCACGCGGGCCACCCCCACCGCCTTTGGCCACCACCTCATCCGCGGCGAGAAAGTCTTCATCTCCGCGGCCGCGCATGACCTCGCCCCCAACGTGGTGCAGATGGTGCTGGCGCGCCGAGACGGGGCGCCCCCGGGGAGTGCCGGGGTGTCGCTCTTCGTCGTGCCCAACCGGCGCGCGGAGGACGGGACGCTGCGGGACAACGACGTGGCAGTGAGCGGCCTGGTGCACAAAATCGGCTGGCGGGGGCTCCCCAGCTGCCTGCTCAGCTTCGGCGAGCGCGGGGACTGCCACGGCTGGCTGTTGGGCGAGCCCAACCGGGGCCTGGCGCAGATGTTTCAAATGATGAACGAGGCCCGCATCATGGTGGGCCTCAACGGGGTGGCCACCGCTTCGGCCGCCTACCACGAGGCACTGGGCTATGCGCGCGAGCGCACCCAAGGGCGACTGCATTCGCAGCGGGACCCCTCCGGCCCGCAGGTGCCGCTGGTGGCCCACGCCGATGTGCGAAGGATGCTCCTGCGGCAGAAGGCCATTGTGGAAGGAGGCTTGGCGCTGTTGGCCAGCACGGCGCGCCTGGCCGACCTCTCGGCCCACAGCACCGACGCCGAGGAGCGCCGGCGCTCGAAGCTGCTGTTGGACCTCCTCACCCCGGTGGCCAAAAGCTTCCCGGCCGAGGCGGGTTTCGAGTCCACCGTGCTGGCGCTGCAAGTCCACGGCGGCTACGGCTACTCGAGCGAGTACTTGCCCGAGGCTTGGCTGCGCGACAGCAAGCTCAACAGCCTGCACGAGGGCACCACCGGCATCCAGGGGCTGGACCTCCTCGGCCGCAAGGCGGTGGCCGGCGGCGGGGCGGCGCTGCACGCCTTCTCCGACGAGGTGACGCAGACGCTGGGACGGGCCCGGGCAGCCGAGCTGCCCCCGACGTGGACGGAGGCGGTGGCCGAGGCGCTGGCCGAGCTGGTGGACACCACCACCGCGCTGGCCGGCCGTGGCGCTGCCGGGGACGTGGAGGCCATGCTGGCCCACAGCCACGACTACTTGACGCTGTTCGGCCTCGTCGCGGTGGGCTGGCAGTGGCTGGCCATGGCGGCGGTGGCCCAGAAGGCCCTGCGCCGCGGGGTGAAGGACGACGAGCAGGGCTTCTACCGCGCGAAATTGGCGGCCGCGCAGTACTGGGCCGTCACCGAGTTGCCGCGCGTCGCTGGCCTGGCCGCCCTGTGCCGCTCCGCCGAGGGCAGCTACGCCGAGCTGCCCCCGGAGTGGCTGTAGCCCGCCTCAGCGACGCACCAGGCGCCGCTTTCCGGAGGCAAGGTCCAAATAGGCCGCTCCCGCTTGCAGGCCGTGGCCCCCTTCCGCCACCAACTCCAGCGCGAGGTACCCCATCGGCACCACCGGGCGGCCCCAGGCCGCGTCCAGGTCCACCGTTTCCCCGTAGGGGCCCTCGGCCCGCACCCAGGCGTGGGGCCAGGCCCGCCCGCTGTCCAGCACCAACCCCAGCACCAACACCCCGTGCCCTCCGCGCTCCTCCAGGTAGCCGAGGAGGCGCTGGGCGGAGGCCAGGCAGCGCTCGTCCTGGGCAGCCGGGCCAAACTCCCGCAGCAGCCCTTGCGCCCACAGCCGGCCCCGGGAGGAGGCGGCCTGGGGCTGTCGAGGCAGACTGAGCGGCGGCTCGAGCGCCAGCTCCCCGCGCCCGGCCGGGCAGGCAATTCCGTGCGCCCACAGCCCAGTGGCCCCGTCCAGCGCCGGTGCCTCGCGCAGCCGGCTGAAGCGGGCCGGGCCGAGGTCGAGCACCTCCAGGACGCCCGCTTGGTAGACGGCGTGGAAGGGCTGCCCGAGCGCAATGCCTTCCAACTCCTCGCCGCTGACGGCGTTGGAGCAGGCCTGCCCGCTTTCCCCGCTGCGCTCGTCCACCACCTCCAGGCAGCTGGGCGCATGGCGCGTCCACAACCAGAGGGACACCGGCGTGGCGGTGGAGCCAGCCACTCGGCCGGCGTCGTCGAGCGCCAGCGTGTGGCTCTCGACGGTGCGCAGCGCTGGGCCGCGGCCGAAGACGTGCTCGCTGCGGTAGGTGAAGGAGGCCCCGTCGGCGCTGCGCTCCAGCGTCACCTGGCCGGCCGGCAGCCCCTCGAGTGTGAAGAGGTAGGAGGTCCGCTCCGGGGGTGCGACTGTCAGCACCGCCGCGAGGAGAAGTAAGTCGCGCACCGGGCGCAGTGGAGCACACCCTTGGGGGGAATGGCGCGACTTGCGGAGTAGAGTCCCGAGCTACCTCTCTTGTTTGGCAAGCGCTTTCTCTTCGTCTTCGGCGTCCTGGGCGGGCTGTGCTCCGGTGCAGTGAGCGGGATTGCGCTCCGGCTCCTCGGCGGACACGTCTTTGACGTGAGCTGGTGGCTGCTGCTGCTCGGCCTCTCGGTGGTCACCTTCACCGCAGCCGCCTGGTTCACCTGGTACCGCTGGCTGTCGCACAGCAGCGCGCGCCGTCGCGCGCTCATCGCCCAGCTCGCCCAAGGGGACCTCACCCCCCAGGTGACGGGCCTCGAAGGCCAGGAGGACTTGCGCCGCCTCATCCTCTCGCTGCGCCGGGCCCTCTTTCAGGTGCAGCGGGTGACGGGCAACGTCTACCGGACGTGCCGCGACGTGGGAAGCCAGGCCAGGACGCTGTTGGAGGCGGCCCGGCGTCAAGGGGCGGCGGTGGAGCGCAGCCAGGGCTCGGTGGAAAGCATGAGCGGCAGCTTGGACGCCGCCGGCCGTCGGGTGGGGCAGCTCGAGAGCTTCGCCGAGGAAACCACTCGCTCGCTGGCGGAAATGACGGAGCGCATCGAGCAGGTGGCCAGCGCCCTGGGGACGCTCGACACCTTCGCCCACCGCACCACCGAGCGGGTGCAGGTGATGAGCGAGGGGCTGTCCGCCGTGGCCACCAGCGGGGACGTGCTGGCGCGCTTCGCCGGAGAAGCGGCGGCCTTCGTCTCGGCCGTGGAGGGTGGCATCGACTCGGTGCGCCGACGGGCCAACGAGACGGGGGACTTGGCCCGAGAAGTCACCTCCACCGCCGAGCGCGGCGAAGCCCTGGTGAACGACTCGGTGAAGGGCATGTACCGGGTGGAGGAGACGGTGCGCAAGGCGGCGGAGATTGTCGACTCGCTCGGCACGCGCTCCATGGAAATCCGCCGCATCGTCGATGTCATCCAAGACGTGGCTGACCAGACCAACCTGCTTGCCCTCAATGCCGGAATTATTGCCGCACAGGCCGGCGAGAATGGCCGGGCCTTCGGGGTGGTGGCCGAGGAGGTGCGCGGTCTCTCGGAGCGGACGGCCCGCAGCACCCGCGAGATTGCCTCCATGGTGCAGCAGATTCGCGGGCAGCTGGATGCTGCGGTGGCCTACGTGAAGGACGTGCGGGCCCAGGCCAGCGCCGGGGTGGCCCTGGGAGACCGCGCCGCGAGCGCGCTCAAAGAGATTCGCACCATCACCAAGCGGACATTCTCCGCAGTGGAATCCACCGTCGCCGAGACGGCCCAGCTGGAGAAGCAGGGCACCTACGTCGTCCAGGCCAGCGAACGTGTCGCGCAGCGGGTGCTGGACGTGACCCGGGCGGCCGCCGAGCAGGCGCTCACCGGGCGCGAGCTGGTGCGCCAAACCCAGGAGATGGCGCGGCTGGCGCAAGGTGCCTCGGCCAAGGCCCAAGGCCAAGCCCGCACCGGGCGAGACCTCTCCGGGGCGGTGCAGCGGCTGACGGCCGCCATCGACGAGATTCGCCACGCCCATGACGTGCTGACGCGCGGCGATGCCGCCATTGGCGAGGACGTCACCCAGGTGCGGGATGACGCTCGCACCGTCATTCGGATTGGGGACGGCCTCAGCCGCACCGTGGAGCAGCTGTCACGCGAGGCTTCTGGCCTGGAGGCCGAGGTGTTTCGTTTCCGGCTGCCGGAGCCGCGACGGGGGGGGACCCTCTCGGTGGGCATTCACCAGGCGGAAATGTTCGAGTCGACGCGCTCGCTCGACCCGCTCTTCACCCTGGACAACCAGCTCATTGAAATTGCGGCCGGCCTCTACGCCGGCCTGTGCCGACAGGAGGACGGAGCGGTGCTTCCGGACCTGGCCGAGCGCTGGGAGGCGGCGCCTGGCGCGCAGCGCTACCGGTTTTTCCTTCGGCCCCGCCTGGTGTTTCACGACGGCACGCCCTTGCGGGCGCTCGAGGTGAAGCAGCACTTCGAGCGGCTGCTCAGCCCGGCGGTGGACTCGCCCGACCAGTGGATTTTCAAAGAGGTGGAAGGCGCACGCGCCTATTTGGCGGGCCAGGCCAGCCACGTCAGCGGCTTCGAGGTGCTCGACGAGCTGACGCTGGAGATTCGCCTCGAGGAGCCCAAGGCCTTCTTCCTCCACCTGGTGACACTGCCCGCCACCCTGGTCGCGCGCCAGACCAGCTCTGGCCAGCTGGTGGGGGCTGGCCCCTACCGCTCCGTCCGGCTCGACGCGGGCGGGGTGGAGCTCGAGCGCAACCCGTCCTACTTCCGCCCCGAGCGGCCGATGCTGGACGTGCTCACCTTTCATTTCTTCCGCGACCGCGCCGCGGCCATCGCCGGCCTGGTGGCCGGCGACGTGGACGTGGTGAGCGGTCTGTACGCCGAGCACGTCCGGGACGCGCAGCTCAGCGGCCAAACCATCATCGCCGGCACCCAGCCCTCGTCCTTCTTCCTCGCCTTCCAGGTGCGCCTGCCGCCCTTCGACGACTTGCGGGTGCGCCAGGCGGTGCGCGCCGGCCTGGACTTGAATGGGTTGGTGGAGCAATTCCACCCAGGCGCCACCGTCGCCTCCACCCTCACTCCGCCCGGCCTGTTGGAGGGCGAATTCGTCCCGCCCCGACCGGACTTGGCCCGCTCGCGCGCGCTCCTCAGAGAGGCCGGCGTGCCGCTGCTGAGGCTCACCCTCTACAACCCACCCGGCCGCAGCACCGAGCCGGAGGACCAAGTGCTGTTTGGGCCGCTGGTCGCGGCCGGCCTGGTGGAGCTCTCGCACGTCGAGCTCACCTCCAGCGACTTTTGGTCGCGTGCCCACGACGGCCGCCTGTCCATCTTCCGCGCGGGGTGGATTGCCGACTACCCGGACGCGGACAACTTCCTGCACTTCCTCCTCAACTCGCGAGCCCAGACGGTGTACGGCCTGGGCTACCAGAACTCGGACCTCGACCGGCTCACCAACGAGGCCCGCGTCTCCATCGACCCGGCGCGCCGTCAGGAGCTCTACCGCAGCGCCGAGCGCTTGCTGAGCGAGGACTGCCCGCTCATTCCGCTGTACCACGACAGAAGCTACGCGGCCGCCAACCCGCGGGTGCAGGGCCTGCGGCTACACCAGACGCCGCCCACCGTCCGCTTCGACCAGCTGTGGCTGGACTCTGCGGACGGCTGACCAAGGCCGCTCCCCGCCCTGCTCCGGGTGCGAGTGAGGCACACCAGAGAGGGGAAACTCCCGAGGGCTGCCTCCAGCCCGAGCGTGTGTCTCGCTCGACCCCCGAAGGGGGGGTCGAGCGAACCCGCTCGGTCATCGGCGACTTCCAAATAGCGCTGGCGCGAAGGCGACTAGCCCAGCGGGCAGCCTGGGTCGAGCAACCAGATGCTCAACACAAGAACCAGAGCTGGATGAAGTGTCACGAAATGCACGAAGCGCTGCAACATGGAACCCCTCCGGGAAGCGTTTCCCCGACAACACACCACACGGTGGGTCCCGAGCGCAAGATGTAGCAGGGTGTTGGTGGCCTCAGGCCTGGCGGACCCCCCCGATGTAGGCCACACCACTGGGCGGGGGCCCAACGACACAGTTCCGGCCCTGGCGCTTGGCGCCGTACAGCCGCGAGTCGGCCTGGGCCAGCACCTCGGTGAAGGTGGAGCCATCGACTGGCCAGCTGCCCACGCCGGCGCTCACCGTCAGACGATGGGAGACGCCGTCCACCGGGATGGCCACCTGGGCCAGCTTGAGGCGGAGGTCTTCCACGCGCAGCACCGCCTGGGCGACATCCATCCCTGGGAAGGCGACGACAAACTCCTCTCCCCCAAAGCGGGCGACGAGGTCCGTGGCGCGCACCGCCGTCCTGAGCCGTTCGGCGAGCAGCTGCAGTGCGCGGTCACCGGCGAGGTGGCCGTAGGCGTCATTGAATTTCTTGAACTCGTCGATGTCGAGCACCGCGATGCTCATGACTCGGCGGGCCGCCGCGCTTCCCGTCAGCTGTTCCTCAACACGCTCCAGGAACGGACGTCGCTGCGACAGTCCGGTGAGCTCGTCGGTTCCCACCATCAACCGGAGGTGGCGCGCCCAGCGGGCGGCGGCGATGGCACTGGCCCCGGAGGCTGCCAACAGCACCAGCCTCAGGACGTGACGGACGGGACTGAATGCCTCCGGACGCCCAACCATCATGGACAGGTTCCAATGCATCGCCGCGTAGCCGCTAATTCCGAGGAACTGACACGCGGCCAGGGCGACGGTGAAGGCGCACAGCCGCCAGTCGTAGCGCAGCGCCGAATTGGCGATGGCGAAGAAATACACCTCGAAGAGCACCCGGTTGTTCATCGCGCCGACCGGGTCTCCGGCGACGAGAAACACAGTCAATGCCACGCTGGTCAACGTCACATCCAACGCACAGCTGACCCAAGGCATCCACGGGTTGGTGCTCCTGGTCGCCCACCAGTACAGCGCCCCGGCGTAGAAGAGCGCGCTCACACTCAAAGAGATTTGCAGCTGCGGCGCTGGCCCCCCGTTGAGCGTGAGGGAGGTCACAAGAACAAAGGTGACCACGAGTCCAAGTCGCAAGAGAGCGACGATGCGCTCGGCAGACCTTCGTGCTCGCAGGAGCGCTTGGTCGTTCTCGGCAGCGAGGAGTTGTTGGGCTCGCTCTGCCCAAAGACGGACGAAGCGCATTCAGACGACAGTTTGTAGGGCCCAGCCCTCGGCCGCTACGTGGGCCTGGGTGCGTGGCGCTCGCACTCGAGCGCCCTGGAGGCCAGGGAGGAAGCCACGTTGGCAGACCGTGCAGTCAAAACGCACCTGCACCGCTTCCCGCCGCTGGTGTCGAGACGACGCCCCGACTTTCGTCCCAGGTTTCAACCTCACCACCTGGCGGCGGCCCTGCGCTGGACAGTCCGAGCGGAAACGCCCGGAGACGCATTGCCGGCAGAGCCCGCCCTACGGGCCGCCGAAGGCGTAGATGAGCTGAAGCGTGGTGATGGTGTCCGTCTTGTACGCAAACAGGGGCGGCGTCGGGCCACCGCCTGGAGGCGGGACGTTGGGGATGGTGGACAGCGACGGGGCAGAGTCGTAGCGCAGGACAAACGTCACCCCGAGCGACAGCTTGTCCCAAACTTGGGTGGTGAGGCCCACCTTGGCGTTAACCCGGTCGTCGTCGAAGACGGGCACCGTGTCCGGGCTGGTGGCGCTGTCGTAGGCGGCATCCTCGGCGTTGAGGTTGGTCAGCCACTCGAGGCCCACGGTGAATTGGGTGCCCTTGGCGATTTGCCAGGTGTAACCCAGCGCCAGCCTCAGCGAGGCGATGAAGTAGGTGCCCTGCCCAGGAAGCGTCTGGTAGGGGTCGACAAATGCGAAGTCGAAGCCAGCCTCCCCCTTGAGCGTGTGCTCCCCCGTCTTGAGAAGCAGCGTGCTCGCTCCCAGCTGTCCGTCCCCGGTGAGCTTCTTGCCGGCGGCGTAGTCCGAGCCCAAGCCCACCAGGGCGTAGACGGACGTTTCCCACTGGGCGTTGTTGTGAATGAGGAATTGGTCGAAGCGAAAGCCCAGGTCCCACAACCGCGCGCTCAGGCCATTGACGGTTTGCAGCTGGTTGAGGCTGGTGACGGTCTCGGTGGGAGCGGCAAACGTCGTCGCCCGCGAGAAGGTGTAGTCCCCGTAGAGACTGTACTTCTGCCAGATGGCGTCGTAGCTGACGCGGGCCGCGGCGGCGACGCTCAGCGACTGTGAGTTTCCGGTGAGGTAGAGCAGCCCCGCCTTCACCTCGGCTTTCCAGCCCCCGGGCTTGGCGTCTTCCTTCGGCTTTTCGGTGTAGACGAATTTCGGGTCATCGGCGCGGGCTGCCGCCGGCGCCAGCGCAAACACCATCCCGGCGAGCGCGCTCGCCCATCGGCAACGCGTGGGCGCCCTCATCCAGGCCTCGTCAGGACCGACGTGCAGAACTTGCAGCGCCTTGCCTCCAGCGGAATGGTTTCCAGGCACTCCGGACAGGTTTTGGTGGTGGGCTGGGCCGCCTCCTTCTTCACCAGCGTGCCGCGCAGCTTCACCACCACGATGAAGATGATGAAGGACACCAGGATGAAGTCGAGCACCGCGCCCAGGAAGGGGCCCAGCCCCAGCTTCAAGGGCGTCACCGTCAGCTTCCGCCAGTCCCCGCCAGGCGTGATGGCGTTGATGAGCGGCATGAAGACTTGCTCCACCAACGCATTCACAATTTTCGTAAAGGCCGCGCCGATGACGACGGCCACGGCCAAGTCCAGGACATCGCCTTTGAGCGCAAAGGCCTTCCATTCCTTCCACATCCCCATGAGTGGCCCCTCCGCGGGCGCGCCTGCTGCAACGCGTCGAACCGTATAGGGCATCCCGAGGGGGGCGTCAGCAAGAACGCGAGTCCCCGGCTTCGGGCTCCGGGCGGGAGTGTCGTCAGCCCGACAGGGCCCTCAGGCCGGCGCGGCGGCCAGCCCCGGCGCCGCGACGCCCGGCTCCGCCCGCCCTCGCTCCGGCTCCGCGTCCTCGACGCTGGCCACCCGGTGAGTGGGCGCCTCGGGCGCCTCCTCGCGGGCCAAGGACTGGGGCGGGCACGGCGGCGCAACCTCGGCTGCCATGCGGACCGGGCGCCGGTAGAGGTGCGAAAGGTGGTTACGGGCCCACTGCGCCAGCTGGCCGTCCTCGCCCCCACGGGCGTCGACGGCTCGGGCACTCCACACCAGCGCGCCGCCGTAGCCGGCGCAGCGGGCGGTGTCGAGCACCGTCTTGACGCTCTTGCTGGCCGTCGCCGCCGGGAAGGCGCCCAGCACCAGCGGGCGGTCCAACCGGAAGTCCGCCGCTGCGCGGCGCAGCGACGCGTCGCCGTAGGGCTCCCACCAGTGCGCTTGGTAGAAGTCCAGCCCCAGCCCCTCCACCAGCGAGAGGTTGGCGGTGCTGGCCAACCCCACCGTGACCAGGCCTTGCGTGTACTGGTGCACGGCCTGGGCGGCCGCCCCGAGGTAGCTGCGCATGGCGGAAGCCTCCACCAGCGCCGGGGCCGGCGGGCAGCTGCCAGCCAGGCCCAGCGAGCGCAAGCCAGCGGCCAGCGTCCCAGTCAGCTGGTTCCAGCGCACGGCGCCGCGCGAGCGCGCCGGGTGGGGGCACTGCATGCCAAGCGTTGCGCACTCCGGCTCGTCGAAGAGGTCCCAGCCGTCGATGGCCGGGTGGCCGTGGTAGCGCCGCAGCAGCGGCTCCACCACGCGCTCCAGGAGCGCCTCCCGCTTGGCCGGCACGGCCAGCACGTCCGCATGCCCGCCGCAGGGGACGCCGTCCTGCACCGAAGGCGCGGCCACCAGGCCTGCGTCGAAAAGCACGAGGAAGAGGCCGAGCCGGTGAGACTCCGCCGTCTCCAAGAGGACGTCGACGTCGCGAAACACCGCGCTGTCGAGGCCTTCCGGGCTGCCGTCCGGGCCAAAGCGGAGTCCGGCGCGGCCGTCGCAGAAGAGGAAGACGCGCGCGTGCTCGACGCCGTCGCGGCGCAGCCGCGCCATGGCCGCGCCCAACAGCCCCGCGGCGTCGGCCTGGGCGTGCAGCCCACCCTGGGGCGTGGCCAGAGAGCAACCGTAGTCCAGGCCGTAGCGAATCCACGGCAAGTTGGCGCCGAGGAGAAACCGGTTTGGTCCGAAGCCCGGCGCCGACTCCGCGTGCGGCGCAGGAAGCGCCGTGGCGTTGAAGGCCAGCCAGGGAGCACGCCGCACCGCTGTCTCGTCGCCGGAAACCACACCACTCACCGACGCAGCGCGTCCGCCCCGTCCGGGCTCCGCAGCCAGCGTCCGCGCGGACCGTTTACCAGGCCGCAAACGCAAGGGCTCCACCATGTCTCTCCAACTGGGTCAATCTGGACCGTCCGAGGTCGGGGATACTCCCCGAAGGCTTCGGCACAATCAACGTGAAAAATTGGACCTTTGCCCGAGGGGCTTCGGACCGCCTGACTGGAAAAGCCCCAGGGCCGAAAGGGCGCTTAGCCGAGGGCGAGGGCGCGGGCGGTGGAAGGCCGCCCGGTGGAGAGCAACTCCCCGCCCACCGAGGTGGCTGCCAGCGTCCCGCATGCCGCTTGAATCTCTTTGCCCCCCGAATAGCGCCGAGCAATGGGCGCCTTGAGGACTTGGAGGTAGTCCCGGAAGCGGGCGAGCTCCTCCGCCCCCGGAGGCTGGTAGCGGCCGGTCGCGTCGGTGACGTCAATGAGGTCGAGCTTGATGGGGACGCCCTGGAAGGCGTCGGCCAGGGCCTGGGCGTCCTCTCGGCCGGTGTTGAAGCCCGAAATGAGGACGTAGGCCAACATGGCCCGCTCGCGCCGCGTGCGGGCATAGCTGGCAATGGCCTCCACCAGCTCCGGCAGCGAGTGGGTGGCTTCGATGGGCATCACCTTCCGACGCTTTTCGGCGATGGCCGAGGTGAGCGAGAAGACGAGCCGGTACGGGTGGCCCTCGCGCACGTAGCGTTGGATGGCTGGCACCACGCCCGCGGTGGAAAGACTGATGGCCCGCGCGGAGATGGCCAGCCCCGCCGGGTGGCTCAGAATTCTCGCGGCGCGCAGCACCTCGGTCGGGTTGAGCAGCGGCTCGCCCATGCCCATGAAGACGACGCCCCGCACCGGGCGGTCCGCCTCGGCCCTGATGCGCAGCACCTGGTCGACCATCTCCCACGTCTCCAGGTTCCGCAGAAACCCAAAGCGTCCGGTGGCGCAAAAGTCACAGGCCAAGGCGCAGCCCACCTGGCTGCTGACGCACACCACGTACTTCTCCTCGAAGAGAGGAATGCGCACCGCCTCGAAGCGACCTCCCAAGGAGGAGCCAAAGAGGTACTTCACGAAGCCGTCTGCGGCGCGGCGCCGCTCCAGCACCTGCAAGGCGGGCAGCTGACCGTTTAGAAGCAGGTGGTCCCGCACGCGCGCCGGCACCTGCGGCACCTCGCGCAGCGCGGCCACCTCCTCGGCACCGTGGGCGAAGACCGCGGCGAAGAGTTTGCGCACCGCGGTGGGGGAGGCAGCGAGCGGGGCCAGCTCCGCCTGCCACTCCTCGAGCGCCAAGCTCTTGAGGTTCACTTCGAGGACAGCTTGTCGCGCAGGAATGCCTTCAGCTTCCCGGCCAGCTCCCGCGGCATCTCGTCCACCATGGCCCGACGCGCCAGCTGCGGCGTTGCCTTGTAACTCTGGAGGAAGTCCACGCACGGCGGGCAGCTGCGCAGATGCTCGCGCAGCTCCGCCGCCTGGGCTTCGGAGAGCTCGCCGTCGACGTACTCGAGCAGCGAATGAATGGAGTCCTTGCAGGTGAACATGAATTGCGCTGGCCATAATGATGCTGCCAACGGCCTTCGGTTTCACACTTCTTTGTAAAAGGCGTCGATTTCCTCTCGCAGGGCGAGCCGGGCCCGGTGCAGTCGACTCTTCACCGCCGGGACCGAAATCCCCATCATTTCAGCGATTTCCTCGTAAGACAGGCCTTCCACGTCTTTGAGGAGGAAGACTTCACGGTAGCCCTCGGGCAGCGCGTCGGTGCCTTGGCGGATGGCCCGGCCCAGCTCCTCGTCGAGCACTTTCTCGTCGGCGCGGCGACCCCAGTCCACCTCCGGGACTTCCGCCAGGCTGCCGCGCTCGGTGAATTCCGGAGCGCGCAACTCCTCGGTGGCCGCTTCCACCACGCGCTGGTGGCGCAGCCGCATGAGGGCATTGTTGGCGGCGATGCGGTGCACCCAGGAGCCAAAGGCCGCCTCGCCGCGGAAGTTTTTCAAGTTCTGGTAGGCCGCCAGGAAGGTGTCCTGCACCACCTCGGCGGCGTCGGCCTCCGAGCGCGTCATGCGCAGGGCCAAGCCGTAGAGGCGGTCCTTGTGCCGCTCGACGAGGGCTTCGAAGGCGTCCATGTCCCCGGCTTGGGCGCGGTCGAGCAAAGCTCTGTCTTCCAACGCGGCGTCGCTCATGGCGGGGCCGCGCAGGCTTCCAGCGCCGTCCTCGCTCGTCAAGGGCGCCCGCCGGTCACTCATGGCAACACCTCGCCGACAAACGTCGGCTCGCCCTGGACGAAGCGCACCACCACCGCGGACTTCACCGCATTGCGGTCGGCCCCCAGGGTGATGCGGCCGGTGACGCCTTCGAAGTCCCGGGTGGCGGCAATGGCCGCCCGCAGCGTGGCGCCGCCCACCCCAGCCGAGGCGCGCAGGGCGGCGATGCCCACCCGCGCCGCGTCGTAGCCGAGCGCGCCGAGCGCGTCGGGCAGCCTCCCGAAGCGGCTCTGGTAGGCGTGGAGAAACCGCTGCACCGCGGCCGACGGGTTGTCCGGGCTGAAGTGCGTCGAGTAGTAGGCGCCCTCGACCGCCGCGCCGCCGAGCTCGGCCAGCTTGCCGCCCGAGTCCCAGCCGTCGCCGCCCAGCAGCACCGCCTGGATGCCCAGCTCCCGTGCCTGTCGGGCAATGGGCCCGGCATCGCTGTAGTAGCCGGGGATGAAGACGCCGTCCGGGTGGCTGGCCTTCACCCGGGTGAGGGCCGAGCGAAAGTCCGTGTCGCCCTTGGCATAGCTCTCCTCGGCCACCACCGTGCCCCCCAGCTCGGCGAAGCGACGACGAAAGACGTCGCCCAGCCCGACGCTGTAGTCGCTCTTGAGGTCCGTCAGCACCGCCAGGCGTGACAGCTTCAACGTCCGGCGGGCAAAACCGGCCATCGCCTGCCCCTGGAAGCTGTCCACGAAGCACACCCGGAAGACGTACGGGCCCCCGGCACTCGTCACCTTGGGGTTGGTGGCCGAGGGCGAAATGAGTGGGACGCCGGCCTTGGCCACCGCCGGCGCCATGGCCAGCGTGTTGCTCGAGGCGTTTTCGCCAATGACGAGCGCCACCTTGTCCTCCAGCACCAGCCGCAGGGCCGCCGTGGCCGCCTCCTCCGGCTTGCTCTGCGCGTCATAGGCCCGCAGCGCCAAATTCCGGCCCGCCACCCCCCCGGCGGCGTTGGCCTCCTCGATGGCCAGCGTCACTCCGTCGCGGGTGCCCAGGCCGAAGTGCGCCTCGGGGCCGGTGAGCGAGCCCACCATGCCGATGAGGAGGGTGCCCTGGGGCGCCCCCACCGGCACCGGCGAGGTGGAAGGCGCGGCCGGGACGGCGGCAGGCGTCCTCTGGCAGGCCGACAGCACGCACACCACCAGAAGCCATGACGAGACGCGCCCCATGCCGGCTACCCCCTCTAGCGCACCCCCACGACGGCTGCACAGCCCCCGAGGGGAAACGCCACACCGCCCCGGGTGCGGCCCGAGCTGGCCACAGACACCCGTCCGCTCCGAGGGACACCCGCTCCCCAGGGGAGGCGAGGGGCGTTAGGGCGGCGGCAACTCGGCCACAAAGACGGCGCGCCCGCCGTGCAGGCGCAACACCACCGCGGACTTCACCGCGTCGCGGTCCGGGCCGAGGGTGATGGTGCCGGTGACGCCGTCAAAGGCCGCCGTTTGCGCCAGCTCCTCCCGCAGCGTGCGGCCGCCGGGGGCCAGCGAGCGCCGCAGGGCCTCCACCCCCACCCGAGCAGCGTCATAGCCCAGCGCCGAGCCGGATTCCGGTGGGTGGCCGAACTGCGCCTGGAAGTCACGCAGGAAGGCCTGCACCTTGCCCGAGGGGTTGTCGCGGCTGAAATGCGTCGTGAAGTGGCTTCCCTCCACCGCCTCGCCTCCCAGCGCCACCAGCTCGGGCACCGAGTCCCAGCCGTCGCCGCCCAACAACGCGGCACCCAGTCCCAGCTGCCGCGCCTGCCGCGCAATGGCCGCGGCGTCGGCGTAGTAGCCGGGGATGAAGACGGCCTCGGGATGCTGGCTCTTGAGGTACGTCAACTGCGCCCGGAAGTCCGAGTCGCCCTGCGCATACGAGACTCCGGCCACCACCGTCCCGCCGAGGGCGACAAAGCGCTGCTCGAAGGCCCGCGCCAGCCCCACCGAGTAGTCACTCCTCATGTCCGTCAGCACCGCCAGGCGACCCCAGCCTTGCGAGCGGGCAAACCCAGCCAGCGCGGCGCCCTGAAAGGAGTCGACGAAGCAGACGCGGAAGACATAAGGGCCGCCTTCCCGGGTGACGCGCGGGCTGGTGGCGGCGGGGCTCACCAACGGCACTTTGGCCCGAGCGGCCACCGGCGCCATGGCCAGCGTGCTGCCCGAGGTGTCGCCGCCGATGATGAAGACGGCGTCGTCCCGTGTCACCAGCCGCACCGTCGCACTGGCTGCCTCCTCAGGACGGCCCTGCGAGTCATAGGCACGCAGCTGTAGCGGCCGGCCGCCCACCCCCCCGGCGGCGTTGGCCTGCAGGATGGCCAACAGCGCCCCGTCCCGGGTGCTTTGCCCGAGTTGCGCTTCGGGCCCGCTGAGCGCTCCCACCAGGCCGACGCGCACAGGGCTGGGGGTGGAGTGGGGGCCGGGCCGGCACGCCGCGAGCGCGGCGCTGCCCAACAGCACGAGGCCGCCCAGCACCCCGGCGCGCCTCATGGGCCCCTGCGGCCGGGCTTCAAGGAGGCGAAGGCACGAGGGACGCGGCTCACCCCCGCGCTGCCCTCCACCCAGAAGCGGTAGGGACGCTCGGCCCACAGCCCGGCATAGCCCACCCCCACCCGTGGGCCGCGTCGCACGCTGCGGCGCGGCGGGGGTGGCCCCTCGAGAATGGCCAAGGAGGAGGCCGTCAAGTCCGCCCGGTTTTCCGCGCGGCCAATGCCCAGCGCGCGCGTCAGCCGTCCTGGCCCGTCTGTCCGGACTGTCGGCGAAAGGCCCAGCCACGGCTCGACGCCGCGCACCAGCACCGCCGACGCCACGCCGGGCGCGCCGGTGACGACGTTGAAGCACCAGTACATCCCGTAGATGAGGTAGACGTACGCGTGGCCGGGAGGGCCAAACAGCACTTCGGTGCGCGCCGTCCGCCCATGGCATGCGTGGCACGCCAAGTCGTGCTCGCCGACATAGGCCTCCGTCTCCACAATCCGCGCCACCAGGGTGCGTCCCCGACGACGGTGCACCAACAGCTGGCCCAACAGCTGCTTGGCAACCTCCAGCGCGCCACGCGCGTAGAAGGCGCGGGGCAACGCCGGGCCCAGCCGCACCGTCCATGGGGACTCGGGCGCCGTCACCGTCCTTTCACCCATTGCCCAGCGCCGACGCGATGTCAAAGCCCTCCGGCGTAGGATGACGCCGCCGCCCCCTCCGCCCATGCCCCTCCCTCCGCGCCTCTCGGGCGTGCTCCTGCCAGTCTTCTCGCTGCGCTCGAACGCCGACTATGGCGTGGGGGATTTCGGCGCGGCGGAAGGCCTCTTCGCCTGGCTGTCCGCGGCCGGCCAACGACTGTGGATGCTGCTTCCCTTGTTGCCCACCACCGCCGGGGACCCAAGCCCCTACGCCACCAGCGGCGCCTCGGGGCTCAACCCCCTCTTCATCCACCTGGACTGGCTGCAGGAGTACCAAGCGGCAGGCGGACCGCGCCTGCTGTCGTCGCGGCAAGCCCAAGCGCTGCTCGAGGCGCGGGCCGCGCCGCGCATCCGCTACGAGCTCGTCTTCGAGGTGAAGCGCGCCGCGCTGTCGGCGGCCTTCACCCACGGGGAGGCCCACTCCGGCGAGCGCCGTGAAGCCTTCGAGCGTTTCCGGGAGGCACAGCGCAGCTGGCTGGACGACCACGCGCTCTTCACCGCCTTGGCTGAAGAGCAACAGCAAAAGCCGTGGTGGAGCTGGCCGGAGGAGCTGGCGCAGCGGGCGCCCCAGGCCCTGGACGCGGCCCGGGCCCGACTGGCCACCCCCATCCGCTTCCACGCCTGGCTGCAGTGGGTGGCGCACGAGCAGTGGGCACGCGTCCGCACGGCGGCGCGGGCGCGGGGAATTCTCCTCTGCGGTGACGAGCCCTTCATCGTCGGAAATGACAGCGTCGACGCCTGGGCCTACCCCACCTTGTTGCGGAGGGATGCCCGACTGGGCGTCCCACCGGATGCCTTCTCGGCCACTGGGCAAGACTGGGGGCTTCCCTGGTTCGACTTTCCGGCCATGGAGCGGCAAGGGTGGAAGTGGCTCCGTTCTCGCGCTGGCCAGAGCGCCACGTACTATGACTTGCGCAGGGTCGACCACGCCGTCGGCTACTTCCGCCAGTGGATTCGCGACCAGACGACGCCCACCGGACGCTTCGTCCCGCCCGACGAGGCGGCCCAGGCGGCGCTGGGGGAGCTGCTCTTCGGCATTCTGGGCACCGGGGCCGGCATCGTGGCCGAGGACTTGGGCGTCATTCCCCCTTGGGTACGCCAGACGCTCGAGCGGCACGGCATCCCCGGCTACCGCGTCCTACGCTGGGAGCGCGACGGGATGGTGTTTCGAGACCCCAGCACCTTCCCAGCGGTTTCGCTCGCCACCACTGGCACCCACGACACCGAGACGCTGCGCGAGTGGTGGGAGACGAGCAGCGAGGCGGAGCGACTGGCGGTGGCACAGGCCTACCCCACCTTTGTGCCGCTGCGTCCTCCGCCGGCCACCTTCACACAGCAGGTGCACGCCGCCTTCCTCGAGACGGTGGAGACGGCCAGCTCGGCGCTGTGCATCCTCCCCTGGCAGGACGTCCTCGGCCTGAGCGAGCGCATCAACCTGCCCGGGACGGTGCAGGACGAGAACTGGAGTTACCGCATCTCACGTCCGGTGGAGGAGCTGCTCGCCCACCCCGACACGTTGGACGCAGCCGCGCGCCTTCGGCGCCTCACCGAGCAGGGCAGGCGGCTCACCCCCTGAGGCCACTGTCGGTGGCGGGGTTGCTGCTTCTGGGCTGCGCCGGCACGCCGCGCGGGCCAGTGGTGACCCACATTGAGCTGACCGGCGCCAAGCAAGTCAGCGCGGGCGACATCGAGGACCGCATCGCCACCAGCCAGGCCAACTTCTTCTCCTACGTCTTCGGCCCGGTGCCCACCTTCGACCCCACCACCTGGGCCGCCGACTTGAGCCGCATCGAGCGCTACTACCAAGCGCTTGGCTACTACCAGGCCGAGGTGGTCGACGAGGAGGTGCTTCCCGACGGCAAGGGGGGCGTCCGGCTCAACCTCACCATCGACGAGGGGCTGGCTACCCACGTCATCGCCGTCGACATTGAGGGGCTGGACATTCCCGAGGAGCTCCGGGCGCGCGTGCTGCGCAAGCTGCCGCTGAGTGCGGGAGCCGTCTTCCGCGAGGCGGACTGGGCCGCGCTCAAGACCGAGCTGAAGCGCCGACTGCTGGAGCTCGGCTACGCCGACGCCGCCGTGGGCGGTGAAACCGACGTGGAGGTCACCAACCAGACGGCGCGCGTCCACGTCCTGGTCGACCCAGGGCCACGGGTGAAATTCGGCAGCATTTTTGTGACCTCCGGCCCCCACCCGGAAGTCCGCCCGGAGCTCATCATCGCCACGGCGCGTCCCGGGGTGCCGCGCGACGCCTGGTTCAGCGAGACGGCGCTCGAGGACGCGCAGACCCGCATCTTCAAAATGGGCGTCTTTGGGGCGGTGCGGGTGACGGTCGGGCCACCCGACCTCACGAGCAACACGGTGCCCGTCCTCATCGACGTTCGGGAGGCTCCCTTCCACACCGTCCGCTACGGGGGAGGGTTGGGCTTCGACCCGGCGCGCCAGGAAGTCCGCGCCACCGCCGAGTACATCGACCGCAACTTCCTCGGCGGCCTGCGACAGCTGACCCTCAAGGCCAAGGTGGGCTGGGCCTTTGTGCCAGCGGTGTGGGACATCCAGACCAACGGCTTGGTGCTGGACTTCAGCGCGCAGTTTCAACAACCCAACTTCTTCGCCCCGACGCTCAAGTTTCTGGCCAGCGTCAACCTCTACAAGCAAGTCGAGGCCGGGTACGGCTACCTCGGCGGCCGCGGACGGGTGGGGGTGGCCTGGGAGCCGTTGCCGCGCCTCGTCCTGTCCCCCACGTACGCCTTCGAGCTGGACGAAGTCACCGGCGTCACCACCGGACTCACCGGCGACGCCCCGCTGTTGGCGTACGGCTGCAAAAGCTCGCCCTGTCTCCAGCGGCTTGGCTATTTCGAGCAGACGGTGGTGTGGGACGCGCGGGATGACATTGTGGACGCCCGGCGCGGCTACTACCTGGGTGTTTCCTTCCAGGAGTCGGGTGCCTGGTCGGGCAGCGGCTATGACTACATTCGCATTCTTCCCGAGGCGCGGGCCTACGTCACGGTGGGCCCCGTCACCTTCGCCGCCAGGTTGATGGTGGGCACCATTCTGCAACCCCACCCCTGCAGCATCAGCGCCGAGGCCGGGCTCTCCACCCAGGCCTGCGACCCCTCGCCCATCGTCAACCGCTTCTTCGCCGGCGGTGCCGGCTCCAACCGAGGCTTTGGAAGCCGCCAGCTGTCCCCCCTGCTTCCGCTCGCCAACCAGCCAATTACGCCCACCCCAGCGGCCGGGTCGCTGGTGGCCCCCATTGGACAGCCGGCAGTGTCGCAAGGCTACGTGGTGCCCATTGGCGGCAACGGCCTGCTGGACAGCTCCTTGGAGCTCCGCTGGGCCTTTGCCCGGGAATGGGTGGTGGCCTTCTTTGTGGATGCGGGATTCGTCAGCTACGGCGCCTTCAACCTGGACGACTTGTCGGCCACGCAGGTGGCGGTGGGCTTGGGCTTCCGCTACCGGACGCCGGTCGGGTTGTTGCGCATCGACTTCGGCTACCGGCTCAACGTCGGCGGCCCACTCCCGGTGGTCCCGGTCCAGCCGGGCGTGCACTACACCGCCAACACCGGCTGCATCGCCGTCTCCTCAAATGACTATGCGCCCAACTACGCCGGCGCGCCGTGGAGCCGGTGCGCGCTGAGTTTTGCCATTGGGGAGTCCTTCTGACGTGACTGGCAAGCCCCGTGTCCCACCGCCGCCGCGCCAGCCACCGACGCCGGCGGCACACCTGCGTCGGGCTCTGCTCGTCCTCGGCGGGTTGGCGCTGGCGCTCCTCCTCGCCTTCCAGGGCGCTCTGGCCTACCTGCACACTGCCAGCGGGACGGCGCGGCTGTTGCGCCTCGGCCTCGCGGCGGCCAACGGCGCCATCGCCGGGCAGGTGGCAGCCTCGGGGGCCACCATCCAGGGAAACCATGTCGTGGTCCACGGGGCGACGCTGTTGGACCCGGAAGGCACGCAGGTGGCCTTCATCGAGGAAGTGGACGTGGAGCTCGTGTGGAGCGCGCTGTTGCGCGGCCGCCTGGAGGCACGCACCGTCCTCCTCACCCAACCCTCCTTCACCCTGGCGCTCGAGCCGGACGGCTCCAACCTGGACCGGACGTTTGCCCCCCGCCACCCGGGGCCCACCGACGCGGCGGGCGGTCCGAGTGTGCCCCTCACCTTCGTCATCCAGCGTTTCGAGCTGACGCAAGGGCGGCTCCAGGTGCAGACGCCCGAGGGACCGCCGCTGCTCCTGCAGGGCCTGGGCCTGACGGGGAGTGGGCGCTACGCCTTGCGTTCCGGCGACTTTCAGCTCGAGACACGGGGCAACGGGGCCCTGGTGCAGCCGACGCCTGGCCCGGTCACCATCGTCCTTGCCACCGAGCACCGCGGCAGTCGCTTTTCGGCCGACGTCGACGTCCGTGCCGCCGGGGCCAACGTCGTTGCAGACGTCCGCCGGCGCGGCGGGAGCGCGCTCGACGGACACCTCGCGCTCGACGTCGCACCCAACATGGCCCGAGCTCTGGTGCGCGGCTGGCCGCTGCACGTGCCCCTGTCCGTCAACGGCAACGCGCGCGCCGTGGAGTCAGGCTTTCTCGTTTCCCTCCGCGCCGCGGCCGGGCGCGCCCGCCTCGAGCTCCAAGCCGACGTGAACCTCGAGCGCGCGTTGGCCCAGACAGTGCACGTCCAGGTGCAGCACGTGGACTTGGCGGAGCTGCTCGGCCGGGGGCCCAAGAGCGACTTGGCGTTCAGCCTCGAGGGGTCAGGCCGCGGAAGCTCCTGGCACGCGGGCAGCGGCACCCTGCAGCTGACGCTGCCGCCCAGCCGCGTCCGCGGCGAGGAGGTCGGTCCGGTCGAGTTGAGTATGCGCCTCGAGCGTGGACTGCTGGAGCTGTCGTCGCTCAAGGCGACGCTTCCTGGCGTCGAGCTGTCCGGGAGCGGACGAGAGACGAGCAAGTCCCTGGTGGGGACGCTGCAGCTGGACGTCCATCGCCTGGCCGCCCTGCAGGACACCTTCGGCGAAGTCCTGGCGCTACCGCCCCTCTCCGGCCAGGGCCGGGTGCAACTGGAAGTGTCCGGGCCCCCCGCCCACCCGCAGCTTGCGGTCGAGGGCCACTTCGCCACGCTGGCAGTGGGCCCATTTTCGGCCGAAGGGCTGGAGCTCACCGGCCGACTTCCGGACCTCACCCGGCTGCTTCAGTCCAATGCCAGCGTGCAGGCCAGCACCCTCAGCTTGGCCGGACGTTCGGCCAAGGACGTGCAGGCCACCCTGCGCACCGAGGCGCAACGGGTGGAGCTCCAACTCACCGCCGCCGGCCCGGTGCGGCTGGAGCTGGCCGGGACGGCCGACGGCGACGCCCGGGGCCTCACGGTGGACCGGCTGGCGCTCGAATTTCCCGAGGAGACGTGGACGCTCAGTGCTCCGGCCCGGCTGCGCTTCGAGCAGACGCGGTTGCAGACGGAAACGCTGGAGCTCCTCTCCGGCCACCAGTCCATCAGCCTCACCGGGCGGCTGGCGCAGCGTCACGTCGAAGCAGCGTTTCGGGTGACGGCGCTGGACTTGGCCCGCCTCCCGGCGTTGGCGGTCCCGCCGGGGTGGCAGCTCGCCGGCACGCTGGACATGACGGCGGACGTCCAAGGCCCGGAAGACCATCCGGACGTCGTCGTCCGAGCCGACTGGGCAAACGGCAGCTGGCACGGGCTTCGAGGGGTAAACGCCCAGCTTGGGGCACGGCGGACAGCAGAGCGCCTCGCGCTGGAGGGCCGTCTTTCGGCTGCCCCCGGCACGGTGGAGCTGGAGCTGGAAGGCCCGGAAGCCGCGCTCCGCCGCCGCGTCCACCAGCCACTCACCCTTCACCTCAAGAGCGCCCACCTCGACGTGGGCCAAGCGCTGTGTGACTTGGCCAAGGCGGGGCTTTGGAGCGCCGGCTGTCCGTCGGGCACGGCCCTCGTCCAGGCGCAGCTGGCCGCCAGGGCCAGCGTCGAGGGTTTCGCCGACGCCCCCTCGCTTCGGTTAAGTCTACAGGCCACGGACGTCGTGGCCTTCGGGCTGCCGGCCCGGGAGGGCGCGCTGAGTCTCGAGGGGGATGAGGCGACGCCGGTGAAGGTGACGCTTTCTGCCACCGGGCCCGAGGGCAACCTTCGGGCCGAGGCGTCGCTGGAAGACTCGGGCCGCCTGCTGGCCCGTCGCCGCAGCTGGGCCGGCTGGCGCAGCGTGCCGCTACGGGCAACCCTCCAGGCCGAGGGCCTGGCGCTGGCGGCGCTGGAGAAGGCACTCCGTCTTCCGGACAGCGTCACCGGGACGGCGTCGGTGCGCGCCGAGTTGAGCGGCACGCTGGCCGACCCTCGAGGTGAGGCCGAGGTCGAGGTGCAGAAGCTTGTCGTCTCTCCTTGGCCGGAGGGCGAGGTGCACCTTTCGGTGCAAGCCCGGGACACGGTGAACGCGCGCCTCACGCTGAGTGGGCTGGCGCTGGACTCTGGCTGGGTGCAGGCCGCCTTTGGGGCACCCCTCGGGCGGTGGTGGGCCGCGTCGGGCGAGGAGTTGGCACAGGCCACGCTGGAGCTCAAGGGAGACCTCGGCCCCGTCCACCTCAACCAGCTGCCGCTGGGCATCAACCGGTTGCGCCGCGACCGTCGGCTGTTGGACGGGCAGTTTCGCCTCGGCTTTGAGGGCCATGGCACGCTGAGTGCCCCCACCCTGACGGCGACGGCGACGGCCACGGAGCTGGGCCCGAGCAACGGCGCTCACTTCGAGGGCACCGGGCAGCTGCGCTACGCGGACGGACGGGAGACGCTGGAGGTGAAGCTCCAGTCGGCCAACGGAGGCATGCTGGCCTTGGACGCCCAGCTGCAGCTCGACCTGGCCTGGCCCGCGGTGCGGCGCGGGCTGCATCTGTCGGAAGCACCCCTGTCGGCCCGACTGCACTCGGAGCACTTCGAGCCGGACTTCATCGCCAGCCTCTTGCCGGGGGTGCGCACCATCTCTGGGAAGCTGCAGGTGCAAGGTCAGGCCGGCGGGACGCTGGGCCGACCCGAGCTGAAGGGCGCTCTGTCCTGGACGGACGGCGCGGTGGGCATCATCGGCTTCGGGCTGTACCAAGACATCCAGCTGAACGCCTCGGCCAGCAACGAGCGCTTCGCCATTGAGCACCTCTCGGCCAAGGTGCAGGGAGGCACCTTCTCCCTGCAGCTGTTGGGGACGCGCGCCGCCGACGGCTTTGCCCTGTCCGGCGAGCTGAGCAGCAAGGACATGCCGCTCATCGTCAGTGACCAACTGTTGTGTTTCGCCACGCTGAAGGCCCAACTGCGGGGGTCGGCCCTCCCCTGGAGCGTCAACCTTTCCGAGGTCAACCTCTCCCAGGCCGACATCCAGTTGCCGGAGCTCCGCCGGAAGGACTTGCAGGACTTGAGCAGTCCCAAGGACGTCGTCCTCACCCGCAACGGCGTTCCGCTGGACCGCGGGCGGGCGCTCCGCGGGCCGTCCAGCAAGCCCCGGCGCTCCGGAGCGACGGCCGAGACGCCGGCCGCCGCCAGCGGCGACTTCCTCAAACTCGGGCTTTTGGCGCCCAACCACGTCTTCGTCCGCAGTCAGGACGTCACCCTGGAGCTGGGCCTCTCCACGCCCTTCCGTGTGGCGCTGGGAGAGCAGCTGGCAGTCACCGGGGAGGTGAAAATTATCCGGGGCCGGGGCGACGTGTGGGGCCGCCGCTTCGAGATTCAGCCGGGCGGACAGGTGCGCTTCGCCGGCGCCCCGGAGCGGGCGCTGCTCAACGTCACCGGCGTCTACAGCAGCGTCCTCACCCAGGCCAAGGTGTACATGCACTTCTCGGGAGAGGCGGCCCAGGTGAAGGTGACGCCCTCCAGCGACCCACCCATGTCGGAGTCGGAGATTTACACGCTGCTGGCCACGGGCCGCACCTCGCTGGTGCAAAGCAGCCTCGGCAGCACCAGCTCGGTGGGGGGCGGGGAGGCCGGCGCGTCCATCCTCGGCTCCTGGGCGGCCAACCAGCTGAAAACGGCGGTGGGGGTGGCTGTGCCCATCGACGTGCTGTCCGTCGAGGTGGGCAACGACGAGCGGGGCGTCAACCAGACGCGGCTCGAAGCCGGAAAGTACGTCAACGACGACATCTACATCGGCTACCAGGCTCGCACCAACGCCGACCCCTTTCGCTACCAGAATGCCAATGCCATCCGGGTGGAGTACCGTTTTCTCCGCCGCTGGAGCCTGCAGCTCGAATACGGCGATGCCAACGCGGGCTCGCTGGACGCGGTCTGGTCCCGCGACTACTAAGGGCGGCTGATGACTCCTTCCATGCTGTTGTGGGCGCAGGTGCAAAACCCCACCCTCGGCTGGCTCACCGCCAAGCTGCTCAGGCTCACGCTGAGCTCTGCCGAATGGGTGCTGTGGCTGTTGGTGGCACTCTCGGTGGCGTCCTTTGCGGTGATGCTCGAGCGGGCCGTCTTCTTCGGCTCGCAGCGTCTGCGCCACGGCGAGCAGCTGGCCGGCTGGCTGGCCCGAGGCGAGCTCGACCGGGCGGCGCAGGCGCTGGAAGGGCAAACCGGGATGGAGGCGGTGGTGGTGCGGGAAATGCTAGGCGCGGCGCCACAGGGGCCAGACACCGTGGAGGAGGTGCTGCTCAGCGTCTTGGCGCGCGAGCGCGCCCGCTATGAGCGCTTTTTGTCCTTCCTCGGGACGTTGGGGAGCAACGCCCCCTTCGTCGGCCTGTTTGGCACGGTGCTTGGAATTATTAAGGCCTTCAATGACCTTGGGGCAGTGGCCATCAAAGGCAGCGCCATCCAGCAGACGGTGATGGCGGGCATTTCCGAGGCCCTGGTGGCCACCGCCGTCGGCCTGGGCGTGGCCATCCCTGCGGTGGTGGCCTACAACGCCTTCACCCGCTGGTTGAAGACGCTGGTGAACCGGACCCAGGCCCTCGGCTACGCCCTGGTGGGGGCGATGCGGGCCCGGGCCGAGGCGGCTGCGCCGGCCCGTCCTTCCTCCGGCCTGACCGAGCGCAGCTGATGGCCGCGCAGCTCCAGGACGGCGGGGATGAGGAGATTACCGGCATCAACGTCACCCCGTTGGTGGACGTGGTGCTGGTGCTGCTGATTATTTTCATGGTCACCGCCAACTTCATTGTCCGTGAAACCATGGAGGTGGACCTCCCCCGGGCGGCCAACGCCGGCGAGACGGTGCAGGGCCTGGTGGCGGTGGTGATGGACCGTCAGGGCCGGCTCTTCCTCGACGGCGAGGAAGTCTCCGAGGCACAGCTGCGCTCGAAGGTGGCCGAAAGCGTGAAGAAGGACGCCGAGACGCGCGCCATCCTCAGCGCCGACCAGGCCCTTCCTTACGGTGAGGTGATGCACCTCATCGACGTGGTGAAGGGCGAGGGGGTGACACGCTATGCACTCAACATCGAGAAGGAGACGCGGGCGCACGCGGCCGGAGGCACCGAGGGGCCGTGAGCGTCGCCGTGGTGCCCTTCGCCGCGCCGCTGCGGCGACATTCGCTTCTGCTCTTCCTCGGGGCGTCGCTGTTGCTGCACGGCCTTGGGCTGCTGCTGGCGGCACGCGCGCGGCTGCCGGGGGCTCCCAGCCGGACACCTCCCTCGGAGCTGGTGGTGGTGGAGGTGGAGCCACCCCGAGAGCACCCGCCGGAGCCGCGTCCTCAAACCGAGCCGCGGCTGCGCCCCAAGCGGTCCGTCGTCGCTCCCCGGAAACCAGCCCGGGCCGAGGCTCCTCCGCCCAACGACACGACGCCGCCGCCGCAAGGTCCGCCGCCCCCGGTGGTGGTGGGCCTGACGCTGCAGTCCACCACCACCGCCAGCGCGGTGGCCGTGCCGGTGGGCAACACCTTGGTGGGAACGCCGGCGGCGCAGGCGGCGGCGCCGGGGGCCGTACGGCCGGGCTACGCGCCGTTGTACCTGGTGGACACGCGCCCGGAGCTGCTGGAGGAAATTGGCGGCGAGGAAATTTACCCAAAGCAGGCCAAGCGGCTCGGCATTGAGGGGCAAGTGGTGCTGGCCATTACCGTCGAGGTCGACGGGCACGTCAGCGCGGCGCGGGTGGTGTCCGGACCGGGCTATGGCCTCGACGAGGCCGCCCGGGGCGCCGTCCTCCGGGCGCGCTTCAAGCCCGCCACCAAGGGCGGAAAGCCGGTGGCCACTGACTTGCGCTACACTTACACCTTCGCCCTCAACCAGTGACGGCCCGGGCGGCGGCCTTTCGCCCAGCGTCCTTCGCGTCACAGCTGGTGGCTCGCTCGAGGAGGCCCTTCACCAGGAAGTCGCGCAACAGGGCCACCCTCTGGGGCACGTAGCGGGAGGACGGGTAGACGACGTGGAGGGCACCGCCCGGAGCGGCATAGTCCTCGAGCACCCGCACCAGCCGCCCCCGCTCGAGGTCCTGGGCACACGTCGTCCAGGGGACGAGCCCGATGCCGCCGCCGGCCAGCAGCATCTGCCGGACGAAGGCATAGTCGTCGGCGGACACCCGGCCCGAGACGTCCACCCGCTCGACGCCCTTGGGGCCGGTCAACTCCCAGGTGCTTTGCCCCCGCCGGGCACGGAAGAGGACGCAGTCCTGCCGCGCCAACTCCGCCACCGCCTTGGGCGTCCCTCGGCGGCGGAGGTAGCCGGGCGAGGCCAACAGCCGCCCCTCCACCGTCCCCACCCGGCGAGCCACCAGCGAGGAGTCATCCAGCTTCCCGGCGCGCACCGCGAGGTCCACCCCCTCGTCCACCAGGTTGACGAGCCGCCCGGTGAGCACCATCTCCACGTGAATGTCCGGGTGTTCGCGCAGAAAGCGCGCCACCAGCCCGGCCACCACATTCACCCCGACGTCCACCGCCGCGGTCACCCGCACCGTCCCCCGGGGCTTGGCCTGCATGTCGGACACCGCCGCCTGGGCCTCCTCCAGGCCGGAGAGGGCCCGCGCCACCCTCTCGTAGTAGGCATGGCCGGCGTCGGTGAGGTGCACGCTGCGGGTGGTGCGCTGTAGCAGCCGCACGCCCAGCTCCCCCTCCAGCCGGGCCACGCTGCGGCTGACGCTGGACTTGGGCAGCCCCAGCGCCGAGGCGGCGGACGTGAAGCTGCCCGTCTCGACCACCCGGACGAAGACGGAGACGTGGTTGAGGTTGGCAGTTGTCACAACGGCAACAGTCTAACCCTGGAGGAAAGACTGTCCCAGGCGCAAGTCCCCGTTAAGCAGAGGCCCCATGCGCTACCTCCCCATTGCTGCCCGCGTGCTGCTGGGCCTGGTTTTCTTCGTCTTCGGCCTCAACGGCTTCTTCCACTTCATCCCCCAGCCCCCGCCGCCGCCGGCGGCCGGGGCCTTCGCTGGGGCCCTCTTCGCCACGGGGTACTTTTTCCCGCTGTTGAAAACCGTCGAGACGCTGTCCGGGCTGTTGCTACTGGCCGGACGCTTCGTCCCACTGGCGCTCACCGCGCTGGCGCCCATTGTGGTGAATATTCTCTTCTTCCACGCCTTCCTACACCCGGGAGGCCTTCCGCTGGCGGTGGCGCTGCTGGTGCTGGAAGTGTTTCTGGCCTGGAGTTACCGCAGCGCGTTTGCGCCGCTGTTGAAGGCCAACGTCCAGCCGGCCTCCTAGCGGGAGCCGTCGGCTGCTGAGGCGCTTGGCCCGGCCAAGGTTAGGACGTCTCCCGTCCCAGCCGACGTCGGGCCTCCTGCACTTTGCGCAAGGCCTCCTCGGGCGTCGCCGCGATGGCCGAGAGGTGCCCCATTTTGCGGCCGGCCCGGGCCACCCGTTTGCCGTACAGGTGGACGGTGACGCCGGGGAGGGAGAGCGCCGCGTCAAAGTGAGGGGGCTCCTCTTTCAGCCACAACTCCCCGAGGAGGTTGACGATGGCGGCCGGAGCCAGCACCTCGGTGGAGCCCAGCGGCAAGTCACACACCGCGCGGGTGACTTGCTCGAATTGGCTGGTGGCGCAGGCCACCTCGGTGGTGTGGAAGGTGTTGTGGGGCCGAGGCGCGAGCTCGTTGACGAGCAACTGGCCGTCCTCGGTGCAGAAGAATTCGGCCACCAGCAGTCCTTCCACCCCGAGCGCCACCGCAATGGCCGTCGTCACCTCCTCGGCAGCCTGCGACAGGCTTGCCGGGAAGGGGCCCGGCAACACGCTCCACTCGAGGATGCCTCGCACGTGGTGGTTGAGGGCGGGCGGGTAGGCCCGGGCCTCGCCCGAGGGACGGCGGGCCACCAGCACCGAGAGCTCCTGGCGCAGGGCCAGCGCCTGCTCCACCACCACCGGGCCGCCGCCCAAGGACGCCCAGGCGGCGGGGACGTCTGCCGCCGAGCGCACCACCGCTTGACCGCGCCCGTCGTAGCCGCCGCGGGTGGACTTGACGTAAGCCTTGCCCCCCAGCTCGCGCACCGCCGACAACACCTCGGCCTCGCTGGCGGCCTTGCGGTAGGGGCCCACCGGGAAACCGCGGGCGGCCAGCCAGTCCTTCTGGCGAGCGCGGTCCTGGATGGTGAAGAGGACGTCCGGGCCGGGCCGCATCGGCACCAGCGCCTGGACGGCGCGCAGCGCGTCCACCGAAATTTTCTCAATCTCCACCGTCACCACCTGGCTCTGTCGCGCCAGCTGCCGAGCCGCCTCGACGTCGTCGAAGCTGGCGGTGAGGCAGCTTTCGACGACGAAGCGCGCCGCACAGGAGGGGTCCGGGTCCAGCGCGGCCAGGTGGTAGCCCAAGGAGCGCGCTGCCATGGCCGTCATCCTGCCCAGCTGTCCGCCTCCGAGGATGCCGAGCGTACTTCCGGGGAGAATGACGCTCATGGAAGCTCGCTCTCGCGTGCCTCCTCAGTGCGCGCCTGGCGCCAGGCCCGGAGCCGCTCGCGGACCTCCTGGTGCTGAAGGCCGACAATTTCCGCCGCCAAGAGGGCGGCATTGGCCGCCCCGGGCTTGCCGATGGCCAGCGTCCCCACCGGAACGCCCTTCGGCATTTGGACGATGGACAACAGCGCGTCCACCCCGTGCAAGGCGGTGGCCGGGACGGGCACCCCGAGGACGGGCACCAGCGTCTTGGCGGCCACCATCCCGGGCAGGTGGGCGGCGCCTCCGGCGGCGGCAATAATGACGAGGAGTCCGCGCCCCTCGGCCGCCTCGGCGTATTGGAACATGAAGTCGGGCGTCCGGTGCGCCGAAACCACCTTCGCCTCGAAGGGCACGCCCAAGTCGGTGAGCACCTTGGCCGCCGGCTGGAGGAAGTCCCAGTCGCTCTTGCTGCCCATGATGAGCCCCACCAGCGGGGGAACGGCGGAATCCGGCTGCTCCATCCGAGGAAGTCTAGTCCAGGCCTCGTCAGGCGCCGAGTTCTCGCTGTGCGCGCGCCACGGTGGACTCGATGAGCTTCTGGATTTCACCCAGGCGCTTCTCGGTCCGGGCCTCGAAACGCAGCACCAACAGGGGCTGGGTGTTGGAGGCGCGGATGAGCCCCCAGCCGTCGGAGAACGTCACCCGCACCCCGTCCACGTCGATGATGTCGTGTCCGGCAGTCCGCAAAAGCTCGGTGGCCCGGCGCACCAGCGCGAACTTCTTCTCCTCCGGCACGTCGAAGCGAATCTCCGGGCTGGCGTACGTCTTCGGCACGTCGGCCAACAACTCGCTCAAAGGACGCTCGCTGTGGGTGAGAATCTCCAGCAGCCGGGCGCTGGCGTAGACCGCATCGTCAAAGCCGAAGTAACGGTGCTTGAAAAAAATGTGACCGCTCATCTCCCCGGCCAGCTGGGCGTCGGTTTCCTTCATCTTCGCCTTAATGAGGCTGTGCCCGGCCTTCCACATGATGGGCTTTCCGCCGTGCAGCGCAATCTCCTCGTACAGCGTGGCGCTGCATTTCACCTCGCCCACAATTGCGCTGCCCGGGACCTCGGCCAAGACGTTGCGCGCGAAGAGAATCATCAGCTGGTCTCCCCACAGCACCTGGCCGCGGTCGTCGATGACGCCAATCCGGTCGGCATCGCCGTCGTAGGCAATGCCCACTTCCGCCTTCTCCTTGCGCACCGCGGCGATGAGGTCCTCGAGGTTGGCCGGCACGGTGGGGTCGGGATGGTGGTTGGGGAACCGGGCGTCCATCTCACAGAAGAGCGGGACCACCTCGAAGCCCATGCTGCGGAACAACGGGACCGCCACCTCTCCGCCGGTGCCGTTTCCGGCGTCGATGACGACTCGCATCGAGCGGCCCATGTGCACCGTCTGGCGGATGAAGTGCAGGTAGGGCGTCACAATGTCGAAGGGCGTCAGGCGCCCGGGGCGTCCGGTCTCGAAGTCGCGGGCCTCCATCAGTTGACGCAGCGCTTGAATCTCGTGTCCGTGGAGTGTGGTTCTGCCATGGCCGACTTTGAATCCGTTGTACTCGGGGGGGTTGTGGCTTCCGGTAATCATCGCCAGCCCGTCCACCGGCAGGGTGTTGGCGGCGAAATAGGTGAGCGGGGTGGGGACCACGCCGACGTCCAGCACGTCCAGCCCGGTGGCCATCAACCCCGCGCAGAGCGCGTCGCGAAAGCGAGGGCTCGACTCTCGGCAGTCACGGCCCACCGTGGCACTGTGCCCGCCCTTTCGACGGATGACCGTCCCCAGGCCGCGCCCCAACAGCTCCACCACCTCGTCGGTGAGGTCGCTGTCCACCAGGCCGCGGATGTCGTACTCGCGAAAAATGTGTGAGTGCATGGCTTCCTCTTCTACAGCGCACGCGTCAGCCGCTTGAGCCGGAGCGCCTCGACCACCTGACGGACGTCCTGGCTTCGCTCGCGCGGGACCACCAGCACCGCGTCCCCCGCATCTACCACCACCGTGTCGCGCATCCCCAACACCGCCAGGGTCCGCCCCGACCCGAGCACCACGCACCCGGCCGAATCGAGCACCAGGGTTTGCTCGCCCACCACCACATTGCCGTTGGCGTCCAGAGGGCGGACGTCAGCGATGGCGGCGAAGCTGCCCACGTCGGACCAGCCGAAGTCTCCTGGGACGACGGCGATGTTGCGGGCCTTCTCCATCAACCCGTAGTCCAGCGACACCGAGGGCAGCCGGGGGAAGGCGGCGGCCAGCGCGGCCGAGAAACCGCGCCTGCCGATGCGCGGGGCCAGTCGCTCCATGGCAGCGGCCACCTCGGGGAGGTGGCGCGTGAAGGCCTCCCGCATGGCCCGCGCGGTGAAAACGAAAATGCCACCGTTCCACAGGTACTCCTTGGAATTCACATATTCGGCAGCAGTCACCGGGTCCGGCTTCTCGACGAAGGCCTGCACGTGGAAGGCGCCCTCGCCCAAGGCCGTCCCAAGGCGGATGTAGCCGTAACCGGTTTCGGGCCGGGTGGGCTGAATGCCCACCGTCACCAGCTGCCCGGAGCGGGCCACCTGGGCGGCCCGCCGCAGCACGGCCCGAAAGCCGACCGGGTCGGCCACATGGTGGTCCGAGGGCAGCACGGCCAGCACCGCCTCCGGCTCAGCAGCGCCGATGACCCAGGTGGCCAAGGCGATGGCCGGCGCGGTGTTGCGGGCCACCGGCTCCACCAACACGTTTCGGGGTGGAAGGGCCGGCAACAACCGCCGGGCCAGCGCGGCATGGCTGGGGCCGCACACCACATAGGTGTGGGCGGGCGTGGCCAGGCCCTTGAGCCGGGCCACCGTCTCCAGCAGCAGCGGCTTGGCGGACACCAGGGGGAGAAACTGCTTGGGATGGCGCGCCCGCGAGAGCGGCCAGAAGCGCGTCCCGGAACCGCCGGCCATCACCACCGGGTAGAATTTCATAGGCTTCGCAACTCCTTCCAAGCAGGCAGCTCCGCAGCCTGGTCCAGCAGGTTGCGGAGAATGCGGGCCGTCGCACCCCAAATGGTGTGGCCGGCGTACTCGAAAAAGTAGATGTCCCGCTCCGCGCCGCGGATGAAGCGGCGTTCCACCCGTTGCCGGGCGGGCTCGAAGAGAGCGCCCAACGGCACCTGGATGAGCTCGGCAATTTCCGCTGGAGCGGCCTGCAGCACGGTGCCCGGGGCAAGCCGTCCCACGAAGGGGACGACGCGGAATTCGGTAATGGTGGGAATCTCATCCAGCATTCCCAGCACCTCGACGCGTTCTCTGGGGACCCCCAGTTCCTCCTGCAGCTCGCGCAGCGCGGCGTGCAGCGGCGTCAAGTCCCCCGGGTCCCGGACTCCGCCGGGAAATGAAATCTGCCCGCCATGCCGCCGCAGTGTCTCGGGCCTCAGGGTGAAGAGGATGCTGGGCGTCCCCTCGCTGAGGGTGAGTGGCACCAGCACCGCTGCCTCGCGCCAGGCCACGCCCGGCAAGTCGAGGGGGCGCCCGGGGTGCTCCCGAAGCTGAGCCGCCAGCTCCTGGAAGAGGGCCTCCACAGACGCTTACTCGCCGGCCTGGCCAGGCCAAGCCGGCGCCCGCTGGGCCTGGGGGCCGGGCGCCTCGGTGGGCTGCGGGCGGAGCCGGCCGGTGGCCAGCAGCAACAGCAGCAGCCCACCCAGCAAGAAGCGGTAGAGAATAAAGACCAACGTCGAGCGCGTGCGCAGAAAGCGCAGCAGCCAGGCGATGGCCAGCAGGCCGGTGACGAAGGCCACCCCCGTTCCAACCAGCACCTCCGAGCCGGTGAAGGGCTCGCCGCTGCGCACCAGGTGGCGCATCTCGAAGAGCCCGGCGGCGGTGGTGGCTGGAATCGACAACAGGAAGGAGTAGCGGGCTGCGTCCTCGCGGCGGAAGCCGAGGGCGAGCCCACCGGTGAGGGTGGTGCCGGAACGGCTCGCGCCGGGGATGAGGGCCACCGCCTGGCACAGGCCGATGATGATGGCGTCGCGCCAGCCCATCTCGCTCACCGTCCGCTTGTGCTGCGCGATGCGCTCGGCCAGTAACAGCACCAGCGCCAGTCCCACCATGGCCAGGGCAATGACGTAGAGGGAACGCAGCGACGTCTCGATGTGCTGCTTGAAGAGCAGCCCGAGGATGGCGACCGGCAGGGTGCCCACCAGGACGAACCACGCCAGCCGAGCGTCGAGCGTCGCGAAGGGCGCCCCGCGCCACAGTCCCTGCACCCAGGCCTCGCTCAGCCGGACCAAGTCTCGCCAGAAGTAGACGATGACCGCCGCCACCGTGCCGAGCTGAATCATCGCCGTGTAGGCCGCGCCGGCATCCGGCCAGCCGAGCAGCTCGGGGACGATGCGCAAATGGGCGGTGGAGCTGATGGGCAGAAACTCGGTGACGCCCTGGACGATGCCCAGGACGACGGCGTGCAGGAGTCCCATGGAAGCGGCCGGTCATTGCGCAAAGCGCCGTCAGCGGCAAGGGTGAAAGGGGACACCCAAACGCCACTGGGGCCCAACTGGCGCCGGCGTTGGAAGGGCCGCGTGCGAGGACGGCGGGCAGCGCGCGCTGGCCAGCCTCGGCGGGCCCGGTGCTAGGGTGCGAGCCGCCGATGGCTTCTTGGCGCTGGCCGATGCGCGTCGTGGCGGCGGTGACCCGGCCGGTGGCCGTTGCCCTGGCCTTCCTGGCCGCGGGCGTTGGCCAGGCGGCCGATGAGGACTTGGCGGCGGCACAGGTGCGCGGGACGCTTCGGGTGCTGGTGTTGGCCGACGCCAACAACGAGCTGCCGCGCGTGGACGTCGGCCCGTCCGACGCGGAGTTGGTGCAGCAGTTCGCCGCCCGCCAGGGACTGAAGTTGGAGGAAGTCCCTTGCGCCCGCAGCGACGGGCTCATTCCGGCACTCTTGGCTGGCCAGGGGGACGTGGTGGCGGTGGGGTTGACGGTGACCCGCGCCGAGCGCGCGCGCGTCGCCTTCACCCAGCCCTTGCGGGTGGTGAGCGAAGTGTTGGTGGGGAAGAAGGGCGAGACTGGACTGCCGCTGCGCGCCTCGGAGCTGGCCGGACGGACAGTCTCGGTGGTTCCCGGCTCGGCGGCGCAGGAGGCGCTCGAGGCCCTCCCCCCCTCCACGCCCGGCTTCACCATCGACGCCGTGGCCGGGGTGAAGGACGCCGAGCAGCTGTTGTACGAGGTGAGCCGAGGCGAGCGGGCGCTGGCGGTGGCCACCTCAGCCGAGCTGGAGCGCTTCGAGGCCTACAACGCGGGCCTCCAACACCTCTTCGCGCTGAGTGAGCGGCAGCCCACGGCTTGGGCGGTGCGCCTGTCGGCGCACGCGCTGCTCGCCGCCCTGGACAGTTTCCTCTTGGAGAAGCAGCTGGTCTCCTACGCCTCGCGCCGCTTCACCGGGGACCTGGACGACATCCTCAAGCGCGGCGAGCTGCGCGTCCTCACCCGAAACAACGGCGTCAGCTATTTCCTGGAGCGCGGACTGCCGCGGGGCTTCGACTACGAGCTGGCTGCCCTCTTGGCCAAGCAGCTGAAGGTCCGCCTGGCGATGGTGGTGCCGCCGGCGCACGACCAGCTGGTGCCGTGGCTGTTGGAGGGGCGCGGCGACCTCATCGCCGCCTCCTACTCGGTGAGCCCAGAGCGAGCGCGCCTGGTCGACTTCAGCCGCCCCTACCTCCAGGTGCAGGAGCTTTTGGTGCAACGGGCGAGCGAGCCCCGGCTGACCAGCCTGCAGGCGCTGCGGGGGCGCCGCATCTCGGTCCGGCCCGGCTCCAGCTACGCCCAGACGCTGGCCCGGCTGCAGCCCCAGCTTGGCTTCACCGTCGTCCCGGCAGCGGAGGATGTCGAGACGGAGGACCTCATCGACAGTGTGGCCAACGGGACGGCCGACCTCACCGTGGCCGACAGCCACATCCTCCAGGCCGAGCTCACCTGGCGCCACGACGTGGTGGGGACGCTGGCCTTGGAGCCAAATGGCCAGAGGGACATCGCCTTTGGCCTCCGGGTGGGAAACCCCAAGCTGCTCGCCGCCGTCAACGCCTTCGTCGCCCGAGTCGACCATGGCCTCGACTTCAATCTGGCCTACCGCCGTATTTTCGAGTCTCCCCCCGACGCCTCGGTTCCGCACGGCGAGCTGAAGGGCCAGGTGTCCCCCTACGACGCCATTTTCCGGAAGCTGGCGCCGAGGTACGGCTTCGACTGGCGTCTCACCGCGGCCCAGGCCTACCAGGAGAGCCACTTCAACCCGCGCGCCAGGAGCCCGGAGGGCGCGGTGGGGCTTTTGCAAATCCTCCCCCGCACCGCGCGCAGCCTCGGCTTTACCAAGCTGACCGACCCGGAGGAATGCACCCACGCCGGCATCGCCTATTTGTCCGAGCTGATGGGCCAGCTCGAGCCGGACCTATCCCTGCAGCAGCGGGTGCGCTTCGCCCTGGCGGCCTACAACGTCGGGCTGGGGCACCTCACCGACGCCCGTCGGCTGGCCAGCGAGCGCGGCCTGGACAGCCGCCGCTGGTTCAACAACGTCGAGAAGGCGATGCTCGACTTGCAGAAACCGCTTTACTTTCGCCGCGCCCGCTACGGCTACGCCCGCGGCAGCGAGCCGGTGCGGTATGTCTCGCAAATCCAGACGCGCTACGAGCAGTACCTGGCGCTCGTCCCGTAGACGCCGGCCGCCGCCGGCCAGAGGGAAGCGAGCGCCAGTCCCAAACGTCAGGTCCCGACGTTCCAGCTGTCGAGGTACTTGACTTGCTCCTCGGTGAGCACGTCCACCCGGACGCCCATCGCCTTGAGCTTGAGCCGCGCAATCTCCCGGTCGATGCGCTCCGGCACGCTGTACACCTTGTGCTCCAAGGTGGCGTGGTGCTTCACCATCCACTCGCTGCACAGCGCCTGGTTGGCGAAGGACATGTCCATGACGCTGGAGGGGTGGCCCTCGGCGGTGGCCAGGTTGACCAGGCGTCCCTCGCCCAAAACCACAATGCGCCGGCCGTTCTTCAGGGTGAATTGCTCGACGAAGTCGCGCACCATGCTGCGGTCCTTGGCGATGGCGGCCAGCGACTCGAGGTCCAGCTCCACGTTGAAGTGCCCGCTGTTGGCGACGATGGCGCCGTCCTTCATCGACTCGAAGTGCTCCCGGCGAACGACGCTGACGTTGCCGGTGACGGTGCAGAAGAAGTCGCCAATTTTCGCCGCGTCCTTCATCGGCATGACGCGGTAGCCGTCCATCACCGCCTCGAGCGCCTTGAGCGGCTCGATTTCAGTCACCACCACGTCGGCCCCCATCCCCTTGGCCCGCTGGGCCAGTCCGCGTCCGCACCAGCCGTAGCCGGCCACCACGAAGACGCTGCCCGCCAACAGCCGGTTGGTGGCGCGCACGATGCCGTCGATGGTGGACTGCCCGGTGCCGTAGCGGTTGTCGAAGAGGTGCTTGGTGAGCGCGTCGTTGACCGCGACGATGGGGTACTGCAGCACGCCCTCCTTGGCCATGGCCCGCAGGCGGATGACGCCGGTGGTGGTTTCCTCGGTGCCACCGAGGATGTTGCCGAGCAAGTCCTTGCGCTCGGAATGCAGAACGCCCACCACGTCGGCGCCGTCATCCATGGTGAGGTGGGGACGGCTTTGCAGGGCGCTGGTGATGTGCCGGTAGTACGTCTGGTTGTCCTCGCCTTTG
>JBKQJL010000069.1:0-16958 GCA_052147975.1 Myxococcaceae bacterium
GGCCCCCATGCCCACGGCGAGCTTCGCAGCGCACGTCCCCACCACCCCGCCCCCCAGAATGGCCACCCGCCCGTGGCGCACGCCGGGGACGCCACCCAAGAGAATGCCCTTGCCGCCACGCTCTTTCTCGAGCGACGCCGCGCCCACCTGGATGGCCATTTTGCCGGCCACCTCACTCATCGGCCGAAGCAGGGGCAGGCTCGCGTCGTCGAGCTGCAGCGTCTCGTACGCCACCGCCGCCACTTTCTTCCTCAACAAAGTGCGCGTCAGCTCGGGGTCCACCCCGGCCAGGTGGAAATAGGTGTAGACCAGCTGTCCCTCTTGAAGGCGGCCGTATTCGGCGGCGATGGGCTCCTTCACCTTCACCACCAACTCGGCGCGCCTCCAAACCTCGTCCGCGCTGGCGACGAGCTCCGCGCCCACCCGGGCATAGTCGGCGTCGAGAACGCCCGAGCCGACGCCGGCGCCGCTCTCCACCAGCACCGTGTGGCCGCTGCTGGTGAGCGCGCGAACGCCGGCGGGAACCATACCGACGCGAAACTCGCGAACTTTGATTTCCTTGGGGACGCCGACAATCACGTTGAGGACTCCAGGGCAGAGAAGGGCGCCCGGGGGCCTGGGCCCTCGGCGCGGGCGGGGCAAACCATGTCGGCCCGGCCGAGTCAACGCGAGCAGTCAGCCGACACCCTGCGTTAGAAGGGCCCTTGGAAACGGACTGTGAAAGCGCCTCCGAGACTGCTGTTTGCCGACGCCGACGGCCGGGTGATGGACCACCCGCAGCTGCTGGCCAGCGTTCGCTCGGGAGACATCCTCTGTGGGCCGACCGAGCGCCCCATTCCCCTGCCGGCGGGGGCCCGCCTGGCGCACCTACCCGGACGCCGCCCGGTGGGAGTGGACGCCTCCACCGGCGAGTTGACGTTGCTGCGCGAGGTGGTGGTGCGTGGGCGCAGCTTTGAGCCGCACGCGGTGGGGGCCCTGTTGCCTCCGGGCTACACGCGCACCTTCCTCCCCGGGGAGGTGAAGGCCACCGGGCCGACGCTGCCGCAGTGGGCCTACACCGCGGCCGCCTGGGGAGACAACCAGCCGGTGGCCTGGGCGGTGCGAACCGACGCCCGGAAGCACTGGAGCCCCCAGCGCTTCTCCACCCCCGAGCTCCGCCTCCGGGTGGCGGAGGCGCTGCGCGCCGACCCGGACAACCGCGTGCTTCGACAGCTGAAAACGTGTGCCCTGGTGTACCGCTGCTTCACCAGTCAGAACCTCTTCTACCGACGTGACGAGGGCGCCATCCCCGTCTCCGTCATGTGCAACGCGGCCTGCGTGGGCTGCATCTCCGAGCAGCCGGCGGACGGGCCCCCGGCCTCGCACGCGCGGATGGAGGATGGGCCTTCGGCCGAGGAGATGGCGCGCCTGGCGCTGGCGCACCTGGCCTTGGCCAGAGGGCGCGTCATGGTCAGCTTTGGCCAGGGCTGCGAGGGCGAGCCCTTGACGCGGTGGCCCGTCATCGCCCAGGCCATCCGCTTGGTGCGGGCCCGGACGACGCGCGGCTCTCTGCACCTCAACACCAACGCCAGCCTCCCCGACGGCCTGGCCGCCCTCCTCGAGGCCGGGCTCGACTCGGTCCGCGTCTCCCTCAACTCCGCGGCCAAGGAGTTGTACGAGGCCTACTACTGCCCGGTGAGGTACACCTTTGAGGACGTGGAGGCCTCCTTGGCCGTGGCCCGCCGGCACGGCGCATACCTCTCGCTCAACCTGTTGACGTTGCCCGGGGTGACGGACCGGGCAGGGGAAGTCGAGGCGCTGGTGGCCCTCGTCCGCCGCCACCGTGTGGACCAGGTGCAGGTGCGCTCTCTTTGCATCGACCCGCTGCAGTACCTGGACGTGGCCCGTGAACGGGGCGCCGGGGGCAGCCCCATGGGGATTCGACAGATGCTCCACACGCTGCGGCGGGAGGCTCCCTGGCTCCGCATCGGCAACTTCTCCCGCGCGCGCAGCGAGCGGGCCAAGCCGAGGAGCCTGCACGCCTAGGGCCCGCTCCTCTGAGAGCCGGTTTGCGTGCACCCACCCCCCTCTGGCACGGTAGCAAAACGCCTCCATGCTCATTCTCTTGCACCCGGACGTCACGGCCGAGCAGCAGCGCGACGTTGAGGACTACATTCGCTCGCTCGGCTTCGCGGCGCACGTCATTCCCGGCGCGCAGCGCACCGCCATCGGCATTACCGGCAACCAGGGCGCCGTCGACCCGGAGCCCTTCCGGTTGATGCCGGGGGTGGCGGACGCCATTGCCGTCAGTCAGCCCTTCAAGCTGGTGAGCCGCGAGGTGAAGCCCGAGGACACCATCATCGACCTCGGCCAGGGCGTACGCATTGGGGGGGCGGAAGTCATCATCGCCGCCGGGCCGTGCTCGGTGGAGTCGCGCGAGCAAATTGTTTCCACCGCCGAGGCCGTCAAAGCGGCCGGCGCGCGGATGCTGCGCGGGGGCGCCTTTAAGCCCCGCACCTCCCCGTACGACTTTCAGGGACTGAAAGGGGACGGGCTGAAGCTGCTGGCCGAGGCGCGCGCCCAAAGTGGGCTGCTCGTCGTCACCGAGGTGAAGGACACCGAGAGCTTGGCCCTGGTGGCGGAGAGCGCGGACCTCCTTCAGGTGGGGGCGCGCAACATGCAAAACTTCTCGCTGCTCGAAGCGGTGGGGGAGCTCCGGCGCCCGGTGCTGCTCAAGCGCGGCATGAGCGCCACCCTCAAGGAGATGCTGATGGCGGCCGAGTACATTGTGGCGCGCGGCAACCGCCAAGTCATCCTCTGCGAGCGCGGCATCCGCACCTTCGAAACCATGACGCGCAACACCTTCGACATCAACGCCATCCCCATGCTCAAGCAGCTCTCCCACCTGCCCGTGTTTGCCGACCCCTCGCATGGCGTGGGCGTCCGGGGAGGCATTCCCGCGGTGGCGCGGGCCGCCGTGGCGGCCGGGGCCGACGGCCTCCTCATCGAAGTCCACCCCAACCCGGCCAAGGCGCTTTCCGACGGCGCCCAGTCCCTCACCTTCTCTGAATTCGAAACCCTCATGGTCGGGGTGCGGGCGGTGGCGGCAGCGGTGGGTCGCTCCGTGGCCGGGGGTTAGCCGAGCCCGACCGTGCGCGTCCGCGTCCGTCGCGCTCGCAACTTTGCCGGCACCATCGAGGTGCCCGGCGACAAGTCCATTTCCCACCGGGCCCTGGTGTTTGCCGCGCTGGGAGACTCCCCCCTCAGCCTCGAGCACCTCGCCCCCGGAGCCGACGTTCGCTCCACCGCCGCCTGTCTCGAGGCGCTCGGCGTCGAGCGAAGGGCCGTGGAAGGCGGGGCGCTCGTCGTCCGGGGCCGGGGGGCCCTGTTGCCTCCCTCCCACCGCCTGGAGTGCGGCAACAGCGGGACCACCATGCGCTTACTCAGTGGCCTGGTGGCCGGCGCCGGGGTGGTGGCCACGCTGGACGGCGACGCCTCGCTGCGCCGGCGTCCCATGGCGCGGGTGCTGGCGCCGCTGCGGGCCATGGGGGCGCAGGCGGCGGGCACCCCAACGCTGCAGGACGAGTGCGCCCCGCTGCACTTCGCGGGCGGGGCGCTGGTGGGGCGCACGCACCAGCTGCGTGTGGCCAGCGCCCAGGTGAAGAGCTGCCTGGTGCTGGCCGGGTTGCAGGCCGACGGGGTGACGTCCATTCGAGAGCCGGAGGCCTCGCGGGACCACACCGAGCGGATGCTGCGCGCCTTCGGCGCGCCACTGCGCGTGGCCTCCGACGGGACGGTGCTGGTGGAGCGGCTGGTGCGTCCGCTGGCGCTGCCAGCGCGACTCCGCGTCCCGGGAGACCCCTCCTCGGCGGCCTTCTTCGTCGGCGCCGCGGCCCTCGTCCCCAACGCCAGCGTGGCCTGCGCCGGCGTGGACGTGAATGCCACCCGCACCGGTTTCCTGCGGGTGCTGGCCCGCATGGGAGCCGAGGTGCGGCTGGAGCCAGCGCCGGAGGAGGCCGGAGACCCGGTCGCCACCCTGCACGTGCGCGCCGGGGCGCGGCTCACCGCCACCACCATCCACCCGGCGGAGGTGCCCTCGCTGCTGGACGAGGTCCCGCTGTTGGCCGTCGTGGCCAGCCAGGCCCAAGGAGTGACACGGCTGTCCGGCGCGGCGGAGCTACGGGTGAAGGAGTCGGACCGGCTGCGGCAGGTGTGCCAGGCACTGCGGGCCATGGGCGCGGACGTCGAGGAGACGCCGGACGGCTTTGTGGTGCAGGGCCCCTCCCGGCTTCAAGGCGCCTACCTCGACGCAGCCGGGGACCACCGCATCGCCATGGCCTTTGCCGTCGCCGGGCTCGTCGCTGACGGGGAGACGACGCTGGAAGGGGCGGAGTGGGCAGACATCTCCTACCCGGGCTTCTTCGCCCAGCTCGGGGCGTGTTCCGCCGGCGCGGTGCAGCTGTGAGGGTGCCGGGCCGGTACGCGGTGGTGGGCGACCCGGTGGCCCACTCCGCCAGCCCCCGTCTCTTCGCCGCACTCGGCCGCCGACTGGGCCTCGAGCTCGACTACACCGCCGAGCGCGTGACGCCCTCGGAGTTGCAGGCCTTTCTCGCCCGCGCGCGGGAAGGTGCCTACCGGGGGCTCTCGGTGACGCTGCCCCACAAGCAGCGGGCCCTGGCCCTGGCCGATGGTGCCTCAGAGACGGCCCAGCGCGTGGGCGCCGCCAACTGCCTCCTCCTCGAGGCCGGGCGCGTGGTGGCCCACAACACGGACGCGGTGGGCGTGGTGCGGGCGCTGTCCGCGCACGGGGTCAGCCTGTCCGGCGCCCGCGTCCTGGTGCTGGGCGCCGGGGGGGCGGCCCGCGCCGCCGCCCAGGCCGCACGGGCCTCCGGGGCGGCGGCCCTGTGGGTTTCCAACCGGACAGAAGAGAGGGCGGCGGCGCTGGCTGCGGCCTTCGGCGGCCGGGTGGTGCCGCTGGAGGCGGCCTTCGTGCAGCCCTGCCTGGCCGAGGCCGACGTGCTTGTCCAGGCCAGTGCCGTTGGGCTGGGGCGGCCGACGGAGACGGCGCTGCCGGCCGGGTGCGTGCTACACCCGAGTCTCACGGTGCTGGACATGGTGTACCAACCCCTCGAGACGGCGCTGCTGCGGGCGGCCCGGGCGGCCGGGGCGCAGCCGGTGGACGGGCTGTGGATGCTCGTCCACCAGGCGCTGGAGCAGCTGAGGCTGTGGACGGGCGCCGAGGCGCCCGCGGCGTTGGCGGCGTTGGTGCACACCGAGTTGCAAGGGGAGGGTGGGGCGTGAATTCTCGGCTCCGGTTTCTCACCGCCGGGGAGAGCCACGGGCCAGCCCTGTTGGGCATCCTCGAGGGGCTGCCGGCGGGCCTTCCACTTCAAGCGGCGGACCTCGACCGGGACTTGGCGCGCCGGCAAATGGGCTATGGGCGCGGCGGGCGCATGCGCATTGAGACGGACGCCGCGGAGATTCTCTGCGGCGTGCGCTTCGGCTCGACCCTGGGCTCTCCGTTGGGCCTGCTGGTGCGGAACCGGGACTGGGCGAATTGGACGGAACGCATGCGGGTGGAGCCCGGGCCGTTGGACTCCCGGCCCGTGCGCGTCCCCCGGCCGGGGCATGCCGACTTGGCCGGCGCCCTGAAGTACGGGCAAACGGGAGACTTGCGCGACGTGCTGGAGCGGGCCTCGGCCCGGGAGACCGCCATGCGGGTGGCGCTCGGGGCGGCAGCGCGCACGCTGCTGCGTGAGTTGGGAATTCAGGTGGGCAGCTACGTGCGCCGCATCGGCCAGGCGGAGGCGGACGACGCGGCCGACGTCCGGCCCCAGCTGTTCCGCGAGGACGCCGAGGGCCTGGCGCTTCTGGCCGACGCCACCGAGACGCGGGCGCTCACCGAGGCGGCCTCGGCGCGCCTGGTGCTGGCCATTCAGGAGGCGCAGGCCCGGCGGGACACGCTCGGGGGCATCATCGAAGTGGTGGCCACCGGCGTTCCCCCCGGACTGGGCAGCCACGTCCAGGCCGACCGCCGGCTGGACGCCAGGCTGGGGGCGGCGCTCCTCTCCATCCAGGCCATGAAGGCGGTGGAGGTGGGGGACGGCATTCGAGGGGGCAGCGCCTACGGAAGCGACACGCACGACCCGGTGGTGCTCGAAGGCGGCCGACTGGTGCGCACCCGCAACCACGCCGGCGGGCTGGAGGGCGGCATCACCAACGGTGAGCCGCTGGTGCTTCGGGCCGTCATGAAGCCCATCTCCACCGTCCCGGCGGCGCTTCCCTCGGTGCACCTCGGCACCTTGCAGGCCGTCCCAGCGCACGTGGAGCGCAGCGACACCTGCGCCGTGCCGGCCGCCGGCGTGGTGTGCGAGGCCATGGTGTGCCTGGTGTTGGCCGACGCTGTCCTGGAAGCACTGGGCGGCGACACGCTGACCGGGCTGCGCCACGGCTTTGCCCGCCTGCGGCTGTCGGCACGGACTTCTCTGGGCCAAGTCTTCCTCATTGGGCCGATGGGCGCCGGGAAGACGACGGTGGGCGAGCGGCTCGCGCGGCTGCTCGGGCTTCCCTTTCTGGACTTGGACGCCCACCTCGAGACGCGGGCCGGGGCAAGCTTGACCAGCCTTTTCGCCAACGAGGGCGAGGCGCGCTTTCGACAACGGGAGGCCGAGGCGTTGGCCGAGCTCGAGGGTGGCGAGCCGGCGGTGGTGGCCCTCGGCGGCGGGACGCCTTGCGCCGAGGAGGCCTGGCGCCGAATGCGGCGCGCGGGCGTGGTGGTGGCGCTCGACGCGGCGCCGGCGGAGCTCGTCCGGCGGCTTCTGGCCGAGCCGGGAGGCATCGCCTCGCGGCCACTGCTGCGGGGGGAGGCGCCGCAGGCGCAGCTGGAGGCGCTGGTGCGGGAACGGCAGCGCTGGTACGGGCGGGCCGATGCCAGCCTGCGCACCGACGGCCTCTCCCCCGAGGCCGCGGCCGGCGCCGTGCTCGGACTGCTGCGCGCCCTCCAGGGGCCACTGGTGTCGCCGTGACAGTCACCGCCTGGGTAACCTCGGCCACGGGGCGGTACCCAGTCCGGGTGGGCCGGGGGCTGTTGGCCGGGGTGGGCCCGGGCCTGCGGGCCTCGGGCTTCCAGGGCCGGGTGGCGGTGGTGTCGGACGCGACGGTGCTGGAGGCCTGGGGCCCGGTGCTGCTGCTCAACCTGGAGTCGGCCGGCTATTCCCCGGCGGTGCTGAGCATTGTCCCCGGCGAGCCAAGCAAGACGGTGTCCACCGCCGAAGTCTTCTGGGGACGCCTCATCGAATCCGGTTTTGGCCGCGCGGACGTGTTGGTGGCCTGTGGCGGGGGTGTGGTGGGGGACCTCGGGGGCTTCGTGGCGGCGACCTTCCATCGCGGCATGCGTCTGTGGCAGGTGCCCACCTCGCTGTTGGCCCAGGTGGACGCCTCCATTGGCGGCAAGGTGGCCGTCGACCATCGCCTCGGGAAAAACCTGGTGGGCGCCTTCTACCCGCCCGAGCAGGTGGTGGCCGACGTCGAGACGCTGTCCACCCTTCCGCCGCGCGAGCGTTGGAATGGGCTGGCCGAGGTGGTGAAAATTGCCCTGGTGCGCGATGCCGACTTCGTCGCTGAGCTGGAGCGGGACTTGGAAGGGCTGGCCGAGGGGCCGGTGGGGGAGCGACTGGAGGCGGTGGTGGCCCGCGCGGCGGCGCTCAAGGCGGAGGTGGTGTCCGCCGACGAGCGGGAGGCGGGGCTCAGGATGCTGCTCAACTTCGGCCACACCCTCGGGCATGCCCTGGAGGTGGCCACTGGCTACGCCTCTTTGTCTCACGGCGAGGCGGTGGTGGCGGGCATGAAGGTGGCCGTCCGGTTGTCGCGTCGGCTCGGCCGCCTGGATGCGGCCAGCGAAGGCCGGGCCCTGGCTCTCCTCGAGCGCTTTCCGCGCCCATTGGGCCTGGTGCCTCCCGGCCGCGAGGCGGTGCGGACGCTGGCGCTTCGGGACAAGAAAGCGGTGGGGGGGACGCTCCGCTACGTGGTGTTGCTGTCCATCGGCCAGGGAGCGGTCGAGCCGCTCCCCACCGAGCGGCTGGACGAGGCGGTGGAGCTCGCACTGGAGGCCCTGTGAATGTCCTCGTCCTGCACGGGCCGAACCTCAACCTCCTCGGCGAGCGGGAGCCCCACCTCTACGGAAAGGCCTCGCTGGCCGAATTGGATGCGCGTCTCTCGGCGCGAGCCGCGCAGCTGGGCGTGGCGCTGCGCTGCTACCAGAGCAACCACGAGGGCTCGCTCATCGACTTCCTGCAGGCGGAGCGAAAATGGGCCCAGGGCCTGCTCATCAACGCCGCTGCCCTCACCCACACCTCCTGGGCGCTCCATGACGCGGTGACGGCCGTCGGCTTGCCCTGCGTGGAAGTCCACCTGACGGACGTCAGCCGACGGGAAGCCTGGCGGCAATTCAGCGTCTTGCAGGACATCCGCCAGGGTGTCTTCTCTGGGAAGGGTTTCGACTCGTACCTGGAAGGCCTGGCCTTCCTAGCCTCTCTGCGCTGAGCCGCCCAAGGCCGTCCAGCGGTCGGCCGGGCGAGCCGCTGATGGGCGGGAGGCGTCCGGGACTGCGACGTCCTCTTTTCCGGACGAGCGCCCCTTCGGCCTGGCGCGCCGAGAGGAGAGTCGATAGGGCAAGCTTCAGTTTCATCCTCAACGGCGAGCCGAAGCATCTCGAGGTCGACGGCGATAGGCCGCTCCTCTGGGTGCTGCGCGACGTCCTCGGCCTCACCGGCACCAAGTGGAGCTGCGGCGTGGCCCAGTGTGGCACCTGCACCGTGCACCTGCACGGGAGGGCCATGCGCAGGCGTCCCTTCCGCGCCGGCTGGCAGGGGAACGGGCTAAGCCACGGGTGGCAACCCGCGCCCGGGCCGAGTGTCCTCACCCCGCCGAGCGGACTGCGGCCGCGAGGCGCCGGACGAGGGCCAAGCCCTCGGCACCGCTGGCGCTGCCGTGCAGGGCCTCCACCAGTGCGCTTCCCACCACCACCGCGTCCGCGTGCCGGGCCAGCGCCTGGGCCTGCTCGGCGGTGCAAACGCCGAAGCCCACGGCCACCGGGGCCTTGGACGCGGCCCGAGCGGCGGCCAGCTTTTCAGGGAGGTCCCCCGGCAGCTCGGCTCGGGCACCGGTGACGCCCGTCACGCTGACGAAGTAGAGGAAGCCACGGGTGGCCTCGGCAATGGCCCGGAGCCGCTCGGGGGGGGTGGTGGGCGCGGCCAACAGGACGAGCGAGAGGCCGGCAGCCTCGGCCCGCCCAGCCAGGGGGCCTGACTCCTCCAGGGGCAAGTCCGCGACGAGGATGCCGTCGGCACCGGCCTCCGCCGCCTCCTTGACGAAGCGCTCGAGCCCGAGTGCGAGAATGGGGTTCACGTAGCCGAAGAGGACGAGGGGGACGCCACAGCCGCGCTGGCGAAGTCGTCCCACCAGGGCCAGCACGGCGGACAGCGTCGTCCCGGACTGCAACGCCCGTTGCGAGGCGGCTTGAATGGTGGGCCCGTCCGCGAGCGGGTCCGAGAAGGGCACCCCCAACTCGACGACGTCGGCGCCGGCCTCGGCCAGTTGGGGCACCAGGCGCTCGGTGGTGGCGAGGTCCGGGTCCCCGGCGCAAACGTACACCACCAGCGCCTTGTGCCCCGTCCTTCGAGACTCGGCGAAGAGGCGCTCGAGCCGATTCACAGCGCCGCCTCCGGCCTCCGGCGGGCAATCTCTGCCAAGGCATGCGCCAAGTCCTTGTCCCCCCGGCCAGAGAGGTTGACCAGCAGGCGCCTCCCGGCGCCCAATTCCCGAGCCACGTCGCGAGCGCGGACGAGGGCGTGTGAGGACTCCAGAGCCGGGAGAATGCCCTCGAGGGTAGAGAGCTCCTCAAAAGCCTCGAGGGCCTCCGCGTCCGTGGCGGTCCGCACCTCGAGGCGGCCTGTGTCGCGCAGGTACGCCAGCTCTGGGCCGACGCCCGGGTAGTCCAGCCCGGCGCTCACCGAGTGGGCCTCGGCCACCTGGCCGTCCGGCGTCTGCAGCACGCTGGAGGCTGAGCCGTGCAGCACCCCGAAGCGCCCGGCGGACAACGAGGCGCCGTGCTTGCCGGTGCCGAGTCCCTCGCCTGCCGCCTCCACGGCCACCAGACGCACCGAGGCATCCGGCACAAAGGCGGTGAAGGCGCCGAGGGCGTTGCTTCCGCCGCCCACACAGGCCACCACCGCGTCGGGGAGGGCCCCGAAGCGCTCCAGGCACTGGGCCCGGGCCTCCTCGCCGATGACTCGCTGCAGCTCGCGCACCAGCGTCGGGTAGGGGTGGGGGCCGGCCACGCTGCCGATGACGTAAAACGTGTCCCGGACGTGCGTCACCCAGGCCCGGATGGCCTCATTCATCGCGTCCTTCAGCGTGCGGCTGCCGCTGTCCACCGCCCTGAGGGTGGCGCCGAAGAGGCGCATCCTCTGCACATTCGGGGACTGGCGGCGCACGTCCTCGGCGCCCATGAAGACTTCGCACCGCAGCCCGAAGCGCGCGCAGGTGGCCGCGGTGGCCACGCCGTGCTGGCCGGCGCCCGTCTCGGCAATAATGCGCGACTTGCCCATGCGGAGCGCGAGCCGCACCTGCCCAATGGTGTTGTTGAGCTTGTGGGCGCCGGTGTGCAGCAGGTCCTCTCGCTTCAGCCACACCTCCGCGCCGCCAAAGTGGAGGGTGAGACGCCGGGCCAGCATGAGTGGGGTGGGCCGGCCGCCGAAGTCGCGGAGGTCCAGGGCGACGGCGTCCAAAAAGCCCTGGTCGAGGCGGGCTTCGGCCCAGGCGCGCTCCAACTCGTCCAGCGCCGGGATGAGTGTCTCCGGCACGTAGCGGCCCCCGTACGGGCCAAACCGGCCTGGCTGCCTCTGCCCGGCCGGCCTCAGGGCTTTGTCTCCGCTGCCCGCACGGCGGCCATGAAGGCGCGCACCCGCGCTGCGTCTTTCACGCCTGGGGCAGTCTCGACGCCCGAGGCCACGTCCACCCCGTCTGGCGCGGCGCGGACAATGGCCTCGCCGACGTTTTCCGGCGTCAGTCCCCCGGCCAGCCACACCGGCAGTCGCCAGGCCCGAACCCAGGGCACCAACGCCCAGTCAAAGCGCCGGCCCCCCCCGCCCTGGCCTTCCACGTGGGCGTCCAGCAGCACCGCCGAGGCCGCCCGGGAGGGCATGCCCGGCAAGGACTCCGGCCCGGAAATCCGCACCACCTGCCACAGCGGGGCGCCGACGCCGCTGTAGTCCTGCGGGTCCTCGTCGCCGTGGAGCTGCACCGCCCCCAACCGGGCGCGTTCCACCGCCAGCCGGACTTCCGCCGGCGGGGCCCGGACGAAGACGCCCACCTTCAACAGGTGGGCGGGCACGCTCGCCGCCAGGCGCTCGGCGGCGTCCAGCGTCAGGTAGCGCTTGCTTTGTGGCCAGAAGTTGAAGCCAATGGCGTCCACGCCTGCGTCCACGCAGGTCTGCACGTCCACGGCCCGGGTGAGTCCACACACCTTCACCTTCACGCCGGCCATGGTGCCTCCGAAAGAGCGCGGACCGCGGCCTCAGGGTCTTCTGCCCGCATGAGAATTTCGCCGACGAGGGCTGCCGTTGCACCGGCCTGGGCAAGCTGCCGGAGGTCCGACACCGTCCGAATGCCGCTCTCGGCCACCAGCGTCCTGCCCGGTGCCCGCAGCGCCGGGGCCAGCCGGGCGAAACGGGCTGTGTCCACTTCCAGCGTCTCTAGGTCGCGGGCGTTGACACCTACCAGGGTGGCGTTGAGCGCCCAGGCCGCGTCCACTTCCTCCGGAGACACCACCTCCAACAGCGCGTCCAGCCCCAGCGCGGCAGCGCTGGCGGCCAGCTCGGCGAGCAACGGGCGCTCCACCGCGCCGACAATCAGCAGCACGGCATCGGCGCCGGCCAGCGCCGCCTCCTCCACCATGTAGGGGTCGACCACGACGTCCTTTCGAAGCAGCGGCACGTTGACCGCAGCGCGGACATGCACCAAGTCCTCCAGACTACCCCCGAAGTGATGGCGCTCGGTGAGGACGCTGAGGCAGCGGGCCCCGCCGCGCGCATAGCAGAGGGCCCGGGCGGCCGCATTGGCCCCTGGGGCAATGGGCCCGGCCGAGGGCGAGGAGCGCTTCACCTCGCAGATGAGCGGGAAGTGGGTACCCCCCAGCAGCGCCTGACGAAAGCGGGGAGAATGGCGGGGGAGGCGTGCCGCCTCTGCCGGCACGCCCGGGCGGGCCTGGCGCCGCCGCTGCAAGTCCTCCCGGGCGGACGTCACCAGCTCGGCCAGAACGCCCCGCGGCGGGCGCCACCTCACGCCGCACCCACCTTCGCCCGGGTGAGCGCCACCAGCCCCGCCAGTCGCGCCCGCGCTTGGCCTGAGTCAATGGACTGCGCCGCCTGCTGGACGCCCTCCGCGAGCGACTGGGCTGCGCCCGCCACCCACAGCGCGGCTGCGGCATTGAGCAGCACCGCCTGGCGCAGAGGGCCGGCCTCGCCTTCCAATAGCCGCGCCAGTCGGCGCGCATTCTCGTCGGGCTCCCCGCCGCGCAGCGCCTCACCGGAAATCCGCTCGAGGCCGGCTTGCTCGGGGGTGAGGGTGAGCTCACGCACGGCTCCACCCTCCACCCAGGCGGCACGGGTGGGCCCGCAGGGGGACACCTCGTCCAGGCCGTCCTCGCCATGCACCACCAAGGCGCACTCGCTTCCCAGCTGGGCCAGCGTCCGCGCCACCACTGGCACCAGCTGGGGCGCGTACACGCCCAACAGCTGCCGCGGCGCCTGCGCTGGGTTGGCCAAGGGGCCCAGCAGGTTGAAGACGCTCCGGATGCCGACTTCCGTGCGGACGGCGGCCACGTGCCGCATGCCTTGGTGGAGCAGCGGCGCGAAGAGGAAGCCAATGTGCAATTCTTCCAAGCAACGCTCCACCACAGCCACCGGGGCCTCGACGTCGACGCCGGAGGCCGCCAGCACGTCCGCGCTTCCGCTGCGCGAGGAAACCCTGCGGTTGCCATGTTTGGCCACCGTCACTTGGCCCGAGCCGGCCACCACCAGCGCAGCGGCAGTGGAGAGGTTGAAGGTACCGGCGCCGTCGCCGCCGGTGCCACAGGTGTCGAGGACGACGCGGTTGGCGGGGACGCGGACGGGCGTGGCTCGGCGCCGCAGGACGGCAGCGGCGGCGGCAACTTCCTCCGGCGTCTCCCCCTTCATCCGGAAGGCGACCAGGAAGGCGCCCAACAGGGCCGGAGAGGCCTCACCGGCCAAAATACCCTCGAAGGCCGCCTCGACTTCGGCCGTCGACAAGTCGCGCTGCTCCACCAGCTTCTGAATGGCGTGCTTCAGCACAGACGGCCCTCGAGAAAGTTTCTCAAAAGACGCGAGCCGTCGGGGGTGAGGATGGATTCGGGATGAAATTGCACGCCCACCGTCGGGTGGTGCTTGTGCCGGAGCGCCATGACTTCGCCGTCTTCCAGGGAGAAAGCGGTAGCCTCGAGCGCCGCGGGCAAGCTGGGCGCGTCCACCACCAGCGAATGGTACCGGCCCACCAGCAGGGGGTCCCCCAGGCCGTCAAACAAGCCCACCCCCGGGTGGCGCAGGACGGACGTCTTTCCATGCATGACGTTGCGCGCGCGCCGCACCGTCCCTCCGAAAGCGTAGGCGATGGATTGGTGGCCGAGGCACACGCCGAGGATGGGCACCGCTCCGGAGAGGCTGGCCACCAGCGGCACCGAGATTCCGGCCTCCTTCGGCGTGCACGGGCCGGGGCTGAGCACCACGCCCTCCGGGTTACGGGCCCGGACGCCAGCGACGTCGATGGCGTCGTTGCGGTGGACCTCCACCTCCGCTCCAAGCTCGGCCAGCGCCTGCACCAGGTTGAAGGTGAAGGAGTCGTAGTTGTCGATGACGACAATCACGCCTCGCCCCCGTCGGCGGCCAGCGCCACCAACGCCGCGCGCAGCTTGTGGGCCGTCTCCTGGTATTCCGCCGCTGGCTGGCTGTCATACACAATTCCCGCTCCGGCCTGGAGCCGCAGAGTCGAGCCGCTTAGGGCGACGCTGCGGATGGCGATGGCCAAGTCCATGTCTCCGTCGAAGCCGACGTAGCCAGCCGCGCCGGCGTAGGGGCCCCGAGAACACGGCTCGAGCTCATCCACAATTTGAAGGGCTCGGACTTTCGGTGCCCCACTGACCGTTCCCGCCGGAAAGCAGGCCCCCAGCACGTCGAAGGCGTCCCGTTTTGCGAGCAGCTGCCCGGAAACCTGGGACACCAGGTGCATCACATGGCTGTACCGCTCGACCATCTCCCGCTCCTCGACGCGGACCGTGCCGGGGCGACTGACACGGCCCACGTCGTTGCGCCCAAGGTCCACCAGCATCACGTGCTCGGCGCGCTCCTTGGGGTCGGCGCGCAACTCCGCCTCGAGCTGTGCGTCGGCCTCGGCGCTCATGCCGCGGGGCCGTGTCCCGGCAATGGGGCGCACCGTCACCGTCTGCCCCTGCAGTCTGACGAGCAGCTCTGGGGAGGCGCCGGCCAAGGCGCGCTCACCGAAACGCAGGAAGAAGAGGTACGGCGTCGGAGAGACGGTGCGCAGCGCGCGGTACAGATGGAAGGGGGGGCCGGCGTACTCGGCGGTCAGCCGGCGCGAGAGCACCACCTGCATGCAGTCGCCGGCGGCGATGTAATCCCGCGCGCGGGCCACGGCCGCCTCGAAGTCGGAGCGCTCCCAACCGTCCTCGAGCTTGCCCAGCGGCGCGAAGGAGGCCTGGGACGGAAGGGGCCGCTGCAGTGCCTCGGCCAGCACCTCCGCCTCTTGGACCGCGGCTCGGTAGGCGGCCTCGACGGTGCCATAGGAGGGCACCCGGACAGAGGCCCAGACGCGCAGGCGGTGCGCGAAGTTATCGAACACCACCACCCGCTGGGCGAGCATCCATTCGCCGTCGGGAAACAGCGGGTCGGGCCCGTGCTGTTGGGGGACGCGGGGTTCGAACCAGCGCACCGCACCGGACCCGAGGTAGCCCACCAGCCCTCCCACGAAGGGAGGCGAGCCTTCTGGACGGACGAAGCGCGTCCGGCCCAGCAGCCGCCGGAGCGGCTCGAGCGGCTGACGCTCTTCGCTGGTGGTGGTCCGTCCGCCTTCCTCCACCGTCACCAGCGAGCCCGACTGGCGGACCAGCGCCACCGGTGAGTCGCCGAGAAAGGAGAAGCGGCCCCAGCGCTCGCCACCCTGCACCGACTCGAGCAAAAAGGCGTGCCTCGGCTCGGGCAGCTTGAGGAAGGCAGAGACGGGGGTTTCGGTGTCGCCTGGCACGTCGCGCCACACCGGGACGAGGTCGCCCTGGCTGGCCAGTCGCTCGAAACTGGCCAGACTCATCCATCGGTCGCTCGGCGCGGGCACGGCGAGGACCTTTAACAGCCGCCACGTGCTTTTCCGAGGGGCAGGGACGGCGCGCCGTCCTGCAACTCGAGCGGCCCCCCGGGGCGAAATGCCCTGCGGTGGACTTGGCGCCTTGGGGGGCGGCTATTGGGTGTAGTTGTATTGCACCCCGCCGCGGGAAGCGGCGAAGCAGGTGCTGCTGCCCTCCTGACACATCACGACGTACGTCTCGCGCTTGTTGCAGCCTTCGATGCCGATGGTGTACTCGGCTCGCGTCACGCCGGACGTGGCCCAGCGGCCCTCGACGGCCGGCTGAATGTAGTCCTCCGAGAGCACCGCCGCGCCGGCGCCCGGACAGTTGAGGTCGAAACGGCCGCGCGCCAGGGCCGTGTCGACCGCTGTCGGCTCCTTGCTCTTGAGAAAGCTGCTCTGACTGGCGCAAGCAGCTGCCAGGACAGCCGCCAACAGCAAACTCCCCTTTGGCCTTCGCATCCGTTGGACCCTCCCAAGCCGCGGCAGTAATGCATTCAGCGTTCTCGGCGCAAGCAGGTGGCGTTTCCAAGAAGACACAAGGCGCCACAGGCGAAAGCTCCACGGCCACTTGGTCCAAAAGCCTTGACACTGGTGGCCGTGCCGTCCTCAGTCTCCGGCCTACGGCGCGGTTTCTCCGACGAGGGGTAAGGCATGAAACGCGACACGAGGCACTGGGCACACACGGTGTGGCTGCTCGCAGCAATGGGGGCAGCCGGCCCGGCGACCGCCCAGCAAGTCACTGGCGTTCTGGGTTCTCCCAGTGCCACCACCACCATCGACGGCAAGCAGCTGCCGCCGCCTCCGCCGAAGTTCGGCGGGGTCATTAAGGAAAGCTACAAGGACTCCAAGCCGTGGTGGCCGCCGCGGGTGGTTCCACCCAAGGGCGCTCCCAACGTGCTGCTCATCATGACCGACGACCAGGGCTACGGGGTGAGTGGCACCTTTGGTGGCGTCATCCCCACGCCGGCGCTGGACCGGGTGGCCAAAGCGGGGCTGCGCTACACCGAATTCAACTCCACAGCGCTCTGCTCACCGACGCGGGCGGCCCTCATCACCGGCCGCAACCACCATTCGGTCGGCTTCGGCGTCATTACCGAGCTCTCCACCGGGTACCCAGGCTACGACTCCATCATCGGCCCGGACAATGCGACCATCGGCCGCATCCTCAGCGACAACGGCTACGCCACCTCGTGGTTTGGAAAGAACCACAACACGCCGGGCTTCCAGTACAGCGTGGCCGGCCCCTTCGACCAATGGCCGTCGGGGATGGGCTTTCAGTACTTCTACGGCTTCATGGGTGGCGAGAGTGACCAGTGGACTCCCTACCTGTTCCGCGACCACACGCAGATTTACCCGTGGATTGGAAAGCCCGGTTACAACCTCATCACCGACATGGCGGACGAGGCCATTCGGTACATGAATGACCTCAACGCCTCTGCGCCCGACAAGCCTTTCTTCGTGTACTACGTGCCCGGCGGGAGCCACGCCCCGCACCAACCCACCAAGGAGTGGATTGAGAAATTCAAAGGCAAGTTCGACATGGGCTG
>JBKQJL010000070.1:0-12102 GCA_052147975.1 Myxococcaceae bacterium
TCCACCCCCATCGCCTCGGCGGCCACCTCGTCCTCGCGGATGGCCAGCAGCGAGCGCCCGTGGGCGCTGTCCTGAATTCGGCGCGCCACCAGAACCACCACGAAGACGGAGCTCCAAATCATCATGAAGCTGCTGGTCTGCGGGATGCCCGACAGCCCGAGGGCACGGCCGAACACCTCGAGGTTGGAGACAATGACGCGAATCATCTCCCCGAAGCCCAAGGTGACGATGGCCAGGTAGTCCCCCCGCAGACGCAAACTGGGCAGGCCCACCAAGAATCCCGCCACCCCGGCTGCGGCTCCTCCCACCGCCAGCGAGGCCAGCAGCTGCAGCTGGTCCGACACGGCATGGGGGATACCGGCGATGGCCAGGTCCTTCATCTCCAGCGCCAGCTTTCCGCCGACGTAGGCCCCCACCGCCATGAAGCCAGCATGCCCAATGGAGAACTGGCCGGTCATGCCATTCACGATGTTGAGGGACACGGCGAGGATGACGTTCACCCCCACCAGCGAGGAGAGGTAGACGAAGAAGGGCAGCTCGCCGACCACCACTTGAAGCCCCCCCAGCACCGCCAGCGCCAACAACAGCGGGAAGACGCCGCGCAGCGGTGCAGGCAGAGAGGCCATCCGCGAAGTCAGACTTTCTCCGCAGTCACGCTGCCGAAGAGGCCAGAGGGCCGCACCAGCAGCACCAGAATGAGAAAGCTGAAGGCCACCGCGTCCCGCCAGCTGGAGGAGGAGTAGCCCACCACGAATTCCTCCACCAGGCCGAGCAGCAGCCCGCCCACCACGGCTCCAGGGACGTTGCCAATGCCGCCGATGACGGCAGCGACGAAGGCCTTCAGCCCGACGTACAGGCCCATCAACGGCTGGACCACGGTGTCCTTGATGGCGAAGAGGATGCCCGCGCCCGCCGCCAGGGCGCTGCCCAGCATGAACGTCAGCGCGATGACGCGGTCGACCGGGATGCCCATCAACGCCGCCGTCCGGTGGTCAAAGGACACCGCCCGCATGGCCCGTCCGAAGCGGCTTCGGTACACCAAGGCCTGGAGCGCCACCATCAGCAACAGGGCAATTCCGAGCGAGATGACTTGCCAGTTCCAGATGACGACGGTGCGGTCGCCGAAGACGAGCCACTCCCGGGGAGGAATAATCTCCGGGAAGGCCCGGGGGGCCGCGCCCGGCAGCGGCCCGAAATCCAGCTGGAAGCCATAGGAGAGGGTGAAGGAGATGCCAATGGCCGTAATGAGGGCGGTGAGGCGTGGCTTCTCGCGCAAGGGCCGGTAGGCGAAGCGCTCGATGACCAACCCCAACAGCGCACAGCCCCCCATCGCCACCAGGAAAATGGCGGCCACGCCAAGCAGCGAGCTCTGCGCAGGCCGGCCGAGCGCACGGGCGGCGGCGTAGGCGACGAAAGTCCCCACCATCATCACGTCGCCGTGAGCGAAGTTGATGAGCTTCAAAACGCCGTACACCATGGTGTAGCCGAGCGCGACCAGGGCGTAGATGGTGCCGGCGGCGAGCCCGTTGATGAGGTGCTGGACGAGGTCGCCCATCAGGGATTGATTGTTGTGACGTACTCGAACTTGCCTTTGCCCACCTTGAGGACCGCTGCCGGCTTGAATGCATTGCGCCGCGCGTCGAGCGTGATGATGCCGGCCACGCCCGGGTAGTCTTTGGTCTGGGCGATGGCGTCGCGCAGGCTCTTCCCCGAGAGGTCCGGTGCCCGCTTCATCGCGTCGATGGCCACCCCGGCCGCGTCATAGGCCAGCGTCGCCAGTGCATCGGGCACGGACCCGTAGGCCGCTTTGTAAGCGGCCACCCATTTCTGCACCCGAGGTGCTGGGTCGTCCGAGCTGTAGTGGTTGCTGAAGTAGTGGCCCTCCACCGCGCTTCCCCCCAGCTCGAAGAGCTTCTCGCTGTCCCAACCGTCTCCGCCCATGAGGGGAACCGTCAGCCCAAGCTCCCGCGCCTGGCGAGCAATGACTCCCACCTCGCTGTAGTAGCCGGGAATGTAGATGCCATCCGGGTTGGCCCGCTTGATGGCAGTGAGCTGGCCTCGAAAATCGCTGTCGCCCTGGTTGTAGGTCTCGACCGCCACAATTTTGCCGCCCATCTCGGTGAATTTTCGGGTGAAGACGTCGGTCAGGCCAGTGGAGTAGTCGCTCTTGAGGTCTCGCAGCACCGCCACGTTGTTGAGTTTCAGATTCTCGCGAGCGAATTTGGCCATCACGAAGCCCTGGAAGGGGTCAATGAAGCAGACCCGGAAAATGTAGTCGCCAATCTCGGTGACCTTGGGGTTGGTGGAGGTGGGCGTAATCATCGGCACCCGGGCGGGCTGGGCGACGTTGGCCATGGCGATGGAGTTGGTGCTCGCCACCTCGCCGAGGATGACCGCCACATTGTCCTGGTTCACCAGCCGGGTGGTGGCATTGGCTGCCTCCTCGGGCTTGCCCTGGTCGTCGTAGACGCGCGTCTCGAGCTTCTTGCCCTTCACCCCTCCGGCGGCATTGGCCTCTTTGACTGCCATCTCGATGCCGTTTCGGCTGGAAATGCCGAAGGTGGCCTGCCCCCCGGTGAGGGAAAACACCTCGCCGATGAGGATGGTGTTGCCGGTGGGGGCCACCGAGGGCGCCTGCGCGGCCGGCGCCGCCGCCGGCGCGGCGGACTTCTTTTCGCAGCCGACGAGCAGCACGAGGGCTGCGCTGACGGCCAGGTGCGTTCGCATGGGGAAACCCTCTCGAACAGACGGCGGAAGCAGGCCGAGGTCTTCTAGGGGGAGGGCGCCGCAGGGGTCAAGGCAGCGCTTCTGCCACCCCCCCTGAGTCTCATCGCTGACCGCGTGCCCAGTCCAGCGCATCCTCAAGTCGGTCGTCGCCCCAGAAGAGCTCTCCGGCCACCTGGAAGCTGGGGGCCCCAAACACCCCCAGGGCCTGCGCCGCCTCCACTTGAGCCCGCAGCGCCGCCTTCACCTCGGGCGTCTGCGCCGCCTCGAGGACGCGCTCCGGCTGGTGCCCTTGGGCGTGCACCAGCGCCCCCACCACCTCGGCCGAGGCGATGTCCTCGTCCTCTGAAAATTCAGCGCGGTACACCGCTTCGCTGAAGGCTTCGCCCCACCCTTCCTTCAGCGCCAGCAGCGCCACCCGAGATGCCAGCACGCTGTTTCTCGGGAAACTCGAGGGGAAGCGGACCTCGAAGCCATAGCGCCGACCCCGGCGCGCGACGTCTCGCCTGGCATAGGCGCCGCGCAGCGGGAAGACGTTGAGGGGGCTGTCGGCCAGGCCCTCCGCGCGAAAAATAGGGCCCAGCAAGAAGGGCCGCCAACGCACGGCGACGCCCACCCGTGCGGCCAGCGTCCGGATGCGCAGGGCCGACAGACAGGCGTAGGGGCTGGCGAATTCGTAGAAGAAGTCGATGAGGGCCGGCGGCGCCACGGCGGCTATTGGGAAGCCTGGTTGGGGTGGGTGGCTTGCACCTCCGTCTGTTGGAGGTAGCAGTTGCAATTCGCCTGAAAGCCAGCGTCGCAGCCCAGCTTGGAGAGGCACTGGTTGATGGCGTCCACCTCGCTGGCCGCGGCAATGACGCCCTCAAAGTCACCGTTGCCGACGGTGTCGCCGCAAATGCCGGCACAGTCGTAATTCAAGTCCTGGCATCCAGTCGCGGCGGCCACCCCCAGCCCGGCCACCAGCACAGCCATGAGATGTCGTTTGCCCATGTCCTCTTCCGCTGAAAACTGCGTGGGGCTTCGCGAAATTTCCCTTCCCGAAGCCCAGCCTCCCGTCCCCTTCCGAAAAACGGCCCAAACCCTCGGGAAAGGGCCAACGGCCACAACAAAGCCTCGCTCTCTAGCAGGGAAAGGCCAGAGCGCGTCGCCGAAGCGGCCTCCCGTGGAGGGCTGAGGCCGCCCTGGGCGGACGCTGGCGCGCCGCGGGCCCGGACATGGGCCCGGGCAGAAAAACCAACCCCTGGCTCGCCGCCGAGCGAGGGGGTGTGCGAGAAGCCCGGCGGTCCCGCCATGCACCCCTTGAGCGCTCCCGTACGCCATCGCGCCGCCGCGCGGGAATTCCGCGAGCTCCTCCGCCTGTCGCTGCCGCTCGCCTTGACGCAGGCCGGGCACTCGTTGATGGGGGCGGTGGACACAGCCGTGGTGGGACGGGCCGGCGCCGTGCAGCTGGCCGGGGTGGGGCTTGGCAATGCCCTCTTCTTCGCCCTGGCCTTCTTCGGCATCGGCCTGTTGACGGGCGCCGACCCCCTCATCTCCCAGGCGGTGGGCGCGGGGGACAGCGTCCGCGCGCGACGCCTCTACTGGCAAGCGGTGTACGCGGCAGCCCTCGCCAGCGTGGCGTTGGCGCTCCCCATCCTCGCCACCCTTTGGCTGCTGCGGCCCTTCGGCATTCCGGCGGAGGTGGCCGAGAGCGCCAGCAACTTCATGGTGTGGCGAGTCCCGGGGCTGTTGCCGACGCTTCTCTTCTTCGCCGCGCGCGCTTACCTGCAGGCCATTGGCCAGGCACGCTGGCTCTTGTACGCGGTGCTCGGCGCAAACGTCGTCAACTTCCTCGGAGACTGGCTCTTCGTCTTCGGCGGCCAGGGGCTGCCCGGGTGGACGGGCCCGTTGCGGGCCGTCCCGGCCATGGGCGCGGCCGGTTCGGCCCTGGTCACCAGCGTCTCCACCCTGTTGGAGGTGTTGGTGTTGGCCTGGGTGGTGGGCCGCGTGCGGCTGCCAGCCGGAGCCCACCGGGGGTTGGCCGCTCCACTCCCCAAGGACTTGGCCCAGCTGTTTCGGGTGGGCCTCCCCGTCGGGCTGCACTACTGCGCTGAGGTGGGGCTGTTTTCCCTGGCCGGCTTTCTGGCCGGCCTCTTCGGGGCCCCCAGTCTGGCCGCCCACCAAATTGCCCTCATGTACGCCTCCCTCAGCTTCACCTTCGCCGCGGGCCTCGGAAACGCCGGCAGCGTCCGCGTCGGTTACGCGGTGGGAGCCAACAACACGCCGCTGGCCCGACGGACGGGGCTGTTGGCCTTCGCCCTGGGCACCGCCTTCATGGCCTGCACCGCGGCGGTGTTTCTCCTCTTTCCAGCCGGCCTGGTGGCGCTCATGACGAATTCGCCCGAGGTGGCCCGGCTGGCCGTCCCGTTGCTCGGCGTCACCGCCGTCTTCCAGGTGTCCGACGGCATCCAGGCGGTGGGCGCCGGGGTGTTGCGCGGCGCCGGGGACACGCACTTCACCTTCGTCGCCAACGTGGTGGGCCACTGGGCGGTGGGGCTGCCGGTGGCGCTGGGGCTGGGCTTTTGGGCCCACCAGGGCGTCTTCGGCATCTGGTGGGGACTGGCCGCCGGCTTGAGCGCCGTGGCGGTGGCCCTGGGGTGGAGGTTTCTCTGGCTGTCGGCGCGCGAGATTCGACCGCTGGCCGGGGCCCCCTAGAAAGGGCGCTCCGCCCTCCGGCGGGACCACCAGCGGCGCTAGCCGGCCGTCTTCTCCTGGTCGGAGTAGATGGCGTCGGCGATGCGGTAGGCGCTGCCCTCCAGCCGCTGGACCGCCTCTTTGAGGGCGGCCGGCTCGGCGGTGTTGAGCACTTTTCTCAGCGCCTCCATGTCGGCGCGGATTTCGGCGATGTCGCTCTGGTTGAGCACGTTGGAGTACTCCTCCAGGCTCTTCTCGGTGGTGTAGAGGAGCCCGTCGGCGCTGTTGCGGAGGTCAGCCACCTCCTTCTTGCGCTTGTCGTCGGCCTGGTGCGTCTGGGCGTCGGCCACCATCGCCGAAATCTCTTTCTCCGACAGCCCGGAGCTGCTCACCACCCGCACCTGCTGCTGCTTGCCGGTGCCTAAGTCCTTGGCGCTGACGTGGACGATGCCGTTGGCGTCGATGTCGAAGGAGACTTCTATCTGCGGCACGCCGCGGGGGGCCGGCGGGATGCCCACCAACTCGAAACGGGCCAGTGTCTTGTTGTCGGCCGCCATCTCGCGCTCGCCCTGGAGCACGTGCACGCTGACCAGCGGCTGGTTGTCCACGGCGGTGGAGAAGACCTGCCCCTTCTTGCAAGGGATGGTGGTGTTCTTGTCGATGATTTTGGTGAAGACGCCTCCGGCCGTCTCCACGCCCAAGGACAACGGGGTGACGTCGAGGAGCAGGACGTCCTTCACCTCTCCCTTCAGCACGCCGCCCTGGATGGCGGCGCCCACCGCCACCACCTCGTCCGGGTTGATGCCCTTGTGCGGCTCCTTCCCGAAGAATTCCTTCACCCGCTGCTGCACCTTGGGCATGCGCGTCATGCCTCCCACCAGGAGGACTTGGTGGATGGCCTGGGGCTGCAGGCCGGCGTCCTTAAGGGCGATGCGACACGGCTCGATGGTGCGCTCGATGAGGTCCGCCACCAGCGAATCGAGGGTGGCGCGGTCGAGCGTTTCGATGAGGTGCTTGGGGCCACTCTGGTCGGCGGTGATGAAGGGCAAATTCAACTCCGTCTCGGTGGCGCTGGACAGCTCGTGCTTGGCCCGCTCGGAGGCCTCCTTCAGCCGCTGCAGCGCCATCCGGTCTTTGCGCAGGTCGATGCCATTCTGCTCGAGGAAGCGCTTGGAGACGTAGTCCACAATTCGCTGGTCGAAGTCCTCGCCGCCGAGAAAGGTGTCGCCGTTGGTGCTCTTCACCTCAAACACGCCGCCGTTGAGCTCGAGGATGGAGATGTCGAAGGTCCCCCCACCCAAGTCATAGACGGCGACCCGCTCGCTCTTGTTGTCCTTGCCCCGGTCGAGGCCATAGGCCAGCGCCGCTGCCGTCGGCTCGTTGATGATGCGCAGCACGTTCAGCCCGGCGATGCGGCCCGCGTCCTTGGTGGCCTGACGCTGGCTGTCGTTGAAGTAGGCGGGGACGGTGACGACGGCCTCGGTGACCGGCTCCCCCAGGTAGTCCTCCGCGGTCTGCTTCATCTTCAACAGCACCTGCGCCGAGACCTCCTGCGGGCTGAGCAGCTTGCCCCGGACGTCCAGCCACGCGTCCCCGCTGGGGGAGGCCACCACCTTGAAGGGCGAGGCGGTGACGGCGCGCTTGGCCTCGGGGGTCTCGAGCTTGCGGCCGATGAGGCGCTTCACCGCGAAGAGGGTGTTCTCGGCGTTGGTTACCGCCTGGCGCTTGGCGATTTGGCCCACCAGCCGTTCGCCGCTGTCGGTGAAGGCGACAATGGAGGGGGTGGTGCGACTGCCCTCGCTGTTGGGGATGACCACCGGCTCGCCGCCCTCCATGACGGCGACGCAGGAGTTGGTGGTCCCAAGGTCGATGCCGATGACTTTGCTCATCGCTTAGGGAGCCCCTTTGTCGGGCGCTGGGGTGTACTCAGCGCGGCCTTCAGGCGACGCAGCCTCCCCGGCCACCACCGGGGGCCGAGCCACCGTCACCAGCGCCGGCCGAACCAGCCGGTCGTTCAGCATCCAGCCCCGGAGCACCTCGGACACCACAGAGTTGGGCGCCGCCTCGGTGGATTCGGCGGTCCCCATGGCCTCGTGCAGGTTGGGGTCAAAAGGTTGGCCCACCGCCACCAGCGGACGCGCTCCGTGCCGTGCGAGGGTGTCCTCAAATTGCTTGCGCGTCATTTGCAGGCCCTGCTCGAGGCTGGCCCAGTCCCGGGTGGCGCTCCCATGTCCGAGGGCGCGCTCCAGGTTGTCCAGCACCGGAAGGAAGTCCTTCAGCAGTCGCTCGTTGGCGAACCGGGTGCCTTCCTGCAGCTCGCGCTGGGCGCGCTTGCGGGCGTTGTCCAAGTCGGCGGCGGCCCGGAGGGCGCGCTCATGCTCGGACTTGAGTTGGGCTTCGAGCTCGGCCACCTTGGCCTCGGCCACCTCGAGGCGCTGGGGCGACGCTTCTGGGTGCGGCTCCGCCGGCACAGGGGGTGCCTCGGCCGTTGCAGCAGCGATGGAAGCAGCATCCACGGCCGGCGCCTCGCCGGAGCGAGTGCGCTGCTCGACGCTGTCCAGGGCCGCGGCGATGACGTCCTCGCCAATGTCGGCGGAGAACTTGCCCTTTCCAGTGGCCACGTTGAGTCGGGACTATGGCACAGCCCACCGTCCGGCGGGGCCCGTCAGCCCCGACGGCGTGACGCCTTCTTGGCCGGGCGCTTCTTGGCTTTCTTGGCTGCCTTCCGGGGCTTGCGGGCGGTCTTCGGGGCCTTTCCGTAGATGGCCTCCTGCAGCTTGGCCGAGGCCTCTGCCGCCGTCTTCTTTGCAGCCTTGCCCAGCTGGTGAAGGCGCTCCTTCAGCCTGGTCCTCATCTCCGGGTCGGTCATCTCGTCGAGCACTCGCTGGGACTCGGCCTTGAGCTCCTCCCCCGTCCGGCGCAGCTCCTCCCCGGCTGCCTTGAGGTAATCCATCATCTTCTGGTCCCACGGTTGTTCTTGCGCCATGCCTCGCTCCTTGTGTTTTGTCCTTTTGCCAACGCCTTAGCCCATGGCCGTGTATGCGGCGAGCGCCTCAGCCCACACCTGCTTCACCGGGACGCGGGCCGCTTCCGCCAGTGCCCGGACGTCTTCGTACTCTGGCGCCGCATTCAGCGCCTCCCCTCCCCAGCTGCCCACCTTGATGCGTACCGGCCCGTACCGCGTCTGCACGCTGACATGGTGCCGCGCCAGCGTCGTCCGCTCCACTGCAAACGTCCGCACGCCCAAGGTGGTGGACTCGCGCAACACCAGCTGCACCAGTGCCTCCCGTCTTTCCGCCCCCACCAGCGCCCCAAGCAGGTGCCCTGGCCGGCCCTTTTTCATGGTGACGGGCGCCACCCAGGCGTCCAGCGCCCCGGCCGCCAACAGCTGCTCCAAGAGGCTGGCCAACAGCTGCGGACTACAGTCGTCCAAGTTGGTTTCCAGGACGTACGTCCCGCCGTCGACTTCGGCCGAAGGGTGCCCAAGTGTCGCCCGGAGGACATTTGGCCTGTCCGCCAACTCACGCGTCCCAAGGCCATACCCCACGCGCTCCACCACCATGGGCGGCGGCGTCGCGACGCGACACAGCACCCGCACCAGCGCCGCCCCGGTGGGGGTGGTGAGCTCGCCGACGCCCTCGTAGCGCACCGGAAGCCCCTGCAGCAGGGCCAGGGTGGCCGGCGCCGGGACGGGCAGTTGCCCATGGGCTGTCTGGACGCTGCCGCTGCCCAAGGGGACAGGCCCGCACAGCACCTCCGGGTCGCCGAGCAGCTCCAGCACCAGCGCTGCCCCGCACACGTCGAGGAGGGAGTCCACCGCGCCCACCTCGTGAAACTCCACCGCCTCGAGGGGGACGCCGTGGATGGCGGCCTCCACCCGGCCGAGGGCCTCGAAGAGGGCGCGGGCGCGCTCCCGGGCGCGCAGGGGAAGCGTGGAGGCGGACAGCAGACGCAGTATTTCCGAGAGCGCCCGGTGGCCGACGGGCTCGGGGGGCGGCACTTCCACCGCGAGGTGAGTCCCACTGAGGCCTCCCCGTCGGGCGGCCGACGCGACGAGGCGCCAGTCGCCGAGGTGCAGACTGCGCAGCCCCTCCTCGAGCTCCCGCTGGGGCACCCCCAAGTCCAGCGCCGCGGCGAGAAACATGTCCCCGGCGATGCCGCCCACCGGCTCGAGGTACAGAATGCGGCGGCTCACCGGCGACGGCCCCGGGACACCAGCGCGGCGTAGAAGCCTCCGCCAAACCCATTGTCCACGTTGACCACCGCGACGTTGGGGGCACAGGAATTCACCATGGTGAGCAGTGCCGAGAGGCCTCCCAGGTTGGCTCCGTAGCCCACGCTGGTTGGCACCGCCACCACCGGGACGCCCACCAGACCGCCCACCACCGAGGCCAGCGCCCCCTCCATGCCGGCCACCACCACCGCGGCGTCGGCCTGCTGCACCTCGGCGCGGCGACGCAACAGCCGGTGGAGCCCGGCCACGCCCACGTCGTACACCCGCGACACCTGCGCACCCAGGGCGTCGGCGGTGACGGCCGCCTCCTCCGCCACCGGAATGTCCGACGTCCCGGCGCACACCACCGCCACCCGCCCCGCCCGTGGACGCCGGCCTTGGGGCAAATGCAGAATTCTCGCCTCGGCATGCCACAGCGACGCCGGCCAGCGCCGCCGCAGCGCCTCGGCGCTGTCCGCACCCAGCCGCGTCACCAGCACCGGCTGCCCCCGGCCAGCGAGGGCGGCCACAATGCCCTCCAGCTGCTGAAGGCTTTTGCGCTCGCCGTACACCACCTCCGGGAAGCCGGAACGCAAGCTGCGGTGGGTGTCCACCGTGGCGTAGCCGAGCTCGGCAAAGGGGAGGTCGGCCAGCGCTCGAGCCGCGTCCTCGACGCTGGCCCGGCCCGAGGCCACCCGGCGAAGCAACTTCTTGAGCGAGGGGGCGTCCATGGGAGGTGAGGACTCCTCTTGAGTTCAACCCACGCGGAGGGAAAGCAACAGAGGCTCCAGCGTGCCGGACAGGGGCAGAAACAGAAACTCGGCGGTAAAGGCTCGCCCTTGTAAGTGCGCCTCCAGCACCAAGGGCGACGGCTCCCGGCAGAGACTCTTCGCCAACACCGGCGCCGAGCAGCGCCGCAGCAGGGCCGAGGCGGGCTGCAGGCAAAGCCCCGTCAGCCTTCCCATGCCCTGCACCGCCGCCGCCAGCGCCTCGCGCGCCGTCCCGCCCAGGGCCTCGTCCACCCCCGGCTCGCCCCGGCCGGGGTCGCCGAGAAGCTGCGCCGCCAGCCAGGCGGCGTCCTCCAAGGCAAATACCAGCCACAGCACGCCCTGCACCGGGCCGTCCACCTCGAGGCCGGCGGCCACCCGCGCCGCCCCTTCTCCGCCGAGCCGCAGGGTGAGTTGCGCCGGCGAGAGGCTGCGGGCCTCCGGCGGCTGGAAATGCACCCGCTCGCCGGCCAGCCGCCGGGACAGGACGGAGGCGGCCCGGCCGGCGGCGACGTTGGCCAGCTCGCGCAGCGCATCCCGCTGCACCTCATTCAGCGACGTCGACACCCTCAACCCAACAGCCGCGGCACGTCGAGGATGAAGACGGGGCGCCCACTGCCGAGGATGGTGACGCCGGCCAGGCCAGGCAGCTGGTCCAGAGGCCGGGAGAGCGCCTTCAGCACCACTTCCTCCTGCCCCACCAGAACGTCCACCGCAAGCGCCACCGGCCCTGGCTCCGCCTCCATCACCACGAAGGGCCGTTGCCCCCGCACCTCGCTCTCGGGGAAGCCCAGCAAGCTGGCCAGCCCATGGACGGGCACCAGCCTCTGGTCATACCGCAACACGCGCGCCGCCGAGCCCGCCTCCACCGCAGGAGCCTCCACCGCCGCCAGCACCTTGGTGATGGGAAGGCCCAGCACCTCGCCGCCGGCCTGCACCAACAGCAGCTGGAGGACGGCGACGGTGAGCGGCAGCCGGAAGGTGACGCAGGTGCCGCGTCCGCTGTCCGAGGCCAACTCCAGCGTCCCGCCCACCCGCTCGACGGCCTTCTTCACCGCGTCCATGCCCACGCCTCGGCCTGAAATGTCGCTCACGTCGCGCGCCGTGGAAACGCCGGGGAGGCAGGCCAACAGCAGCGCCTCGCCCCGGGGTAGCCGCGCCGCCGCCTCGGCGGTCAGCACCCCCCGGGCCACTGCCGAGGCGCGCAGCCCTCCCTCGTCCATGCCTTTGCCGTCGTCGGCGACGTCGATGTGGACCCGGTCGCGCGCCCGGCGCACGGTCACGGTGACCCGGCCGCGCGCCGGCTTGCCGGCGGCCAGCCGGGCCTCGGCGTCCTCGATGCCATGGTCGATGGCGTTGCGCAGCACGTGCAGAAGCGGCTCGGCCAGCGCATCCAAAATGGCCCGGTCCAACTCGATGTCGGCCCCCTCCACCTCCAGGTCCACCTCCCGGCCTCGGCGTCGGGCGACGTCCCGGACGGCACGCGGCAGCTGGTCGGTCACCACGGCCACCGGTGTCATGCGGGCGCCCATCACCTGGTTGTGCATGTCCTTGGCCAGGCCATGCAAGCGGTCCACCCCCTCCTCCAGCGCCGGGCGCTGCGTCTCGGGAAGGCGCTTTCCCAGCTCCCGAAGACGGGCGGTGGCGAGCAGCAGCTCGCCGGCGAGCTCGAGAAAGTCATCCAACAGCTCGGTCCGCACCCGCACGCTGCGGGCCCCTGGCAGA
>JBKQJL010000071.1:0-7410 GCA_052147975.1 Myxococcaceae bacterium
GACCGCCCGAGGTATGCGGAGCAGATGAAGCAATTGCAGAAGTGGATGGAGGAAGCCAAGAGCAAGGGCATTCGCAAGGTCTTCATCACCTTCCACTACCCCGTGTTCGCTCGGTCGGGGTTTGGCGCCATTCCGGCTCCTGACAACCCCCACAAAGTCATCGCCGCCTACGCCAAGGACATGGAGGTCGTCGTCTTCAATGGCCACATCCACACGACGGAGATGTACGATGTGGACGGGGTGAAATATCTCATGTTGGGGGGGGGCGGGGCCGAGCAAGACCCGATTCTCCCTGGGCGGACGAGCGTCAAGGTACCTCCTGACTATCCACCAGACCTCTACTGGAAGGGCGAGGCACCTAAGGAGGACTACAACTACGTGCTGGTGGACGTGAAACCCGGACAGAAGACCAGGTTCACCTTGAAGCGCTTCCGGCCGTGGCAGTCAGCGGCGCCGTTCGAGACCGTGGAGCTCTACAAGTAAGCTCGAGGGATGGAAGCATGAGTCGCCTCGTCCCGACAGCCCTTGTCATCCTTCATGGCCTCGTGGCCGTCGCGCTGCTCGGGGCCATCACCCACCAGGCGCTGGCTAGCTGGGCGCCGGCCAGCATTCGGCCAACTTCCTTCTTCGGCCGATTTCGCACGGTGCCGCCGACCGCTTTCGCGGGGGCGGTCGTAGTTCTCTACTTGGCCACGGCGACGCTGGGCGCGGTCGTCTACCTATACTTCTGCATCGGCATCAGGCCGGCACTGGAGAGGTCCAGCCACTGGCAGACCCTCGGCCTCTTCGACCTCAAGGAACACTTCGGAGCCATCGGCCTCGCAATTCTCCCTGCCTACTGGGTGTGCTGGCGATGGCCGAGTGCGGGCGAGTCGCCGCGAAAGCGAGTTGCCCTTACCTCACTACTAGCATTCATCGTCTGGTGGAGCTTTCTCATGGGGCACTTCACCAACAACCTCATGGGTTTCGGCTCGTGAAAGTCTCGGACGCCTTTCGGAAATTCGCCCACGTCTTCGGGACGGCGTTCGCGGCCTTCTACGTCTTTGCCGTCGCGCGCGACGTTGCTCTGTTTACCGTGTTTCCGACGCTCGGAATCGTCGTCTCGGGGACGCAGCATCCACAGGATTTGGCGCCTGCTGTCGGCCTGCCTGCGATGTACTGGTACGGACGGGGGGCGACAGCGGCGCTTGGAGCGTTCGTCGTTGGCGGCATTGCCGCCTTCCTTCCCGCTCGTTGGACGAGATGGAGCTGGACCGGGGTTTGGGTTGTTCCGGCGGTCGCCATGCTGGCTTGCGTTTACCTCACCCTGCCTTGGCTTCGACGCTAGTCTTTAGAAACTCTCGCCCTGACGAATTGGCCTCGTCCACCTAGGCGCCCGATTCAAGCCAGGTGCGGTCCCTAGCGCTTGAAAGCGCATGCCCGAATATTCCAGGCTGTGGACCCTTGCGCCTCACGGGTGACGCGTCACAATCCTGGTTGAGGCTATATCGGTGGATGCTCTTCCTCAGGTTGCAGCTTGGCCTGCACTCCAGACGCTGTCGCGCGTGACGCTGGCGCTTGCTGTCGGGCTCTTCGTGGGGCTCGAGCGCGAGTGGCGAGGCAAGGAAGCGGGACTTCGTACCTTCGGGTTCGCCGCGCTCCTTGGAGCCCTTGGCGGACTGCTCGGCCCGGCATTCGCGCTGATGTCGTTGGCGCTGCTCGGCGTCCTGGTGGGATTCCTCAACTGGCAGTCACTTCGCGCCAACCAGGGCGCGGAGCTCACCACTTCCGCAGCGCTTCTCGTCACAGGCTTCACGGGAATCATGTGCGGTCTCGGGCACCGGGTGACGCCGGCGGCAGTTGCCGTTGTGAGCGCCGGACTGCTCGCTTGGAAGGAACGGCTCGCGGGCTTCAGCCACCGTCTGACCGCCGACGAGTTACGGAGCGCCATCCTCCTTTCCGTGCTGGCCTTCGGCATCTACCCGGTACTGCCCGATCACGCCGTAGATCGATGGGGCCTCATTGCGCCTCGCGCCGTCCTCGTCACTGTCATCCTCATCGCAGCGATTGGCTTCGCGAACTACGTACTTTGGAAGATTGCCGGGCCGCGCGGGATGGAATTGACCGGTTTTCTGGGCGGGCTGGTTAACAGCACCGTCACCGTTACCGAAGTTGCGGCACGTGTTCGTCAGACGGCGGGTGCGGTCGCCAACGTTGCTTACCGCTCCGTGATTCTGGCGACATTGGCGATGGGGCTCCGGAACGCACTACTCCTTGGATTACTCTCTCTACCGGCCCTTGTGCGAGCTGCTCTGCCTTTGGGGTTGATGCTGTTCGGCAGTGTTGCCCTGGTTTTCTTACCTTTACGCCGCACCGGTGGGCAAGACTCAGAGGCCCCATCCTTGCCTCTAGAGTCGCCGTTTAAAATCTCCGCCGTGCTCAAGTACGGGACTCTCTTCGTCGGTTTGGCGGTGCTCGGTGCCGCTGCGCAAAAGCTGGCCGGACCGGCCGGGTTCTACGTCGTCAGCGCCCTCGGTGGACTTGTGTCGAGCGCCTCCGCGGTGGCCTCGGGCGCGACATTGGCCGCCCACGGACAAGTGGGGCCCTCGGTCGCAGCGGCGGGTGCGGTCCTAGCGTCTCTCGCGAGCGCCGCTGTCAACGTTGTTGTCGTGGCGCGCATCTCCGGCAACCGACAGCTCAGCCTCCGTCTGGCAGCAGGGATGACGGTGGTGGTTACGCTGGGCGTTCTGGGCGCCGTGTTGCAAGACCGGCTCGGCTTTCTGGGCGGCTGACCTTGTGAATGGTTCGCCGCGCCAGTTTGCCGTCTCCTTCGCTGTGGCTGGGCAGCCGTGGTTTGCGGTTTACTGCGCTTGGTGCAAGGGGGTTTCGGCATGAACGGCTTCCCGGAACCGTTGGTAACGGCCCACGTCGGCCGCATCCAGGGACTCCCCCGCTGGGCGTTGCTCGGTGCACTCTTCGGCCTGGTGAGCGCAACCTCCATCGCCCTGTGGGGGCCCATCGGCGTCTCGGGCACCTACCCGCGCTTCATCGGAGCGCTGCTCCGCCAACTCGCCCCGGGCTACGCAGAGGTCAACCCCTACTTGGTGAAAATGGGTGACCTCGCCAAGCCTGAGACGTTCCTGGTGCTGGGACTGTTGATTGGCGGCTTCGCAGCGTCCCGCGTCTCAGCCCAGCGCCGCCCCCGGGTGGAGTTCATCCATGCGGGTGAAACCAGCACCGCCGCGCGCTACCGAGATGCCTTCCTCGGCGGCTTCCTCATCATCTTCGGCGCCCGTCTCGCCGGGGGATGCACCAGCGGGCACATCATCTCCGGCATCACCCAGCTCTCGGTGAGTGGCTTTATTTTCGCCGCCGGCGTCTTCGCCTCCGGCATCCTCACCGCCCGGCTTCTGCAGCGGGGAGGGCGCTGAAGATGGACCAGCTCTCCGCGCTCCTTGTGGGTTTGGCGATGGGCGTGCTGCTCCAGCGCGTCGGCGCTTCGAGCCCGGCAGTCATTGCCCGGAACCTCAGGCTGGAGGACCTCTCCATCATCAAGTTTATGGCCACCACCATCGGTGTTGGCACAATCTTGGTGTACCTCGCCGGCCTCTGGCTGCCGATGCACTTCGAAATCCGGCCGGCCTACGTCCTCGGCGTGCTCGGTGGCGGCCTTGTCTTCGGCGTCGGGTTCGGCGTAGGCGGCTATTGCCCCGGCACCTGCGTCGTGGGCCTCGGCGAGGGGCGCAAAGATGCGCTGCTGGCGCTGTTGGGCGGAGCTTTCGGCGCGCTGACCTTCACTCTCCTCTTCGAGGCGCTCCTGGCCCCGGTGTTGAAAGTGCTCGATTTAGGCAAGCTCACCCTGGCCGGCATGTTGCACCTGCCGGCACTCTTGGTGGCGGTGCCCGTGGGCGCCCTCCTCCTTGCAGGCGTTGCGTGGCTGCCAACGCAGCCGCATCGCCCGGCTCGCTGAAACGTCGAGCCGGACTATTTGTAGTACACCGCGTCCGGCGGCAGCTTCTCAGCCTGGTAGTCGTACCGCTTGGTGGGAAAGGCCGGCCGCGGCTTGTTGTCGATGTACGCCGCGAGTTGCTGCGCCTCTTCGTCGGTAAGCGAGCCGGGAGACGAGTACGGCATTGCGTGGCGGAGGTAGCTGGCGAGCGTGTAGATGCGGGCTGCCCCGGCGCCATCATTCCAGGACAATGGCCCCCAGAGCGGCCCTGGCTTGATGCCGCCGATGTCGACGCCCTGACCGTCAGCGCCATGGCAGTTGGCGCATTTTTTTCGGTAGAGACGGCGGCCGCTGCGTGGGTCGAGGCGTGAGACGGGGGTGAGCCGCTCGGGGGGGATGTTCCACCCGCGCCAGGCGCGGGTCTCCTCGGCGGTCACCCCCTCCGAGAGCCAGCGCAGGTAGGCAACCAACGCCTTCACCTCGGGGGCGACGACGTCGGGGTGGGGCGTGCGGTTCTCGTGCTCTTCGCTCGCGTCCGCCCGTAGGGCGGTCGCATTCAGGCTGCGCAGGAAGCAGCCGACCACCCGCTCCTCGAGGGAGAAACTGCGGCCAGAGCGGCGGTTGTATTCCGGGAAGACGGCGGCGATGCCAACCAGCGGGAGTGCGCCCTCCTTCTGCCCGGCGTTGAGGTGGCAATTCCCGCACGACAGCGCGGCCCCGACGCTGCTGGGCGCGAGCTTGGAGGTGTCGAGAAACAGCCGATAGCCGCGCCGAATTTCTTGGGCCTGCGTAGGGTCGCTCGGGAGCGGGTCACGCCCCGGGTCGCGCACCCGGGTGTCGACCTCAGTGATGGGCGCTGAGGCCGGCACCAGCCGTAGGCCGGGCGGCGGGCTGGTGGCGCCCTGCCCGCCGCCGCCGGGCGAAGCAGCGCAAACGGCCGCCAGGGACCACGCCAGAAGCGCGGCGACCCGGGGCCGGCTCCGCTGGGGTGGGCCGCCTACGCTCAAATCAGCGGGAGCATCTTCCAGCCCTGCTCCATAGCGGCCTGCAGAGCACCGACGCCCGCGGGGACCACCAGGAAGCCGGGGAGCATATTCGCCTTCCACTCCGCCACCGTCGCTTTGGGGTCCGCGCCCATCTGCATCGCCATCATCCCGGCGAACGCATTCAGCGCGTTGCTGCACACCATGAAGACCGCGCCGCGCTTGAGGCAGGCCTCGCCGCTCCAGTCCTGGTAAACGTTGCCGCCAGCGCCGGGGTCCCCGTCGAAGCTCATGGACGTCTGGGCCTTGTAATAGACGTTGGCCGTCTCCGGCTTTCCGCTCGCGTCCTTCATACTGAAGGCGCTGCCGAAGGGGTATTTGGCCCACATCGCGTCGTTGAACGCGAGGATGATGGAAGGCCCGTACAGCACTGCCCCCACGGCGACGTTGCCCTTGCCCCAGCCGAAGGAAAACTCCCCAGCGTTGAGGCTGTTCTGCAGGTGGATGTAGAGGCTAGCCAGGCCAGGGATAATCAGCTTTGGCTCGACCGACTGGTAGATGACCTTGTGCGGCTTTTTCGTTTTGAGCTCGGCCCACATCTTCTTTTCGTCGTACTCGGACGGCTTGAGCACCGGAAAGTGCAACGCCGATGGTGGAGGCGGCGGTGGAGCCGGCTTCGCCGGCGCCGCTTGGTCGGCTCTTGCTCTGGTACTGGTCAGTGCCACCGCGCCCGCCGCGGCGAGCGCGTGCCGCAGGAAACTCCCTCTGGTCATTTCCATGGTGACCCCCGTCAAGGCCGGGCCCCTTGGCCGGGGCCCAGGCAGCCGCAACCCTAGGGGGCCACGCGCAGGCCAACAAGTGGAACCGCAAGCGGCCTTAACGGGCGGTGTGACCGACCCCGCTCATCCAGCGTGGGAGGGGTTTGCGGCTCGGTGAGCGAAGGCCATACTTAAATTTTTATCCAATCCGGGGGAGTCTAGATGAATGCCGTCCGCGCCCGTTCGCTGCCATTCGCCGCCGCCGTTCTCTCGGTGCTCGCCTGGACCGCCTTCGCGAGTCCGGGGGAGAGTCCTTCTCCAGTTGCAGGACTCAAGGAGGGAAAAATCGTCTTCGACATCACCGAGGGTGATGGAAAGGCGTTGTTGGTTCGAATCCAGTCCATTGAGGAGACGCGGCAAGACCTCATCAAGCAGGGGCTCGCCCCCCGCTTCGTGCTCTCCTTTCGGGGCCCGGCAACATTCTTGGTACAGACTGATTTGGAGAAGGTGAAGCCAGAGAACCGGCCCTTCGTCGGGCAGATTGCCGCGCTCATTGGGCAGATGTCGAAAGCCCCGGGCGTTGAGAGTGTCGAGCAGTGTGGAGTCGCTATCCGCCACGTCGGAACCAAAGCGGAGAACGTCCTCCCACCCATCAAAGTGGTGGCGAACAGCTTCATCACCATCATGGCCTGGGAGGCGAAAGGGTACGCCTACATTCGGGCTTGAGCGGCCGCGACGTAAGCCACGCCTCAGGTTTACCTGAGACGTTGACGTTGGTTCCCTGACGAGGCGTTTCCGAGAAGCGCCCCAACCTCGATGCTTCCATTCCGAGCCCGACCGGTGGCCGAAGGTCTGCGGGAACCTCCTTTCGACAAAGACACCTCGCTTCTCGAGCGCCACGCTGTCAGCGACTCTCCTTACGCGTCGGTGCTGCGATTCGAGCGGTGAGCGTGTTTCGAGTAGCGAGCGGGCCGAACTCACCGCTGGGGTTGCTGAGCACGTCGTCTCATCTCCTCGGCCGAGACGTCCTCGACGTGGGTGGCAATCCACCAGATGTTCCCGACGCCGTCTTCCACTCCGCCGCAGCGATCGCCGTAGAACTGCGTCTCGGGGATACGAACTGATTTTCCGCCCGCCCGCAGCGCTCGTTCGTACACCGAGTCTGCGTCCGGCACGTAGAGGTAGAGATTGGACGGGCGGGATTTCCACTCGTCACTGGCCTGGCCCATCATCACCACGGAGTCGCCGATACGCACCTCGGCGTGGCCGATGCTGCCGTCTGGCCGCTCGTGCTTCTCGGTGACCTCGGCATCGAAGGCGCGTGTGGCGAAGTCCAGAAGCCTCTCGACGCTGGAGACGGTGAGGTAGGGAGTGACAGTGTGGTAGCCGTCAGGAATGTGCTTTGGGGCAGTGGGCATGCATGTTCTCCTTGCGAGGACCGCCAGTTGGCCCAACTGCAGCGCCCGGCTGATTGGAAAAAGTTGACCTCAGTTCGTCCGGCATCCGCACGTGGTTCCGGTGTGCTGTTTTGAGCGAGAGGTAGACCCCTGGTGTGAAGCCTGAGAACTCCCGAAAGTCGTGGGTCAGGTGACTCTGGTCGAAATAGCGGCAGGCCACCGCGATGTCTGCCCAGTCCACCACTGTTTGCTCGTGGACAAGCCCAATGACTTGCTGGAAGCGTCGGACGCGACAAAAGCGCTTGGGCGAAAGACCGACCTCATTTCGAAAGCGCTCGATGAAG
>JBKQJL010000072.1:0-20271 GCA_052147975.1 Myxococcaceae bacterium
CCCCCCGAGGCAGCTCCCCTGGCGCGGCCGGCGGCACCCAAAGCTGCGCCGCCGGCCGTGGCCAAGCCGCCGGAGGCGGCCCCGGCCGCGCGGCCGCTGCCGCCGCCCATTGTCCCCACCGCCGGAGACTCGGAGCTCCTCGCCGCCTTTCACCGCTGGCAGAAGGCCGAGCACGACGGCTCGAGCCGGCAGGCCGACGCGGCGCTGAGCGAGCTGCTGGACCTGCGGGAGGACCTCGGCGTCTCGGACCTCGAGCCGATGAGTGTGGCCATGCTGCGCGCCGCGGCCGAGAGACGCCGGCGCGAGGACGTGCGGGGCAGCGTGGAGCTCGCCACCACCGCGACCCAGCTGTCCCCCACCGTGCCGTACGTGTACCTCGGGCTGGCGCGGGCGCAGCTGGCCGAGGAGCCATTTGCCTGGGCGCGGGTGTGGACGTCTCTCAAGGCCGCGGCCCGGGCCTTCTGGGAGGACCCGCGCTACGCCCGCGCCGCCGTCGGCGACGTCTTCACCGCCCTGCTGCTGGCCTGGGTGGCGACGGCGGTGGCGGCCATGGCGGTGCTGTTTCTCCGGCATGCCCCGCTGCTCTTCCACGACGTCCACCACCTGTTCCCCCGCGCCGTGGCGCGCTGGCAGACGTCGGCGCTGCTGTTGCTTTTGCTGTTATTGCCCCTCGTCTTTCACTTGGGCCTGGCGGTGGAGCTGCTGGTGGTGCTGGCCGCGCTCACCTTGTACCTCTCGGCCACCGAGCGCGTGGTGGCGCTGGTGCTGCTGGCTGGCCTCGGGGCGGTGCCGCTTCTGGCCGGACGGCTGGCCTCGGACACCGCCTTCGCCGGCACCCCGGCCGAGGACGTCTACCGCCTGGAGGGTGGGGGCCTGGAGGCCGCCCAGGGCGCGGCCAAGGTGCGCTCGACGGAGCACCCCAGCTTTGCCGAGCTGTATGCCCTGGGACGGTACGAGTTCCGCCGCGGCCACCTGGCCGAGGCGGAGGTGGCCTTCAACGCCGCCGCCTCCTTGCGTCCCGGGGACGCGCGGCTGCTGACCCAAGAGGCCAACCTCGCCTTCGTCGAGGGAAAGTTGGACGCCGCGGCGCAGCTGTACAGCCGGGCCAACGAGGCGGACCCAACGCTGGCCGAGCCCTACTGGAATGCTGCCAAGCTGCACCGGCGGCGGGCGCGGGCGATGAATGACGACACGGTGGGGGCCGAGCTGGACCGTGCCCAGACGGCCCTGGCCTCGGCGTTGCGCCTCGACGAGCACCTGGCGCAGCGGCAGGACCCGCCGGACGACAAGCCGCTCATGAATCGGCTTCTACTCAGTCCGGCACTGCCCAAGTCCGAGCTGGCCGCGCTGGCCGACGTCCCCGGCCGGGCGGCCCGGGTGCGCACCCAAGCCACCGCCACGCTGCTGGGCGGTCTCGACGCCTCCGCCGGGGCGTTTTTGCCGTTGGTGGTGGGCGCGGTGCTGGTGGCGTTTGGCTTTCTCCGCAGGGGCCAGGGGGTCAGCCACGCCTGCGACAAGTGCGGCCGGCCGGTGTGCCGCCGCTGCGACGCGCAGCTGAGTGTGGGCAGCCAATTTTGCGCCCAATGCGTCAACGTCTTCGCCCGCCGCGGCGTCGTCCCGCCGCTGTTGAAGGTGAATAAGGAGATGGAAGTCCGCCGCCACCGCGCCCGCTCCAACCGCACCGCCTACGCCCTGGGGCTTCTGTGCGGCGGGCTGGGCCACGTCTTCAGCGGCGCCGCCCTGCGCGGCGCGGGCTACGCCTTCCTCTTCCTCTTTGCAGCGGCCTGCGTCTTCACCCGCGAGGGCGTGCTGCGGACCCCCTACGGCCCGGTGCCGGAGCTGCTGCGGCTGTTGCCGCTGGCGCTGCTGGTGGCGGCGGTGGCCTTCTTCTCCCTGCGCGGGCTGTCGCGGCGAGGGGCGTAGCCCGCAGCCATGGCACTCAACGGCACGCTGCGGGACTTCGGCATTGCAGACATTCTGCAGCTCATCGCCCAGCAGCAGAAGACGGGTACCCTGCACCTGGAGGCCAAGGACCAGGAGGTGCACATCGGCTTTCAGGACGGCGTCATCGTCCAAGCCGAGAGCGCCACCCGGCGCAAGAAGGACCTCTTCGGCACCATGCTGGTGCGCGCGGAAATTATTACCGAGCAGCAGCTGGAGGAGGCGCTCGAGACGCAGAAGCGCACGCTGCAGCGGCTGGGCGACGTGCTGGTGAGCACCGGCGTCATCACCAAAGAGCGCTACCGGCAAATGGCGCAGCTGCAATTCAACGAGACGCTGTACCGCCTCTTCTCCTGGAAGAGCGGCACCTACGCCTTCGAGCAGGGGACCGTCCACTATGACCCCGCCGACGTCACTCCAGTGCGCGCCGAGTCGGTGCTCATGGAGGGCTTTCGGATGGTGGATGAGTGGCCCGTCATCCGAAAGCGCATCCCCCGCTATGACTTGGTTTTCGAGCGGGCCAAGGAGCTGCCCACCGCGCGCACCGAGGCGGGCGAGGGGGCGGAGGAGCGACGCGGCCGGGGAGACTTCGCCTCCTTCGGGGAGGCGGAGCGGCGCGTCTACGCACTGGTGACGCCGGTGCGCGACGTGCGAAAGCTCATCGACTTGTCCTGCCTGGGCGAATTCGAGACGTGCAAGGCCCTCTGCAACCTGGTCAACCTCGAGTACCTCAAGGCGCTGCCGGCCCTGGGAGACCCGGACCCGTTGCAGGACGAAGTCAGTCTGCTCGACCGCGTCCGGGGCACCCTGGGGCGCATTGCGGTGAGCACCGTCGTCCTGGCCGGCCTGGTGCTGGTGGCGGTCAGCAGCAACCTCAACCCCTGGAGCCTCTCCGGCTCGGCGCGCACCGGCTTCGAGGAGTCCGCCGTCCAGCAGGCCGTCAGCCGGGCCCAGCTGAGCCGGCTGGAGGCGGCGCTCGACGTGTACCGTCTGGAGAAGGGGGAATTCCCGCCCTCGCTGCAGGCGCTGGTGGACACCAGTCTGGTGAGCCCGAGCGACCTGCGTTACCCATGGCGGGACCCCTACTACTACCGCCGGGTGGCCCCCCAGGAGTTCATCCTGCTGCCACCCCTCAGGTAGACTCGTGCCCGGCCGTGGACGGGGGCCTCTCCCCCCAAAGCGAAGCAGGCCCCAGAAGGAGCACGTTGGCTGCCCCCCAAGCTCGAGCGTCGACGGCCAAGCTGGAGCTGCGCGACAGCGACGTCGCACTCGCGCTCGGGGGCCACCAGGGAGAAAACCTGAAGGTGCTCGAGCGCCGGCTCGGCGTGCGGGTGGGCCAGCGGGGCACCGAGCTTCACCTCTCCGGGCCGGCCGAGGCAGTGGGCTTCGCCACCCGGCTGCTCGAGCAGCTGGAGCGCGCCGTGCGCGCCGGCCGCCCGGTGTACCGCGAGGACGTCGAGCAGGCCATTAAGGTGCTGGGGCGCGAGGGGGACGTCGAGGACTTGGAGGACCTCTACTCCGGCGCCGTGCTGGGGCGCTCCGGGCGCCAAGTGGTGCCGAAGAGCATGACGCAGAAGCGCTACCTCGAGGCCATCCGCACCCATGACATTGTCTTCGGCATCGGCCCGGCCGGGACGGGGAAGACGTACCTGGCCATGGCCATGGCGGTGGCGGCGCTGCAAGAGCGCAAGGTGAAGCGCATTATTCTCGCCCGGCCCGCCGTCGAGGCCGGCGAGAAGCTGGGCTTCCTCCCCGGGGACTTGGCGGAGAAAGTCAACCCCTACCTGCGCCCTCTGTACGACGCGCTCAACGACATGATGGAGGCGGCCCGCGCCACCCAGCTGGTGGAGCAGGGGACGGTGGAGGTGGCGCCCTTGGCCTTCATGCGCGGCCGGACGCTGAATGACGCCTTCGTCATTCTCGACGAGGCGCAAAACACCACCGTCGAGCAGATGAAGATGTTTCTCACCCGGCTCGGCTTCCACAGCAAGGCCGTCATTACCGGGGACGTGACGCAGGTGGACCTCCCCGCCGGGCGTCCCTCCGGCCTCTCCCACGCGCAGACGCTGTTGGCCGACGTCCCGGGCATTGCCTTCACCTACTTCTCCGAGGTGGACGTGGTGCGCCACCCGCTGGTGCAGGCCGTCATCCGCGCCTACGCCAAGGACGAGGCCGAGGCCCAAGCGCGCAAGGCCGAGGAGTCGCCTTTGGGCGGCGACGGGCCGGCCGCCCCCGGCAGCGAGCCGCCGGCGGGGCCGGCTTGAGGCGGTTGCCGCTCCCGTCTTAGCCTGTCGCTTTGTTGTGGGGCCGCGACCCCGTTTTGGTAGGGCCCATGGCACCTCCTGCCCCTGACAGCCCAAGCCCGGAGGCGCCGCCCGCCGCGGAGCCGGTGGGGCTGCAGCGCACCACGCCTGGGCTGGCCCTCGTCCTGTTGGTGCTGGTGTCCGCGGCGGCCTCGCTGGCCCTCACCCGGGGACTGACCGCGCAGGCCGTCCCCGAGCTTCAGCCCTCGGACGTCGGCAAGCCCTTCCAGAGTGCCAGCCCGGCGGGGTTGAAGGCCGCCCGGGACTATGACGTGCTGGACCGGGCACGCACCGAGGCCCGGCGCCTCGAGGCCCGCTCCAGCGTCCTGCCCGTCTATGACTACAACCCGGGCGTGCTGGCCGAGCAGCGCCAGACGCTGCACGAGGCCTTCGCCGAGCTGCGCGCTGCCCTGGGGCGGCTGGAGCCGGACGTCCGGGCCGGCCTGCGCACCCGCCGGCCGGGCGCCGCGGAGACGCCCTCGCTGGGGCTGTTGGCCGCCCGGGAGGCCCTGGAGAAGCGCCTCTTCGTCCTGGAGGACGAGGACTTTCAAGCGCTGCTGCAGGCGCGCGCCTCGCGCGAAAGCGAGGACGCCACCGAGGCGCTGTTGCAGCACGCCTATTTGGCCCCGGTGGTGGCCTCGCGCGAGGAGTTGGGGAGCGCCAGCGCCCTGGCGGCGCGACAACTCGGCGAGGGCGTCGAGCGGATGACGTCCCCGGCCGCGCCGGCCGTCCTCGACGTCCGGGAGGCGCGCGCCGAGGTGGAGCGCTTCGCCTCGCTTCCCGGAAACCTCTTGCCCGACGCGCCGGCGGCGCTGCGCCGGGCGGTGCTGCGGCTGGCCAAGCGGCTGGTGCGTCCGGACCTCACCGTCAACACCGCCGAGACGGAAGCGCGCCGCACGGCGGCGGCGCTTGCGGTGAAGGACGCCATTATTCAGGTGAAGCGCGGGCAGAAAGTCATCGGCGACGGAGACCTCGTCACCGAGGACCACCTGCACCTGTTGGAAGCCATGCGCGCCCAGAGCGACCAGCTGGACCGGGTGCAAGTGCAGCTGGGCGCCATGGCGGTGGTGGCGCTGTTGTTGTGGGCGGCCTGGAGTTTCCAGCGCCGGGCCTTCGGCCAGCGCCGACGGCCCTCCCGCCGCGACGCCCTCCTGTTGGGGGTGGTGCTGGTGGGGCTGCTCGGCTGCTGCCGGCTGTGGATGCTGGTGGCCGAGGCGCTGCACGATCGGTCCGGCCGCATTCCCCTGGAGGCCCTCTACGCCGTCATGCCGGTGGCCGCCGGGGCCATGCTGGTGCGCTTCGTGCTGGACGCGCGCGCGGCGCTCTTCTTCGCGCTGGTGGCCTCCTGCCTTTTGGGCGTCATGCTTGGCAACTCCGTCCCCTGGGCCGTCTTTGCGCTGGTCGGTTCGCTGGTGGCGGCCGACCACATAGGCCGGGCCAAGGACCGCGCCGGCATTTTCCGGGCGGGCCTGGCGGTGGGTCTGGCCTCAGCGGCGGTGCTGGCCGCCTTCGCGCTGGCTGACGGCAAGGGCACGCTGCAGGACACGGTGGTGACGGCTGGCTTCGCGCTGGTGGGCACGGCCATCACCGTCCCCATGACGGTGCTGGCGCTGACGCCGCTGTTGGAGCTGGTGTTTGGTTACGCCAGCGACTTGAAGCTGCTCGAGCTGGCCAACCTCAACCATCCGGCCCTCAAGGAGCTCATCGTCCGCAGCCCGGGCACCTACCACCACAGCATCCTCGTCGGCAGTCTGGTGGAGGCGGCTGCGGAGGAAATTGGCTGCAACCCGCTGCTGGCGCGGACGTGCGCCTACTACCACGACATCGGCAAGGGGAAGAATCCGCTGTATTTCGGCGAAAACCAGAAGGGCGAAAACCCGCACGACTGCCTGGCGCCGGCCATGAGTGCCGTCATCATCAAGCGGCACGTCACCGACGGCCTGGAGCTCGCGCGGCAGTACCGGCTGCCCCGGGCGGTGGTGGACGTCATCGCCCAGCACCACGGGAGCCGCCTGGTGGGCTACTTCCACCACAAAGCCCTGCGCGAGCTGGAGCAGCGCGAGGGCGGCCCCGCCCTGGACGAGGCCATTTACCGCTACCCGGGCCCCAAGCCGCAGTTTCGCGAGGCGGCGCTGGTGATGGTGGCCGACGCCGTCGAGGCCGCCAGCCGCGCCATGCCGGACCCCACCAGCGAGGAGTTGCAGGCGCTGGTGCAGCGCATCATCAACGTTGTCTTCAGCGAGGGACAGCTGGACGAGTGTGACTTGACGCTGCGGGACCTCAACGTCCTGGCGCGCTCTTTCCTTCACACGCTGGAGGGCATTTACCACGCCCGCCCGGAGTACCCGCCTGGCGCGGTGGGCGGCCCGCGTCCTCAGCAGCTCGGCCTGGCCTCGGTGGTGGCCGAAACGCGTCGCGCTTCTGGCACGCCGCCGCCGCGCCGCCCCTGAGGCGGGGCGGCGCCAGCAAAAACCCCCAGCCGGACGGGCGCCGCCATGCCGTCGTTGCCCTTGGGACGCGGACGCTCGAGCCAGTCGACGGAGCCGTCCGTCCGGGCAATGAAGCCGTCGGGCTTGGGGCGAGGGAGGCGATGAGTTTTCGCTTCCGGGGCACCGGGGGGGTGTTTCTAGAACAAAGCGCCGGACGGCTTCCAACTCCCGGGCTGGGGACGACGGCAACAGCCGCCCCGCCCGGGAGGGGCTCGTTTTTTTTCTGTCGGCGGGCGGGCCAGTCGCTTTTCTCGGCGGCTCCGCGCTTTACTCCCTGCGTGGCGTGGGGACGGTTGGGGGCGCGCCGTTTCGTCTTCTGCTCGGGGGAGGTGGGCAGTGCTCAAAGCGGAGATGTGGGTGCACGGCACGGCGTTTCAGCCCGAGGAGGCGCTCGGCTTTTCGGCGCGCCGGGGCTGGGGAGGTTTTTTCCGCGGCAACCCGAGCGTCTTCGACGGGCCAACCCAGCGCTGGTCCGGCCCGCTCAGCGTCAGCCACTGGTTTCACGCCGCGCTGCCCACCCCCGTCATTCTCGAGGGCGTCCGGCCGCGCTTCACCCGCCTCTTCCTTCTCTACCACGCGGACCAGGCCTGGCTGCGGCAAGTGCACCTGTGGGACGGCGCCCGGCGGGTGCATGGCTTTGACCTCTCCGGCGTCAACGCCACCGGCACGCACCAGCACGAGCTGGATGACCTCAACACCTTTCGCCTCGACGAGAGCCGCACCCTGCGCTTTGCCCTGGGAGTCTCGGTGCAGGTGGAATTCCAGCGTGGGCAGCTCTCCAACCTGCACCTGGGCGGAGGGGAAATCCTCTTCACCGCCGCGGGCGCGGACTTCGAAGTCTAGTGGGCACCCCGGGAAACCAGATTGACGTCTTCGTCGAGCACCGCTCGGCTGGACGGTGGGCCAAGCACCTGGAGCAACGGGCGAGCCAGCTGGCACGCGAGATGGACCTGCGCGGCGTGGCGCTGGCGGTGACGCTCACCACCGACGCCAGCATCCGCGCCCTCAACCGACGCTGGCGGCAGAAAAACCATGCCACCGACGTGCTCAGCTTCCCCGGCGGGCCTCCGCCCCCCGGCTGGCCCGGGCCGCTGGTGCTGGGCGACATCGTCATTTCCCTGGACACCGCCCGGCGAGCGGCGAAGCAGGCCGGGCGGCCCCTCGGCGAGGAGCTCGACCGCTATTTGGCCCACGGCCTGTTGCACTTGCTGGGGCATGACCACCACCAGCCCGTCGCGGCCAAGAGAATGGCGGACCTCGAAGACCGCCTGTTGGGCAGCCCGGGAATGGTGCGCTCTGTCGTCCCGTCCCCCCGCCGCCGCCGCTGAGCGCGCCCCCGGGGCCTCCCCCTCGAGAAGGGCGGCTGCCATGAGGGCGTCGCGCGGCAAACCGGGCGCTTTCTGCTAGAGGGGGCCGTCCCTTGCTTCGCATGGCCCTCGCTCCCAGCCCGCCCACCCCTCCGGCCGTCGCCGCCGCGGACCCGGTGACAGGGCCCGTCCGCCTCCTCCGTCCGGGGCGCCTCGGGCTGCTGGCGCTGTCGGGCCTGTTGGGGGCCGCTGCCTTTCCGCTGGCCTTTCCCGTTGGGCCACGCCGCGAGCTCTTTCCGGGCGGAGCGCTCGAGCCGCTGGCCTTCGTCTGCCTCGTCCCGCTCTTGTGGGCCCTGCGCGGACTGCGCACCCGCAAGGCCTTCGCCGCCGGGCTGTTGGCAGGCGTCGCCTTCTTCAACGGCACCTTTTGGTGGGTCAACGTGGCGATGACCACGTTTGGCGGCATGCCCAACTACCTCAGCATTCCAGCCCTCGAGCTGCTCATTCTCTACTGCGCCTTCCACTGGGCGCTGGGCGCCTGGGCGGTGCGCACCATGGACGTGCATCTGGGCTGGCCGGCCGGCTGGACGGTGGGGCCGGTGTGGATGTCCGTCGAGTTGCTGCGCAACTACTCCCTCTCCGGCTACCCCTGGACGAACCTCGGCTACTCCCAGGCGCGCAACCTCTACTTCAGCCAGATTGCCTCGCTGGCCGGCGTGTACGGAATTGTGTTGGCCCTGGGCGTGGTGAACGGCGCCCTGTACGAGGCGCTGCGCTGGCGGGTGGCCAAGGAGCGGCCCCTTCCCCGGGCGCTTTTGGCGGTGGCCGGCTCGGTGCTGGTGCTGGGCCACCTGTACGGCGCCTGGCGCGTCCGGCGGTGGGACGCCCTCATTGCCGCGGCTCCCACGGTGCGGGTGGCGGTGGTGCAGGGCAACATCGACCAGAAGCTGAAAATGGTGCAGGGCAGCCGGGCCAACACCATCCTCGGCCGGTACCTGCCGGCCACCGCCGCGGCCGACGCCGCCGGGGCGGAGCTGGTGGTGTGGCCCGAAGGCAGCTACCCGCTGGCCTTTCCCACCGGGGTGACGTCGGTGGAAGGAGCGGGGCTGGACGGGGTGTTGAGGCGCTCGCGCCTCCTCATCGGCGTGGACGTGTATGACCCGCGGGACCTGCGTCGGGGCAACGAGAATGCCGCGTTTCTGGTGGGGCCCAGCCTGGCCATTGAAAAGCACTACGTGAAGCACCACCTGGTCCCGTTTGGCGAATACATCCCGCTCCACCTCGACGAGTGGCTCCCCATTCAAAATTTGGTGCCCGGCACCTTCGCCCCGGGGGCGGACCTCACCCCGGCGCTGCTGCTGCGGCCCGAGGGCCCACCCGTCAAGCTGGGCATCGAGATTTGCTACGACGCCATTTTCCCAGAAATTTCTCGGGAGCTCGTCCTGGGCGGGGCCGACATTCTCGTCAACATGACGAATGACGCCTGGTACGGCTTCTCCTCGGCCAACTTCCAATTCCTGCGCAAGGTGGCCATGCGTTCGGTGGAAACCGGGCGGCCCTTTGCTCGCGCCGCCAACACCGGGGTGAGCGCCTTCATTGACCCGCTGGGGCGGGTCAGCCAGGCCACGCCCATTGGCCTCACCGAGAGCGACCAGCCGCGGGTGACGGCGGCAGAGTTGGTGGGCCCGGAGTGGCGGATGGCGGAGCTACCGCTGCTCAAAGAAAAGACGCCTTACGTTGTGCTGGGAGACATTCCCGCCTACCTTGCGGCGCTCTTTTCGGCCGGTGGTACCCTCCTGGCGCTCATCCGCGCCCGTCGGAAGGTGCGCCCGGGCCCAGCCCGCTAAGGGGAACGAAACGTATGCCTTTGGACGTGGAAGAAACCCTGCAGGCTCTCGAGGCGCGACTTCAAGCGCTCCGGGGGACTCTTTGACGTCGAACGAAAACGTTCCCGCATCGCTCAAATTGAGCGCGACGCCTCCAGTCCGGACTTCTGGAACGACAACGCCAAGGCGCAGGGCGTCCTGAAGGAAAAGGCGCTGCTGGAAGCCACGGTGGCCTCGGTGGAGCGCATTGCCGCCGGGCTGTTGGATGCACGGACGCTGTTTGAGCTGGCTGCGGAGGCGGCCGACGCAGAGGCGGCGGCCGAGGCCGAAGGCCAGCTGCAGGGCCTCACCGCCGCCGTCGAGAAGCTCGAGCTGCAGCGCATGCTGTCCGGCGAGAATGACGCCGCCAACTGCTACATGGACATCAACGCCGGCGCCGGTGGCACCGAGTCAATGGACTGGGCGGCCATGCTGTTGCGCATGTACAGCCGCTTTGCCGAAAGCAAGGGATGGAGTGTGGAGATAAATGACTTCGTCGCCGGAGAGGAAGCGGGCGTGAAGAACGTCTCGGTCCGCATTGTCGGCGAGAACGCCTATGGCTACCTGAAGGCGGAGAACGGCGTGCACCGGCTGGTGCGCATCAGCCCCTTTGACGCCAACGCCCGCCGCCAGACGTCCTTCGCCTCGGTGTCCGTCTACCCCGAGCTGGACGACGACATTGTCCTGGACATTCCCGAGAAGGACGTCCGAGTGGACGTCTACCGGGCCAGCGGCGCCGGCGGGCAGAAAGTGAACAAGACGTCCTCGGCGGTGCGGCTCACCCACCTTCCCACCGGCATTACGGTGGCCATGCAGAACGAGCGCAGCCAGCACGCCAACCGCGACATGGCCTGGAAAATCCTCCGGGCTCGGCTTTTTGACCTGGAGCGGAAGAAGCGAGACAAGGCCCGCGAGGAGGTCGAGTCGCAGAAGAAGGACATTGCCTTTGGCTCCCAAATCCGCTCCTACGTCCTCGCCCCTTACCGGCTGGTGAAGGACTTGCGCACCGGCGTGGAGACGGGAAACGTCGACGCCGTCCTCGACGGGGACTTGGACGACTTCATTACGGCGCAGCTGCTGGGGGTGAAGAACCCGGCCCGGGCGCTGCCGGAATAGCGAGGCTCCCCGCACCATGGCCGACGAGACGACGGAGAAGGAGAGCGAGCTCATTGCCCAGCGCCTGGAGAAGGCCAAGGGCTGGCGGGCGCTCGGGCTCAACCCCTACAGCAACGGCTTTCGCCCGGAGCACCTGGCCGCGGACATTGTCCGCGCCCACGGAGGCGACAGCGCCGAGCAGCTGGAGGCGGCCGCCCAGCGCTACACCCTGGCCGGCCGGGTGGTGGCCATCCGCTCCTTCGGCAAGGCCGCCTTCCTCAAGCTGCGCGACCGCTCCGGGGAGCTTCAGGTGCACGTGAAACAGGACGTGCTGCAGGAGGCCTACGAGCGCTTCCGCCTCACCGACGTGGGGGACTTCATCGGCGTCACCGGGACGCTGTTCCGAAGCAAAACCGGCGAGCTCACCCTGGCCTGCACCAGCTATGTGCCGCTCACCAAGGCGGTGCGGCCGCTGCCCGAGAAGTGGCACGGGCTGCAGGACCACGAGATGCGCTACCGCCAGCGCTACCTCGACTTGGTGGCCAACCCGGCGGTGAAGCAAACCTTCCTGCGGCGGACGGAGTTGGTGCGCTTCTTGCGGGCCTTTCTCGACCAGCGAGGCTTCCTCGAGGTGGAGACGCCGATGATGCACAGCCTGGTGTCGGGCGCCGCCGCTCGCCCCTTCGTCACCCACCACAATGCGCTCGACGTGGACCTCTTCTTGCGCATCGCCCCGGAGCTCCACCTCAAGCGCCTGGTGGTGGGGGGCTTCGAGCGCGTCTATGAGATGGCCCGCAACTTCCGCAACGAGGGGCTCTCCACCCGGCACAACCCCGAATTCACAATGCTCGAATTCTACCAGGCCTACGCCACCTACCTGGACTTGATGGACCTCACCGAGGAGATGCTGGCCGAGGCCGCCGAGCGGGTGACCGGCTCCACCTCCGTCAGCTACCAGGGGACCGCGCTGTCCTTCGCCAAAGGCTTCCGCCGCATCCCCATGGCCGAGGCGGTGCGGGAGGCGGCGCCGGCCCTCAGCGACAAGGACACCGCTGACGCCGGCGCGCTGTTGGCCGAGCTCCGCCGGCACGTCTCTTCGGCGGAGGCCGAGGCGGCCCAACAGCGCAACGCCGGGGAGCTGCTGGGGCAGCTGTTTGGGCTTCTGGTCGAGCCGCGCCTCGTGCAACCCACCTTCGTCACTCACTTTCCCACCGCCATCAGCCCCTTGTCTCGCCGCAGCGACGCCGACCCGGAAATGGCCGACCGCTTCGAGCTGTTTGTCGCGGGGAGGGAAATCGCCAACGGCTTCTCCGAGCTAAATGACCCGGCCGACCAGCGGGAGCGCTTCCTCCAGCAGGTGGCGGCCAAGGAGCGGGGCGAGGCGGAAACCATGGACTACGACGAGGACTACGTCCGAGCCCTGGAGCACGGCCTGCCGCCCACCGCCGGGGAGGGCATTGGCGTCGACCGGCTGGTGATGCTCTTCACCGACGCGCCCTCCATCCGCGACGTCCTCCTCTTCCCGCTGCTTCGTCCGCAGGGCAGATGAATTCCGCCACCGCCACGCTGCCCCTGTCCGAGGCGGAGCGACCGCGCTGGGTGCTGCGCGCCGCCGGGCTGGGGCTGGCGCTGGCCGGCGTGGCCCTGCTGCTGTTGGCGGTGCGCAAGAGTGGGGCCGCGGACGCCCTCCTCTCCGCGCTCGCCCTGCTCGCTCCCGGCTGGGGCGGCCTCGCCCAGGGGGCGGTGGCGCTGGCGCGGGCGGCCCGCCCGGCGCCGGCGGTGCCGATGCTGCTGCCCTGGCGGTGGCTGTTGGCGGGCGGGCTGGCCTGGGCCGCGGGTTGGGTGCTGTTGGCCTTCAGTGCCGCCAAGGCAGAGGCCCCACACGAGACGCCCAGCGCGGCGGCCAAGGCGCCCTTGTACCCGCCGTTGGCGGCCTGGCGGGACTTCTCGGTGGGCACCTTCGCCGCCTACGCCGGCGCCGTGGTTGGCTCCGAGGTGACGCTGGTGCTGCTGCAGACGTGGTTGGCCAGCGGCTCGCGCGGGCTGGGGATGGCGCCACCGGCCGCCTTCGCCCTCTCCCTCTTGGCGGCGGCGCTGGTGGCCTTTGGCTTGGGCGCGCTGGGGGCGGCCGGCGCCCGTCGGCTGGCGGCGCCCGAGGCCACCATTGCGGTGCTGTACCTGGGCACCCCGCTGCCGGTGCTGCTGACGGTGTTGCCCAACTTCCCGCGGGCCGCGCTGTGGGTGGGCTACCGCTTCCGGGAAGTCACCTACCTGGCGGACCTCCTCGGCCGGCCGGAAATTGCCTACTGGCTCACCTTCATGCTGCTGGTGGTGGCGCTGGCGCTGGGCATTCTCTCCGGCTTCGTCGCCGGGGGCAGCGGGACGCTCGACTTGCGGACGGGCTTCGAGCTCTTCGTCTCCGCGCGACACGTGCAGGTGTTTCGCCCGCGGCTGCTGCTCGGGACGCTGGCCGTCCTGCTGCTGGGCATTGTGCCTCCGCTGCTGGTGCTGGCCGTGCTGCGGGCGGCCGACGCGGCGGTGGAGCGCACGCGCATCCGTGCCCTGGGCCTGAAGGACCCAATGCTGGCCGCCGCCGCGCAAAGGGCCTGGGTGGAGCGGGCGCAGAGCGCGACGGCGATGATGACGGCGCTCAGCGTGGGTGGGGTGGGGGTGGGGGTGATGGCCCTCATTATTGTGCTGTCCGTCATGAGCGGCTTCGAAGCCGACTTGCAAACCAAAATCCTCGGCACCAACGCGCACGTGGTGGTGCTCAAGTACACCGACAACGGCGCCATGCCGGAATACGCCGAGGTGATGAAGAAGGTGGAGGGGCTGCGTGGCGTGGTCGGGGTGACGCCCTTCATTTTCGGCCAAGTGATGGTGGCCTCCGAGGGCAACGTCGACGGCACCATTCTCAAGGGCATCGACCCGTCCACCGTCGGCACCGTCACCGACCTTCCCAAAAACGTGCTGGAGGGCGGCTCGATTGAGGGACTCAGCACCCCGGCCTCCATTCCGGTGCGCAAATCAACGCGGCCGCACGCCGACGCTGACGACGCAGTGGTGGTGCACAAACAGGGCACCGAGGAGCCGGTGCTTCCCGGAATTCTACTGGGGCGGGAGCTGGCCGCCTCGCTGCGGGTGCTGGTGGGCGACCGGGTGACGGCCATTTCGCCGCTGGGCGGGGGCATGGGCCCCACCGGGCCGCTGCCCCGCTCGCGGGCCTTCCGGGTGGCGGGCATCTTCTACACCGGCATGTACGAGTATGACTCGAAGTTCGCCTACATCTCGCTCGGCGAGGCGCAAAGCTTCCTGGACGTGAAGGGGGCCACCGGCGTGGAGCTGAAGGTGGCCGACGTCGACGACGCACGGCGGATTGCGGGAGCAGCGCTGCAGGCCCTCGACGGCTACCCCTACCGCACCAAGGACTGGGGGGAAATGAATCGCAACCTCTTCTCGGCGCTCCGGCTGGAGAAGCTGATGATGGGAATTATTTTGACCATCATCGTCATCGTCGCTGCTGGCCTGATTGTGGCCACCGTCACCATGCTGGTGCTGGAGAAGCGAAAAGAAATTTCGGTGCTCAAGGCGCTGGGCGTCCCGGACAGCGGGGTGGTGAAAATATTTCTCGCCGAGGGTTTGCAGATTGGGCTGGCCGGCGGGCTGCTCGGCCTCTTGTCGGGGCTGGCCTGGTGCCTCTTCATCGAGAAGGTGGGCCTCCGGATGGACCCTCAGGTGTATTACATCCACTCGCTGCCCGTGAAGGTCGAGCCGGTGCAGACGGCCCTGGCGGTCGTCATCGCCGTGCTGGTGTCGTACCTGGCCTCGGTCTTCCCCGCGCTCAGGGCCTCCCAGGTGGAACCGGTGGAAGGCTTGAAGGCGGAATAGGACAGCATGGCGCTCGTCGAGATTCGCGACATCTTCAAGAGCTACTGGCTGCACGGCAAGCGCATTGACGTGCTGAGCGGCGTCTCGCTCGACATCGAGCGCGGTGAGCTGGTGAGCCTGGTGGGTGCCTCCGGGGCAGGGAAGAGCACCTTCTTGCATGTCCTCGGGACGCTCGATGCGCCGGTGGCCGGCTCCCTCAGCTTCGACGGGACGCGTGTCTTTGAGCTGAGCGACGCGGGCCTGGCCCGCTTCCGCAACCGCACCATCGGCTTCGTCTTCCAGAGCCACTTCCTGCTGCCGGAATTCTCGGCGTTGGAAAACGTGGCCATGCCGGCCCTGGTGCAGAGAGTCGACCGACCGGCGGCGCTGCACACGGCGCGGACGCTGCTCGAGCGGGTGGGCCTCGGAGCCCGGCTGGAGCACCGGCCGGGAGAGCTGTCCGGGGGCGAAGCGCAGCGCGTAGCGCTTGCCCGGGCGCTCGTCCTGCAGCCGGCGCTGCTGTTGGCCGATGAGCCCACCGGCAACCTGGACCCGGCAACCGGGGAGGGCATTCACCAGCTGTTGCGCGAGGTGAACCGGGACTTGGGCATCACCATGGTGGTCGTGACGCACAACGAGGCGCTGGCGCGCTCGATGCCTCGAAGGTTGCGTCTTCAAGCGGAGAAGGTGCTCCCGGCGTGAGTGTCGGAGCCCTGGTTTTCCCATTGTCGGGCGCGTCGCCGCTCCCCTACAGTGCGCGCCCCCTGCTGGTCCCCCCCGGAGTGAGGTTCACCGTTTCCGCCCGTACGACGACGACCGCCGCCCTGTGCCTGGCCGCCGCTGTGCTGGCCGCCGCCCCCGCGGCGCGCGGGCAGACGCCGTCGTCGGACACGCCCTCCGCCCAGGGCTCGGACACCATCACCGAGATTCGCGTCGAGGGAAACCGGCGGGTGGAGCCGCAGGCCGTCACCCGGGCGCTCAAAAATCGGGTGGGCAGCAAGTATGACCCGTCCCTCACCGGGGCCGACCTCCAGGCGCTGTGGGCCTTGGGCTTCTTTGCCGACATCCAGCTGCTCACCCAGGTGCTGCCGCAGGGAGGCCTGGCCTACATCATCCGCGTCATCGAGCGGCCCAGCGTGCGCAACCTCAAATTCGAGGGCCTGGAGGAGCTCAACAAGGACGACTTCAAGGACGACATCGACATCAAGCCCCTGTCCATCCTCGACATGGACGCGGTCCGCCGCAATGCCAAGAAAATTCAGGCCAAATACCTGGAGAAGGGCTTCTTCTTGGCCGAAGTCACCTACCGGGTGGAGCCGGTGCTGCCCACCGCCGCCGAGGCCAAGGCGACCTCGGCCAAAGCGGCGGCGGCCAAGCCCAACCCCAACCTGTTGCCCATCTCCGCCGCCGCCGAGCAGGTGGACGTGGTGTTTGTCGTCAACGAGCACGCCAAGGTGCAGGTGAAGTCCATCAGCCTCATCGGCGCCGTCAAAGTGCCGGCCGACGTGCTGAAGGGGGAGATGGCCACCCACGAGGGCACCTACCTCTCCTTCATCACCCAGGAAGGCACCTACCGCGAGGAGATGTTCCAGCGCGACCTGGCAGTCATTGAAGCGGCCTACTACGACCGGGGCTACCTCCAGGTGAAAGTCGAGAAGCCGTCGGTCTCGCTCTCGCCGGACAAACGCTACATCTTCATCGACATCCGCATCGAGGAAGGCGACCCCTACCGCATCTCGAAAATCGACTTCGCCGGAGACCTCCTCTTTCCGAAGGAGGACTTGCGGCTGCAAGTGGTCAGCCGGGAGGGCCAGTATTTCAGCCGCCAGGCCATCATCCACGACGACAACGCCCTCTCCGAAATGTACCAGGACCTGGGCTACGCCTACGCCAACTGGAGTCCGGAGACGGTGGTCGACCCGGTGGCCAAGACGGTGGCGCTCACCTTCACCGTCCAGAAGGGCAAGCCGCAGACCGTCGAGACCATCAGCATCGTCGGCAACACCAAGACGCGGGACCGCGTCATCCGCCGGGAGATGCGCATTTACGAGGGCGAGCTGTTCCGTGGCACGGGGATGCGCGTCAGCAAGGAGCGCATCACCGCGCTGGGGTTTTTCGAGACGGTGGAAATCAACTTCAAGCCGGGCTCGGACGACAGCCACATCGCGGTGACGGTGGAAGTCAAAGAGAAGGCCACCGGCACCTTCCAGGTGGGCGCCGGCTTCTCCTCGGTGGAGAGCTTCATCTTCACCGCCCAGGTGAGCCAGAACAACTTCCTCGGCTGGGGCAGCACCGCCTCGCTGTCGGCCCAAGTCTCCGGCCTGCGGCAACTCTTCTCAGCGTCCTACTTCGAGCCCTATTTCCTCGACTCGGACTTCATCTTCACCCTGGATTTGTTTCGCACGCAGATTGACTCCTACGACTTCACCCGGCAGTCCCTCGGCGGAGCCGTCGGCTGGGGCTACCATTTGCTGGACGACTTGACGGCCGCCCTCACCTACACGCTGGAGGGCGTGTCGGCCATTCCCGGCGGCTCGGGCATCAACGGCGGCCTCATCCCCACCTCGGGCGCCATCCCGTCGCCGGCCAACCGCTTCAGGTCCGGCACCACCAGCTCGGTCCGGCTCAGCCTCACCTACGACAAGCGCGACAACCGCCTCTACCCCACCAAGGGCATGGTGCTCTTCGGTTCGGCCGAGGTGGCGCCGGAGTGGCTGGGCGGAAACTTCAACTTCGCCCGCTTCCAGGCCTACACCCGCTTCTACGTCCCGTTGCCCTTGGGGCTCATTTTCAAGACGCAATTCACCATCGGCTACATCGCCGAGCTCAACCCCAACAACCCGCTGCCCATCTCCGAGCAGTACCTCCTCGGCGGCATCAACAGCCTGCGGGGCTACACCCTCAACAGCATCTCCCCGACGCTTTTGGTGGGCACCCTGGCACGCGGGGACTTCGTGGCCAGCCGCTTCACCGTCGGCGGAAACAAGGAATTCCTCGCCAACTTCGAGCTGGAAATCCCCATCGTCCCCAAGGCCGGCGTCCGCGGCGTCGTCTTCTTCGACGCCGGCAACGTCTTCGCGGTGGACGCCAACTTCTTCCAGGACCGTCAGTACAAGCTGCCCCTGGGGCTGTTTCTGGCCACCGGCTTCGGCGTCCGGTGGTTCTCGCCGGTGGGCCCGTTGCGCTTCGAGTGGGGCATTCCCCTCACCCCGCGCCCGCAGGACCAGGGCGTCCTCTTCGAGTTCACCATCGGCAACTCGTTCTAAGCATGGCCCCCGGGCGGCCAGCCTTTTGTCTCCTTGACGACGCCGGGGGGCCGCCTCTAGTGTGCGCGCACTTTTTTGGAGGCCGTCCGCCGGGACCCTCCGTTGGTCGCCTAGCTCCTCCGTCTTGGGGAGCCCAGGCGGCAAGCCCCTCCGGCTTTCCTCACATTGGAGTGCACATCCCCATGTCGTCCCGTCAACTGCTCGTGCCCCTTTTGGCTGGCCTGTCGCTGCTGGCCCCTCGCGTCGCTCGCGCTGCCGAGCTGAAAATCGCCTACGTCGACTTGCAGCGCGCCTTCGCTGAGGTGGACGAGGGAAAGGCGGCCAAGGCCCGCCTGGAGCAAATGCGCGACGCCAAGCAGAAGGAAATCGACAAGGAGCAGGAGGTCCTCAAGAAGGAGAAGGAGACCTTCGAGAAGCAAATGGCCACCATGACCGAGGCCACCCGCACCCAGGAGGGGACGGCGCTGCAAAAGAAGATGTATGACTTGCAGCAGCGCTTCGAGAAGGGCCGCGCCGAGCTGGCGCAGACGGAGCGCGAGACGCTGAGCGGCATCCTCGGCAAGATGCAGCCCATTATTCAAAGCATCGCCCAGCGCGACGGCTTCACCATGGTTTTCGAGAAAACCGACTCCGGACTCCTCTACGCCCCGGCCAGCCTGGACCTCACCAACGAGCTGATTCGAATGTTTAACGAGAAGAACAAGGTAGCCGGCAGCACCCCCTCCACCTCGTCTTCCAAGAAGTCGACCGCCGCCACCACCACGCCCGCGACGCCGAAGTAAGTCGCCCGGGGGACTTTGCATGGCAGGACGGCCCCTGGCCGAGCTGGTCGCCCACGTCGGTGGAAGGCTGCGGGGCGACGGCTCGCTCCTCATCCACGGCGTCGAAGGCCTGGCCGAGGCCGGGCCGGCCGACTTGTCCTTCTACGCGAGCCACCGCTACCGGGAGGCGCTGGCCGCCACCCGCGCCGCCGCCGTCCTCGTCCCGTTGGGCGAGGAGACGGCTCGGCCGGACTTGGCGTTGGTGCAGGTGCCCAACCCGCATTTGGCCTACGCACGCATCTCGGCGCTGTTTCACCCGGTGTCCCGTCCCAGCCCCGGCGTCAGCCCCAAGGCCAACGTCCACCCGCTGGCCCGGGTGCACCAAGGGGCCTGCGTCATGCCCTTCGCCACGGTGGAGGCCGAGGCCGAGGTGGCCGAGGGCGTGGTGCTGTACCCGGGCGTCTACGTCGGCGCCGGGGCGCGCATTGGCAAGGACTCGGTGCTGTACCCCAACGTCACCGTCCGCGAGCGGTGCCTTGTCGGCGAGCGGGTGGTGCTGCATGCCTCGGCCGTGGTGGGGGCGGACGGCTTCGGCTTCGCCTTTGACGCCGAGGCCTCGGCCCACGTCAAGGTGCCCCAGGCGGGCATCGTCCGCATCGAGGACGACGTCGAGGTGGGAGCGGCCAGCTGCATCGACCGGGCCACCACCGGGGAAACCGTCATCGGCCGGGGCACGAAAATCGACAACCTGGTGCAAGTCGCGCACAACGTCCGGGTGGGCCCGCTCAGCATCCTCTGTGCCCAGGTGGGCATCTCCGGCTCGGCCGAGCTGGGCACGGCCGTGGTGCTGGCCGGGCAGGTGGGGGTGGCCGGGCACATCCACATTGGCGACGCAGCCCGGGTGCAGGCCCAGGGCGGCGTGGCCCAGGACGTCCCGCCCGGGGCCACCGTCGCCGGCTCGCCCACCGTCGAGCATTGGACGTGGCTGCGCCAGTCGGCGGCGCTGCCCCGACTGGCCGAATTCATGCGCGAGGTGCGGGCCTTAAAGTCTCGACTCGAGGCGCTCGAGAAGGAGACGAAACCGTGATGGACGTGCTCGAAATCCAGCGGCTGCTTCCGCACCGTTTCCCCTTCCTGCTGGTGGACCGGGTGGTGGAGCTCCATCCCGGCGAGCGGCTGTTGGCCTACAAGAATGTCAGCGCCGGCGAGCCGTACTTCCAAGGCCACTTCCCCGGCCATCCGGTCATGCCCGGGGTGTTGGTGCTGGAGGCGCTGGCCCAGGCCAGCGCCATCCTCTGCTACAGCAGCACCGGCTTCGACCCGGCGAAGAAGGTGACGTACCTCATGGCCATCGACGGGGCGCGCTTCCGTCGCCCG
>JBKQJL010000073.1:0-25883 GCA_052147975.1 Myxococcaceae bacterium
GGAATCATCGGGTCATCCTCGGCATTGAGGAGAAGCGTCGGCCGCCGCACCTCGCCCAGCCGCGGGCCACTGGAGCACCGCTGGTAGTAGTCCAGCGCGCCGAGAAAGCCGTTGCTTGGCCCGGTGAAGGCATCATCAAAGTCCTCCAACCTCCGGGCCTGGCGGATGCGCTGGGCGTCGAGGCCATGGCCCGGGTGGCTGGCCAGCTTGGCCAGCGCTTTGCGCTTGAGGCTGTTGAGGAAGTGCCGGCGGTAGACGCCGCAGCCTCCCCAGGGTCGGTCCAGTGCGCGGGCGCAGGCCAACAAGTCAAAGGGGGTGCTCACCGCGGCAGCCGCGGTGAAGGGCGCGCTGTCCTGCGTCTCGGCCAACAGCTTCAACAGGGCATTGCCTCCCAGGCTGAAGCCCACCGCCAGCAGCGGGCCCCGCGTCAGGGCGCGCAGGTGGTTTGCCACCTGCAGCGGGTCGGCCGTCTCGCCCGAGCAGTAGGAGCGCAGCTGACGGTTGGGCTGGCCGCTGCAGGAGCGAAAATTCATCGCCACCGCGCCCCAGCCCAGGCCCTGGGCCTCGTGCAGCGTCTGGCCCACGTAGCCCGAGGCGCTGCTGCCCTCGAGTCCGTGCAACACCAACAGGTGCGGGCGCTCCTTGGGCGCCTCCAGCCAGTCCACGTCCAGGAAGTCCCCGTCCGGCGTGGCCAGCCGCTCGCGGCGCAACGGCAGTGCCGGCGGACGCCGCAGCGCATAGGCCAGCAGCGTCTGCGCTTGGGGGTTGGCCAGGCCCGGCGCCGGCTGGAATGGCTCGGCGAGAAATGTCAGGCCTGGACCTTGTCGCACTCCGCCGCGCAGGCCGCGCAGCTGTCCGCGCAAGCTTTGCAAATGGCGTGGTGCATCTCGTGCTTGCGGCAGGCCTTCTCGCAGTCTCGGCAGATTTGGGCGCAAACCACCGCCAGGGCCTTCAGCCGGGGGGAGTTTTGCACGGCCAGCTGCGCGAGCGCCTCGCAGGACGGCAGCATGGCGGCAATGGTGGTGGCGCACTCGGCCAGCGTGGCGTCGCCCTTCGCCAGGAGGCTCAAACAGTGCTGCTGGCAGGCTTGGCCGACTTTGATGCAGGCGAAGGCCGAGTCGATGAGGGCCGCGTGGGCCGTTCCCGCCGCGGGCGCGGACGGGGCGGGCGGCTCTGCTGCGCTGGCCCGCAGCGCTAGCCCCACCGCCGCGGCTCCCACACCGCCCAGCACCACCTCACGTCGATTCATGAGCGACTCCCCTCGTCTTGGTGAAAATACAAAACTTGGCGAAGCGTCCGCCGGAGAAGTCTCCGGTGTCAATTTCCGAAAAAACACGCCCTGCGCCGGCGCCCAGCCGGCCGGAGGCTGCACCTCAGCGCGGGCGGACCAGTCGGCGAGCGCGTCCGAGGCGGAGCCCTCGGGTGGGGGAGGTCCGCCGCCGTGGAGTGGCCTCACCAATGGGGTCCGGGCACACGGCCCGCAGCCGGCAGGTGCCGCACTCGGCACCACTCCACACCGCTTGAAAGAGCGCCCGCAGCCGGTCGAGGACGTCGAAGTCCTCGGTCAGCACTCCGAGCTCGAAGTTGCGCGCGTCGGCATGCTTCGCCCCCAGCCCGGCCCCGGTGAGGTTGGCGCTGCCGAGGTAAGCCCAGGCCCCGTCCACCAGCACGCATTTGAAGTGGACTCTGGGACACACCTTCAACTCGAGCCCGCCGCGGACGAGCGAGGGAAGCCTGTCAAAGGCGCTCCGGAAGGGGCGGCTCGGCAGCTCGGCGTGGAGCAGCCGCAGCTCGACGCCGCGCGCGGCCAGCGTCCGGAAGAGGCCCAGCACCGAGTCGAAGTGGCCATCCTGCTCGACAAACATGGCCTTCACATTGGCCGTCGCAATCCACGCCGACTCGCGGGCGTGGGCCAGCTTGTCCAGAATGACGCGGCGGTAAAGCGCCTCGCCGGTGACGAGCTCTGCTTGAAGGTTGCGCAGCACGGGGGGGGGAGTTTCGCTACCGGAAGGGGTAACACGGGCCGACGGCGGCGTCCCGAAAGCCGCCCTGGAGCTGCTAGGCTTCCCCGCGCTCTCCCTTCTTCTCTGCCTCCGTGGCTGCGCTGACCGTCCACCCCCACCCGCTTCTGGCGTTGCGCGCCTTCCTCACGCAATTCCCGTCGCCCTTGGGCGCGCTGCCTCAGGAGGCCTACCGGGAGCTGCTGTCGGTGTCGGCGCAAGTCCCCTTTGCGCCGACGGACACCACCCGGGCCGCCATTCGGGACTTGTTGCGCCAAGGAGGCTTCAAGCCCACCGGGCGCAGTAAGCCAGCCCCGGAGTACCTCGTGCGGGCGGCGACGGAGGGGCAGCTCAAGCCCATCAACCCAGCGGTGGACGTCGGCAACGCGGTGGCGCTTCACACCGGGCTTCCCTTCAGCGTGGTGGACGTGAACCGCCTGGTGCCGCCGCTTCTCGTCCGGCTGGCGCCGGCGGGGAGCCGCTACGTCTTCAATGCCTCGGGGCAGGAAATCGACGTCGAGCAGCTGCTGTGCCTCGAGGACGGCGCTGGCCCGTGCGCCAACCCGGTGAAGGACGCGCAGCGGACGAAGACGGACGGCGAGACGACGCACACGCTGACGGTGGTGTGGGGCAGCACGGCGCTGGGGGAAGTCGTCGACGAGGCGGTGGGCTGGGCCTGGGAGTTACTGGCCCGCGTCGGTGCCACGTGCGAAAGCGTCACCTGCATTCCCCCGGCCTCCTAGGGCCGCGGGGGCTTGGGCCTTCAGCCGTCCAGCGGCCCGTCCAGGGTGCGCGGGGGCCGCGTGGTGAGTGGAACGACCTCGGCGAAGGGGTCGGTGGTGGAGAAGCCCCACTCGGCGTCGAAGCCGGCGCGAAAGCGAGCCAGGGCGTCGGCCCGCGCATGGCCCTCCAGGGCATAGGCGTTGGAGACGTGGCGGGCCAAGTCGGCCAGCACAATTCCCCAGGCCGCTGGGTCGCGGTAGGCGTCGGCGCGCACCGTCACGTGCAGGCGTCCACGCGCGGACCAGAAGCGCAGCACCTCTCGGGCCTCGTCATCCACGGCGGCGCGTGGGGGAATGGACAGCTCGTTTTCGTGTGACATCCGTCTTTCTTTCTTTGCAGCGAAGCTTAAATGTCTGGGCCGACGCGCCTCAACGGCCGCCGCGCGGCGCCCGCCGGCGCACCGGCTTGGGGCGGCTGCGGGCGGAAGGGAGGCGCTCGCGGGCCTTGGGCGAGAGCGCCACCGGGGTGCGGTCCGGCCCAGTGGAGGCCACCTCCCACTCGGCGTCGAGGCCTTCGCGAATGCGCGCCAGCGCCACCTGTACCGGCAGCCCCTTTTGGCCGTAGCTGCGGGCCGCGGCCACCGCCACGTCCACCAGGGCCACGCCCCAGGCGGCGGGGTCCATCCACAAGTCCTCCCGCAGCTGGACGGCCACTTGTTCGCCCGACACCCATGCCCGGAGAAACTCCAGCGAGGTTGGATTCGCCTCTGAAAGTGCAGGCGGCTGGAGCGCGAAGCCCACGCGGGGTGGGTCGCCGAGGAAACCATCATTCATGGTGCGCCAATTCCTTCGCAGGATTCGTGCCGTCGCTTCCCAAGTTGTCGACGCCAGAGGCTTTCCGTGCGGGGCGGGTCTTGGCTGCGGGGTGCAGCCGAAGCCCGAGGACGACTGTCCCCCACAGTGAAGCACGGCCGACCCAGGGGTTTTCGAGACCGCGCTATGGTGACGGCCATGACGCCGCAGGTCGACGCCTCCGGCTGGGACACGCGTGTCTTCCACGCGCTCAACCGGGACTTCGGCCCCGTGGTGGACGCGCTGGTGCACTTCTTCCACGGCCCGAGCTCGGCCCTTCTCTGCAGCGCCGCCCTCCTGGCCTTCTGCCTGTGGCGGTGGCGGGCCCGGGCGGTCCCCATTCTCCTGGCGGCGACGCTGGCGACGGTGGGGACGGACGTCCTCGGGGCCCGCGTATTGAAGCCGGCCTTCGCCCGCACCCGTCCCTGCTATGCGCTGCCGCCGGGGAGTTTCCGCCAGCTGGTGCCGGCCACCAACTCGGGCGCACTCCCCAGCTTGCATGCTGCCAACTGGTTCGCCGCGGTGACGCCGGTGGCCCTGGCTGCGCCGGCTGCGGCCCCGGTGCTTTTCGCGCTGGCGACGCTGGCCAGCCTCAGCCGGGTGGTGGCCGGCGTGCACTGGCCCTCGGACGTCCTCGTTGGCGCCGTCCTGGGAGTGGCCATGGGCGTGCTCGCGACGGCGCTGCTACGCCTCCTCAGGCGCTGGCGGGCGCGGCGCGCCGGCTCCGGTGGCATCGCCCACGTCGGCAGCGGCTAGCTGCCCAAAGCCCGGCCGCCAACCCCCGCCCTCGCGTGAGGGCGGTGCGGCCAAACAGCGCTTTGCCAGGGTTAGTTGGTCGGAACCATCTGGATGGTGGGCGAGAAGTAGGGGTCGTTCGCATGCTGCCCCACCACGTAGCAGAGGCCCTGCGCGTTGAGGTGCGACTGCGACTGGGCGCTGAAGGCCATGAAGACTGGCAATGAATTCGTGAGGCCGGTCGTGCCATTCAGGTTGAGCACCACCTGCGAACAACCGACGTCGTCGGGGTCGCTGGTACAAGTGAATGGCGGTGGGGCGTTGGCGCAACCGGTCTGCAGTTGGTACGGCGCCCGGTCTGGCAGAGATGTGACACCGTCCTGAAATGTTGTCTGAATTTTCTGCGGGCTGTTGTTAATCCAGAACGTGCCGCCGTCGGTGGGCGCATAGGCGGCGACCGGGTCAAAGCGCAGGTTGGCCCCCTCCTGGCGAAGTTTGTCCCAGAAGGTGTGGTCGGTGTGCTCGGTAATTTGAGCGATGTACGTGCCGTCCGGGTTGGTTTGAACGCCCCGGTCGGCAAGGTTGCTCTCCGAGCTGCTGTAGTCGTAGTTGACGCAGTTGAGCATCTGCGTTGCGTCGTTCCACCCAAAGGCAAAGTGGACGGTCGTCGGAAGCGCCGTGAAGAGCGCCTGGGTGTTGGCGTCCGGGTACGTCCCAGTGCCAACGTAGGTTGCCGTACCTCGGATGAGCTTGCTCCAGCCGTTCTGCACCATCATCGCGTAGTCCGCGTACTCCGCTTCGGTGAGATTGACCGCAGTGGCTGGATAGCTGGCAGTCACCACGTCATAGGAGAAGGCGTAGCGGACGTTGGTGTTGAAGGGTTGCCCGTTGTCTTGCTTCGTCCAAATGAAGAGGCCGCTTGCTGGCTCGACACCGTCCTTCCCCACGAAGCCGGAGGCTCGATGGGCGTCAATGACGTAAGGCCCAGGCTTGATTGCCACCTGCGACCCCATGTCTTGCCACGTCTCATTCTCGAGCGGGTCGTTGTTGAGCCGCACGTTGGCAACCACGAAGAGGTACTCGCTGAACGTCATCGTCCAACCGTCGACGAAGTTGGGGTCGCCGGCGTTGGCCGGGCAAAAAGGCAGGCCAGAAATCCCCAGCGTCTCACCAGAGAAAGTCACCCCAATGCTGTTGGGGATGCTCGTCTCGGCATCGAAACCGGGATTGAAACCCCCACACAGCCCCGCGTCGCAGGGATTGGTCGGGGCGGTATTCGACGAAGAACTTCCGCAGGCGGCCAACGTCAACAACAGACTCGTCCCGAGCGCGCGCCAGCTGGACGACTCCGGTGTATTGCGACTCTTCATATACGGCTCCTTCCGGGCCCAACTGTGACCCGGCTCTTGTTGTGCGACCTTCTCGTGCTGTCTCATGTGATGGTCCGTTTCGGTTGGCGATGGGCAGGCGGCGGAACAAGGTTGGGAGGCTCATTGGGCCGTCAACGTGAAGGAGTAGACGCCGGTGGTTTGCTGAATTCCGTTCAGCACCGCGGCCTGGAAGGCAGACACGTCGGTCCACCCGTAGGGGCCACCCGGGCCTCCGTCGGCAGTGCCGGCGTCGGGGCTTTGCGGCGGTAGCAGCGTCGAGAAGTCCGCGCCGTCGAACCAGGTTGTGGGGTCCACCTCCAACGTCAATTGACGGTCGGTGGTGGTGAAGCTGAGGTCACAGAAGGCCCCGTTGACGCGTTGAATCCACGTCAGGGGGTCGTCCACCGTCGCCAAATCCGAGTCGATGACAATCCAGCCTTGAAAGGGCACCTGGACACCATTCATCGAAGCAATTCCGGCCAGGTACGCGGAGGCGTTGCCGAGAGGGCCTCCGACGTCCGGGTCGGTAATGGTGGGGTCAGGGGGCAACAGGTCGAGCTCGACGGCAACCGCGGGGCCGATGCCGGCGCCTGTTTCCCCACTGACGCCGCCCGGCACGGGGATGAAGGCCGGATTCAGCGTGTCGACAGTCACCTGCAGCAGCGACTGGGCAATCACCACGCCGGTGCGGTACTCCCCCGGCTCGGGTGGGGCGATGTTGAAATAAAAGGGCCCCAAATCAATCTTCGCGGCGTCCAGCTCGACGGCCCAGCCCAGTGCGGTGGTGAAAAACAGCGGGCCCGCGTCCGGACGCACCAGCCCGCTGATGGAGAAAGGCACCGTGAAGGGGCTACCGGCAGTTTGGTTGGAGCAGCCGGCCGCCAACAGGGCTGCCAGGGCGCTCAAGGCGAGTGTCTTCCTCACCGGTCGGACTCCTTGTCGAGGATGAGGGCCAGCCCAAAGAGCACCGAAAAGGGCGGCGCCGCAGTGAAATGCTCGACCGGCACCAGCGAGGGGTAGGCCGTGTGGTGAAAGTCGGACGCGTAGAAGAATTCGCTCGCCGGGTACTGCGAATTCAAAAGGTTCTGCAGGTTCACGCTGAGCTGGACAAAGCTCCATCGCAACGTTCCGGACGCATTGACGACGAACGTCGGGTTCGCGCTCTGCCCCAGGGGCAGCGCACGGACGCCAATGAAGTTGAGCCCCAACCCGACGCTCCCGGTGAAGGCGTGGTCTGCCAGGCGCCAGGGAAGGCGTCCGAAGACGACGGTGTCCGAGCGAGCGACAATGTCCGGGACGTAAGGAACGAGCGTGCCCGTCCCAACAAACGTCGCGTAGGCGTAGGTAAAGGACGCCGACTCGTCTATCCAGCGACCGGTGAGTCGAGTCGCAGCGACCACTCCCTGCCGGATGGTGCCGGTGGCCAGGCTCAGGACGCCCAAATCCGGATTGAAGACGAGGTCCTGGCCGACGCGCGTGTAGAAATAAAGGGCCCGGGCGCTGGCCTGAAAGGAGGGTAAAATTTTGTGGTAGATGAGCCCGATTTCCGCGGCGCTCACTGAGGAGAAAGGCGCCTGCTCGTCTTGGGTAATGTTGGTCTGCGGGAGCGACGAGGCACCCACGCCGTAGCTGGCGGTGGCCGTGAGGTCCGCCGGCAGGTCGTAAAACACCGTGAATTTAGGTTCGGTGATGAGCGCCGTGGCCGTCGTGCGCTGGTCCGCCAGCCGCGAGCCTCCTTCCGGGTCGGTGGTTCCACAGATGACATTCACCTGTGAGCTGTGCGGCACGTACTGCAGTGGCAACTGGCACAGGTTGAGGACGTTGTAGTCGAAGTACTCGAGCCGTAAGCCGGCCAAGACTTTGAGCGGTCGAATGGGCTGCAGGGCCAGAGCCATGTAGCCGGCAATGTTGAAAATGTCGGTGATGTAGTTTTGGTCGTACTCGTACGGCGTTTCCGTTCCGAATTTGACGCGTTGAATTTCCGGAGTGGTGTGGTCGTAGCGGGCGTAGTAGCCAACCTCGAGCGACTGGTTGAAGCCAAAGAGGTTCCGCTCCACGCGGTAGGCGCCACTCAAGCCGGCGGTGACATCCGAGAATTGCTGTAAAATCCCGTCCCCCCGCTGCGGATGGGCCGTTTGACCTTGCAGGACGGGGTCCAGGAGGAAACCGGTGAAGTCCTCCAGAATGCGGTCTCCGTTGTAGATGACGAAGGCATTCTGCGTGAGCACCCCACTGCTGGTCGGCTCAATAATTTGAAGCGACAGCGAGTAGTGCTGCGCGTCGCCGCCCTGACTCGGGTCTTCGGTGCCGTAGAAATTGACGGTCCCGTTGGCGACGTCATCGGCGCGTACCACTCCGGCGCTCTTGTAGTGCGTTGCGTAGGCTGTCCCAAGCAAGCGCCACAGGCCATTCGAGCCGAGCTCGCCCTCATACTGGGCCATCGCGCTCGCGCTGGTGGCCGCCCGGTTGGTCCCAAAGCCGTCGGTGGTGGTGAATTGCACGCCAGCAAAGGTGCCGTCGCGCTCTCCCGGAGGGGCCCATAAAAGGAGCGCCCGCTCAGTGTTGAAGGAGCCATACTGCACTTCCCCGAGCAGCATTCGGTTGGACACCCCCAGCTGGTAGTCCGCGCTCCCCGCCACCGCGAAGTCCCCTTGACGAGGGTCAAAAGGGCCTTCGATGACGTGCAGGCTTTGCACCAGCTCGGGAATGATGAAGTGCGTGTCCGCGTACCCATGCCCGTCCGGGTTGTCGACTTGGTTGATGGGAACGCCATTCACCGAAAACTGAATGGCTTGGCCTTGCGGCGAGTCAAAGCCTCGCAGGATGACTTCGTCCGCGTGCCCAGCGCCGCCTTCGTTGGCGATGAAGATGCCAGGGGCCAGCTCCAGCAGCTGCTCGGGCGTATTGCCGACCAGCGTTGCCATTTGGCCCACCTCAATTTGAAAGTCGCTCGCACCGACACTTCCTGGGCGAGGTGCCCCGCGAACGTTGACCTCGTTGACCGCGGGCTGGGCGCTGCTTGCGCTCGCCCCTGGGGCGGACGGAAGCGGCACCACCACCGGTACCGCCTGCGGAAGAGGCGCGGCGGTCGGCGGAGCCTGGGAGGAGGGCGCAATCACCAACGGACCTGGCGGCACCTCCGGTTGCGCGGCAGGCACGCCAGCCGCTTCCGCCTTGGGTGCACTTGGGACGGCGGCTGCAGCGGGCGGCTGGAAGACGAAGGGAATGCGAATTCGCGCTGGATAGGGCACTCCATCTCTGAGCGCAGGCCGGAATTTCCATTGTTTCACTGCGGCGATGGCTGCTGCGTCAAAGTCGGCGCCGCCGCTGCTCACCACCACGGGCTCCTGCACCGAGCCATCCGGCTGCACGGTGACCAGCAAGGTCACGGTGGCCGACTCGGTGTGGGGGGCCGGGTAAACGGCGGCGGGATTCTCGAGCACCTCGGGGGGAGAAATGGTTTGTGCGAGGGCGGCCTGCCCGAGCGGCAGGACCAGAAGCCAGGCGCGCGCCAGGAGGGTTTTCATCATCGAAAAAAGTGGACCGAGAAAGGGGGAGTGGTGGCAGCAACCGCGTGGCCGGATTCATCCCGCGCGAATACATAGGGCTCGTTGAGCGCGCATTGCCGAGCCGCCCGCTCGAAGGGAGGAGCAGCTGGCCCCAAGATGTCGACCTTTTCGGCCTCCCCGTCGCGGTCGACATGGACGGCGATGAGGACCCGCACGCTCCGCAGCTCGGTATTTTCGTCTTCCTCTTGGGGCCAGGCGCAGGCCCAGTCGGTGCGCGCCGGGGCGGCCGCCCGCGCGCGGCTAGGGCCGGTTCCCCGAGCGCTCGCATGGGCATCGGTCACCGCCGTCAAGCTGGTTCCGGCCGAGGCGGTGACGCCGCCGGCGTACACATTGCCCTTGCCAATCACCATGTCGAAGGACGTCATGTCCAACGGGCGGTCTGGTGCGGGAGCGGCGGCGATGACTTTGCCCGCGGCCGCAGCGGCGGGAGCCTTCTCCGGCGCTCGGTGCGGCGGCGGGGGTGCCGGCGGGGGCGGGGGCGGTGGGGGCGGCGGCTTCTCCAAGGTGACGCTTTGGGTGAGCACCACCGGCGCGGGTGCCGGCGCCGGAGCCGGGCTCAAAAAGCTCGTGCCGATGAGGGCCCCATGCACCAGCACCGCAAGGACAACCGCCGGTACCACGCGCCGCCGGAGTCCCTCATCCTGCCCGAGCCATTTTTCGTAAAAGGGGCCCGGCCGCGGCCCCAGGGAGCCGCGCGGAATTGGGTAGCGGAGTGGTCGACGGCCGCCCGACACCTTCATGGGGGAGCTGGAGACGTGCCGGTGGGCACGACAACACCAAAGGCGATGTGGGTGATGCCCGCTTGCGACAGCAGGTCCATCACGTGGATGACGCGCTCGTGGTACACGTGCCCGTCAGCCTGAATGACGACGTTGAGCTCCGGGTGGGCTGCATGCTCAGCGCGCACGGACGGGAGAATCGCGTCGTCGCTGGCCACCGGCTGCCCGTTCACCCTGGTGCTCCCATCGGGGAGAAGGCCGATGGAAAAGATGACTTGCGTCGCCTCTCCCATGGTCGCCTTGGGCAGCTCCAAGGGAAGCGCCGTGGCCGGGGCAATCACCAGCTTCGCCGTCACCATGAAGATGATGAGCAGCACCAACATGATGTCCACCAACGGCGTGACGTTGATGCCAGAAATCATCTGCGTGGAGCCAGTGCCATTGCCGCCCGCAGCCATCTCACCCACCTCCCGGTAGAGCGTCCGTGGAGTCCTCGACGCGCGGTGGAGTGGGGGCTTCTTCGGCGTTCAAATGCGCGAGCAGCACTTTGGACAGCGCCTCGGTGTTGGCGAGGACGGATTGGATGCGCCGCTGGAAATAGTTGAACGCCACCACCGCTGGAATGGCGACAAAGAGGCCCACCGCGGTGGCCACCAGCGCCTCTGAAATCCCGCTCATGATGGCCGAAGAGGAGCCGGCAGTGGCCCGGAGCGCATCGGTTGCCCCCAGCACCTCGAAGGCTTCAATGACGCCAATCACCGTCCCCAACAGGCCGATAAAAGGAGCGTTGTTGCCCAGGGTGCCGAGGAAGGCGAGCCCCCGCTCCAGGCGCATCCGCTCGAGGGCCACTGCTCCCTCCATGGCTTGCTGAGCCGCAACTGGCCCCATGTCCGCATGCAGCAGCCCCGCCACCACGACGCTGGCCTCAGCGGACTTGGAGTTCCGCATGCGGTGAAGGGCGTCGCGGTACCGGGTTGCACGCAAAAGCTCGTCCAACTCTCGGGCCAAGCCCGGTACGTCATCCCGAATCGATCGAAAAAAGAGCACCCGCTCGATGATGAGAACGAGGCTCGCTGCGGAAAGAAGCAAGAGGAGCCACATCACCCAGGAGGCGTGAAGTCCGGTGAGGGCCTGCTTGAGGTGAGTAACAATGTGCATGTGAAGCGCCTAACTCGATGGGGGTGGGGGACGTGGGCGCCAAGGGACAGCCTGAGCTCCGAGACGTCCGGGAAGGGGGGCAGGGACAGGAGGGCGCGCGGGACGGGCAAAGGCACGGCTTACCGCCCGAGACGCACGACACGGCCCCGCTCACGTCGGGGAGCCCCAGGAAACTGTGGGACTCTCAGGCGTTCGGGGGCCGGGCGACTCAGACGGCGGCGGGAGGAGACTGCTTCGGCGCCCGCAAGAGCAGCGCGTCGTCACCCCGTGAAACGACAGCCACGGAGACGGCCACTCCCAGCGTCGACGCAACCGAAAGCCCCAGTGCGGCCGCGGCGGGAGGGCCGCCCCAGTCGCGACGGGACGCTTGCACAGGACAGGCGTGGTCGTCGCTGTCCCCCAGCTGAACGGCGGCCTGGCCCGCATTCAGGCTCACGCCACGGCTGACCGGCGCAAGGGCCGCACGCGTCAACCTGCCGGCACCGAGCTCGATGACGGTTCCGCGCTCCCAGGACATGCCGTGAGGCACCAGCGCGAGGTGCGCAATTCCCACCAGCTGCAGGCCCACCAGCAGCACGGAAAGTCCGCGGGCCACAGGGTAGCTCCAGCGCGTCCAACCAGTCTGGTGGTGAGGAATGTGCATCGGCAAACGCTCGCTCACGCGGGCGCATCGACAGCAGTACGTCTAATGCACTCCCGGCCGCCGGTGCAAGCCGCCGCCGGAGAGCACTTCGGAGGGAGCCCTACTGGCGACGCTCGGCCTTCCTGCTCCGCTGCGTCCCTCATTGCAGAGGGCAGTCGCTGGGCGCCTTGGCACTGCCGAAGCGGGCCAACATCCAATCCACAGCGGCAGCGGCGCTCCTGTCGCCGGCTTCCAGGTGGCCCACGCCCGGCATCTGCTGGTAGCGCACCGTCTCGCCACGGCGGCACAAGGAGGCGACGAAGGCCGTCGTCACTGCCGGCTCGACAATGCCATCCGCCGTGCCTTGCGCGATGAAGAGGGGAGCCCCGGCCGGCACTTGCCCGGGCCGGTTGCGCCGGAGCAGCTCTGGCCATGGCTTCACACTCTCCGGGTTGGCGCTGGGAAAGCCTTCCCCCAGCGGCTTGGCCGCGCCGAAGACGGCCAGCACCTGCCAGGGGTTGAGGACACAAGTCGCAGCGACGCCGTCCACCATGGGCACCTGCGCCGGCGCGACGACGCCGGCCAGAGAGGTGTCATACACGCGCGACCAGGCCCAGAAGCTGTACGCGGCCAGGACTCGGCCAACCTCCGTCCCCAGGCCCGCCTCGAGCAATGCCCCGAGGTCCGTCGGCGGCGCGGCGGCGGCAATGCCCACCAGCGACAGCTCGGGGGCGTAACCTTGGGCGAGTTCCCCGGCGAAGAGCGCCGCCTGGCCTCCCTGCGAGTTGCCCCACACGGCAAAGCGACTGCCGGCGCCCACCCCGGGGAGGTGGCCGGCGGCCCGGACGGCGTCCAGCACCGCACGGCCCTCGCTCTCTCCCACCAGGTACGGGTGGGGCCCTGACGTCCCGAGCCCCGGGTAGTCCGTGGCGGTGAGGACAACGCCGGCCGCCAGCAGCTCGGAGAGGCCAGGAATGCTTTCGAAGAAGCGCCTCCCCTGCAGCGAGGGCGCGCAGCCCGTGGCCACACCGGTGGTGGGGTGCGCCCAGGCCACCACTTTCCGGCTGCCCGGCGGCGCAACGCCCCGGGGGGCCAGCACCACGCCGGACACGGGAAGCAGCGAGCCGTCGAGGCCGGTGGACAAATACAGCACGCGCTGCGCCGACAGCCAGCAGGGCGCCTCCTTCATGGCTTCCACCTTGAGAATGTCGCCCGGCTTGCCGACGAGGCCAGCCGGCGCGAGACGGTAGAAGGCACCCGGCGTGGGCGCCCCGGCGCAGCCCAGGACGAGGGCAGCAAGCATCACGGCGCCGCCCGGTGGCCAGAGGTTGGGCACACCAGGCCGGCAACACCGCCTGGGGTGTGCGCGCGGCCGGGGCTGGCGGCCGGCCCGCGGCGTCCTGCCAGCACGGACGCGGGTGCGGTGGAGGCCTTTCACAGAAGCGCGAAACTATACCCCTCCCAAAAGGGGGGGACTCCCTGCCGCGCGCTCGCTACTGCACCGGCCGGGACAGGGGGCAGACTAAAAAGCGGCAGGTCGGCCACGCCATGACGGAAGCCGTCCATCCCGGCTCGCAGATGAGGTAGGCAGCTACCTGGCCATGCTGATGCGTCTCCTCGCCGCCGCATGGGTGCTCCTCGCCACCCCTGCCCTCGCTGACGTCCAGCAGCTGGGGCCTCCGCACTACCAGCCGCTGCGGCCGGCGGGCGAAGTCTCGCAGTGGCGCCCCGGCAGCTTGCCCCGCGGTGAGGACGCCACCGCGCCCACCTGCTACAGCAACGCCGGCAAGCCCGTCACCTGCACCGTCGACATTCAGTACTTCGGCGGTCCGGTTCTCTCCAACGTGAAGGTGTACGCCGTCCTGTGGAGCATCGCGGTGAGCCCCGACGTCGCCTTGGACATCGGCGGCTTCTACACCGCGGCCACCAACAGCGAATGGCTGGACTGGCTGACGGAGTACTCCACCACCATTTCGGTGCAGGTGGGGAGCCACCAAGGCCAGCCCGGCACCCAGCAAGTCATCGGCCGCGGGACGTTCGCCGGCACCTACACGCTGCCGGGCCTGTCCCAAGTGTACCCGCCGTGCACGCCCGGCGGGCAACTCACCTGCGTCAGCGACGCGAACATCCAGAGCGAGCTCGACTGGCAAATTCGCAACGGCTCGCTCCCGGTGCCGGACGCTCAAACGGTGTACATGGTGCATTTTCCGGCCAACGTGGTGATTAGCAACCCGAGCGCCGTCTCTTGCAAACAGTACTGCGCCTACCACAGCAGCTACCTGGGGACGTACGGGAGCGGCGTCGCGCAAAATGTCCCCTACGCCGTCGTGCCCGACGTCGGCGCCAATGGTTGCCAAGATGGCTGCGGGCCGGGCACGACGTTCGAGAATACCTGCCTCGTCGCCTCGCATGAGCTGGCCGAGTCCACGACGGACAGTGCCATCGGCCTGGTCAATACCGTGGCCGACTACCCGTTGGCTTGGTTCAACACCGACCCGGCGGTGGCCTCCGACACCGAGATTGCCGACGTGTGCGACCAGCACCCGGACAGCGTCGGCAACAATGGACTCACCGGCTGCAGCCCGTCCGTGGACGCCGGCTGCTACGTCATCCAGCAGCTCTTCTCGCAGGAGGTGTGGAACGCCGATGTCGCGCTCCAGCCCAACGTCGCCGCCTGCGTCAGCACGCACTTCGAGATGGAGGACTATTCCATCGCGCTGGTGCCCAACACCCTCACCCTGTTGCCGGGAACGACGGCCACCGCCATTCCAGTGGTCACCACCGTCACCTCCGGCACTGCGCAGCCGCCACTGACGCTGTCCGTCACCGAAGCCCCGCCTGGCGTGGACGCGGGGTTTGACAACGCCTCCATCAGCGTCGGAGGCGTCGCCAACCTCACCGTTTCAGCCGACGCGAATGCGGCCCTCGTCCGGGACGGGGTGCTGGTGGTCCGCGCCGCCGGGGCGACGACGCATTCGGCGGCCCTGTTGGTGCAGCTGGTGGCGTCCGAAAACGACTGGAGCCTCTCTCTGTCGCCCACCGCCGTCGTGCTGCTGCCCGGGACCAGCCAGAGTATGACGGTGGCCGGGAAGGTGACGCGGGGCAGCGTCGAGCCGGTGACGCTTCTGCCCAACGTGGCCGGGCTGCCTCCCGGTGTGACAGCGTCCTTCAGCCCCTCGACGCTGACGCCCGGCGCCTCCACCGCGCAGCTCACGTTGACGGCCGCGCCCAACGCCCCTGGCGCCGCCCCCAGCACCATGGCAGTGACAGGCGTCAGCGCTTCGCAGCCGCAGGGGCACGCCACCACCGGCGTCGTCCAGGTGGACACCGCCCCCACCGTCACCATCAATACCCCCACCGAGGGAGCGACGCTGAGCGGCGTCGTCACGGTGCAGGTGACGGCCGTGGCCGGGGCCAATGTCGCCCTGTCCCGGATTACCATCGCCATCGACAACGGCACGCCGCTCTCCTCCAGCAGTGTCACCAGCGTGCAATGGGACACCCGGGGCTCGGCCAACGGCAGCCACACCATCAACGCGACGGTGCAGGACGTCGACGGCGCCACCGGGTCGGCCACCACCAACGTCACCGTCTCCAACGCCTTCAGTGACTTCGGCCTTCAGGTGACGCCGCACAGTCTGCAAGTGCCAGTGGGCGGCAGCGCACAACTCACCGTCACCACCACCGCCTCCGGCACGGCCGAGCCCATCTCCTTAAGCTTCCAGGGGCTGCCCGCCGGGCTGAACGCCAGCTTCAGTCCTGCCCTGGTGACGGCCGGCAACACCTCCACCGTGACGCTGAGCGCCAGCGCCGCCGCCCCCACCGTCTCCTCCGCCCCGGTGACGCTGCTCGGCACCACTCCCTCCCAGCCCCTGGGGCACTCCGTGGCGCTCAGCGTCAGCGTGGGGGCGGCCAGCACCGGCGGCGGAGGCTGCGCCTCAGGAGGCACCGCCTCGTCCAGCCCGGCGCTTCTACTTCTCCCGTTTGGGGCCGCGCTGCTTCGCAGACGGCGGCCGGCCAAGGGCTTCTAGGGAAACCGCCCACCTTTAGGAAAAACACCATGCGTCTCCTCCTCCTCAGCGTCCTTCTGCCACTCCTCCTCAGCTGCCAGACATTGCCCCCCGAGCCGACAACGACTTCGGTGCCGTTGCGCTTCGCCGTCCGCTACCCGGCGACGCTGGCACCGGGGCCCCTCGACGGGCGGCTGTTGGTCCTCATTGCCGTGGCGGACACCCCCGAGCCCCGCCTCCAGCTCGACGTCGAGAACAGCAGCGACGCCACCCCCCAAGTCTTCGGCGTCAACGTGAACGACTGGAAGCCAGGCGCCGAAGCCGTCCTGGATGCGGACACGCTGGGCTACCCCATGGCCGCCCTCGGCCAGCTTCCGCCGGGCGAATACTGGGTGCAGGCCGTGCTGCACCGGTATGAGACGTTTCGCCGGGCCGACGGCAGCGTGGTGCAGCTGCCGCCGGACCGCGGCGAGGGGCAGCACTTCAACACGGCCCCGGGAAACCTCGTCTCCACGCCGAGGCGCGTGTACGTCGACCCGCACACCGGGTGGACGGTGGCGCTGCAGCTCGACAAGGCGCTGCCAGCGCTGCCCACGCCCGCCGACACCCAGTACTTGAAGCACGTGCGCTTCCGCAGCGAGAAGCTGTCTGCCTTCTGGGGACGCGACACCTTTTTGAGCGCGTTGGTGCTGCTGCCCGAGGGCTGGGACGCCCACCCCGACGCGCATTACCCCCTCGTCATTTACGAAGGGCACTTCTCCCCCAGCCTGGAGGGCTACCGCGGCGAGCCACCGGAGGCGCAGCTGCCGCCGGTGGACTTGGCGGGCCTTGCCCGCCACTGTCCCAACGGCCACGAGGACTGCGCCAAGTACGGCTACACCCGCATGGTGCAGGAGTACGGCTGGCGCTTTCACCAGCAGTGGACGGGCCCCGGGTTTCCCCGCGTGTTGCTCGTCCAGCTGCAACATGCCAACCCCTATTACGACGACTCGTATGCGGTGAATTCGGCCAACATCGGCCCCTACGGCGACGCCATCACCGAGGAGCTCGTGCCCTACCTCGAGAAGACGTACCGGGGCTTGGGCCCGTGGGCCCGGGGCGTGTACGGCGGCTCCACCGGCGGGTGGATTTCCCTGGCGGAGCAGGTGCTGTACCCGGACGCGTACAACGGAGCCATCGCCAACTGCCCGGACCCGGTGGACTTCAGCGCCTTCATGACGGTGGACCTCTACGCTGACAAGAATGCCTACTTCAGCGAGGGGCCCTTTCGCCGCACGCCGCGCTCCTCCACCCGAAACCGAGACGGCTACACCACCAGCACCATGGCGCAGGACAACTTGGTGGAATTGGTGGTGGGCGAGCGGACCCGCTCGGGCGGTCAATTCGACGCCTGGGAGGCCGTCTACTCGCCGCTCGGGCCGGACGGCTACCCGAAGCGCATTTGGGACAAGCGCACCGGCACCGTGGACCCGGACGTGGCCAGCTACTGGCGCGAGCACTACGACTTGACGCACATCCTCCAGCGGGACTGGGCCACCCTCGGCCCCAAGCTGCAGGGAAAGCTGTGGGTCAACGTCGGGAATCTCGACACCTATTTCCTCGACGGTGCCGTCCGCCGCCTGGACGCCTTCCTCCGCACGACGTCCAACCCGCATTCGGACGCGGTGGTGCGCTACGGCGTGCGCGACGGCCACTGCTGGAGCGGCGACGCGGAGCACATGAATTTCGAGTCAAGGCTTACCTACCACTCGCGCTTCATCCCGCTCCTGGTGGAGCACTTCTTGAAGACGGCGCCCGCCGGCGCGGACACCAGCAGCTGGCGCTACTAGCGGCGCCCTTGGCGCGTGAGATGCCCACCAGCACAGTACGGCCCAGGAGGGGGAGTCACTCGGTTGGACTGTGCTGGTCCACCAGCAGGGCCGCAGGCTAAGTCTCTTCCCGACGAAGGCGCCCAGGCGTGAGCGGGGCAGAGGAGAGGCTTTCATGGCACAGCCGGCGCGGCCGCACCGGACGCTGCTTTTCGAGCGGGTGGCGGAGAAGCTGAGCGACGCCATCGCCGCTGGCATCCTCACCCCTGGGGACCGGCTTCCCTCGGTGCGCGAGCTTTCGCTGCAGGAGCGGGTGAGCGTCTCCACCGTGCTGCAGGCCTACCAGCTGTTGGAGGCGAGGGACTTGGTGGAGGCCAGGCCGCAGTCGGGGCACTACGTGCGGCTTCCCGTCCGTCCCGCCCCGGCGCCGGAGCCGGCCACCAGCCGCCCGCCGCGGCGGGCGGCCGAGCCGGAAGTGAGTGACCTCGTCCGCCGCGTCTACGCCGCGGCCCGGGACGGACGCATGGTGCAACTCGGCGCCGCGGTGCCCTCCACCCAGCTGCTCCCCAGCAAGCCGCTCAACCGCGTGCTGGCGGCGCTGGCCCGGGAGGTGGGGGCGGTGGGCCTGGAGTACGACATGCCCCCGGGCTGGCCGCCGCTGCGGCAACAGCTGGCCCGGCGCTCGCTGTCCTGGGGCTGCACCCTGGCGGCCGAGGACTTCATCACCACCTGTGGGGCCAGCGAGGCCGTCTCGCTGTGCCTTCTGGCCGTCGCCCGACCGGGAGACATTGTGGCCCTCGAGTCGCCTGCCTACTACGGCGTGCTGCGGGTGGTGGAGGCCCTCGGCCTGAGGGCGCTGGAAATTCCCACCCACCCACGCGACGGCATTCAGCTGGACGCGCTGGCCGAGGCGCTTCGTCGGCACCCGGTGCGGGCGGTCCTGGTCGTCACCAACTTCAGCAACCCCTTGGGCACCGTCATGCCCGACGCCCGCAAGCAGGAGCTGGTGGAGCTGGTGCGGCGGGCCGAGGTGCCGCTCATCGAGGATGACATTTACGGAGACCTCCACTTTGGGCCGTTGCGTCCGCGGGCCGCCAAGGCCTGGGACAAGGAGGGCTGGGTGATGCTGTGCGGCTCCTTCAGCAAGACGCTGGCTCCCGGCTGGCGGGTGGGCTGGGCCGCGCCCGGCCGTTTCACCGAGCGGGTGGAGCTCTTGAAATTTGCCCAGACGGTGGCCACCCCCACCCTCTTGCAGATGGCCATCGCCGAGCTGTTGCAGGCAGGAGGCTATGACCGGCACCTGCGCACCCTCCGCCGCACCCTGGCCGGACAAATGGAGCGCATGCGCAACACCTTGAGCCAGGTGTTTCCCGAGGGCACGCGCATCACCCGTCCCGACGGCGGCACGCTGCTGTGGGTGCAAATGCCGGACGGCGCCGACGCGCTGGCCCTGCACGCCGAGGCGCTGGAGCGCGGCATCGCCATCGCGCCGGGGCCCATTTTCTCGGCCGCCGGCACCGGCTACCCCAGCTGCATCCGCATCAACACCGGCATCCCCGACGACGAGCGAATCCACGCGGCGCTTCGGACGCTGGGCGAAATTGCCCACCAGCTGGTGCGCCGGCAGCGGGCGCCCGCACTGCGCCGGGCCTGAGGGACGGCCCGGGAGCCCCCCCGCGGGCGGAAATTTCGCACCGCGCCGCGCCCTGGGCACACGTTGGCGCTTCCCCTGGCTGGCGTCGGCTTGGGAGAGTCTCCCCCCATGGCCCACCCCGTCCAAGGCGCGCCCGTCCGCCTCGTCCTGCTTGCTGCCCTCTGCCTCTGTCCGCTTGCCCACGCGGCCGACGAGGGGGCGGCGCCGCCCGCGGGCCGAGGCGGCCCCCTCGTCGCGCCAGTGCCGGGAATGCCCGAGCTTCCCTGGGTGGGCCCGCGTGGGACGCTCGGCGCGGACGTCTACCGGCGGCGACGCCGCGCGTTGATGGACGGCTTCAAGACGGGGGCCGCGCTGGTGGTGAACGAGATGCGGTTTGACGGGCTGCGCGAGGGGATGGACTTCTACTACCTCACCGGCATCGACGAGGAGGGCGCGGCGCTGCTGCTCGAGCCCACCGCGCCCCTCCCCCCCTTCTGGACTGCGGCGCGGGAAGCCCTCTTTCTGTCCTCTCTGGACGTGGAAGGCGAGCGCGCGCACGGGGCGCGGGCCGAGCTGCCCAGCAAGGCCCTGGAGGTGGCCACCGGCTTCGCCGTCATCCACCGCAGCCGGGTGCTGCCCATGGCCCTGGTGGCGGCCTGCGTGTACCGAGGTGGGCTCACCTTTCTCGGCGACTTCAAGGCCGAGCCGGCGCCGCGGCCCAAAGTCATGGAGGCCTACAGCAAGGCCCTCGAGCGCACGTACGGGTGCAAGGTGAATGACATGAACGGCACCATCGCCCGCATGCGCGAGGTGAAGGAGCCCGAGGAGCTGGCCCTCATGCGCCAGGCCATTGTCTACACCGCTGCCGGACATGCGGCCGGGCTGAAGGCAGTCCACCCCGGGGCGCACGAGTACGAGGTGAAGGACGCGGTGGAGGCAGCCTTTCGCAAGGCCGGCTCTCGGCACCTGGCCTATGACTCCATCGTCGGCTCCGGCTCGGACTCCGCCTTCCTGCACTACGGGAAGGACGACCGGGTGATGAAGGCCGGCGAGCTCATTCTGATGGATGTCGCCGGCGAGGCGGAATACTACGCGGCCGACGTCACCCGAACCCTTCCAGTGAGCGGCAAATTCACGCCGGAGCAACGGGCCATTTACGACGTCGTGTTGAGGGCGCAAGCGGCGGGCATTGCCGCCGCCAAGGCGGGCGTCCGCGTCGCCGACATCGACCAAGCCACGCGTCGAGTCATCCAAGAGGCCGGCTATTACGACTACTACATCCACCCCTGCTGCCACTTCGTCGGGCTGGAGGTGCATGACGCCGGGGACTACGACGCGCCGCTGCCGGCGGGCGCCGTCATCACCGTCGAGCCTGGCATCTACCTGCCGCAGCGGGGCTTCGGGGTGCGCATTGAAGATGAGATTCTTATTACGCCCACCGGGGCCCAGCTCCTCACCGGCGTCATTCCCAAAGAGCCAGCCGAGTTGGAGCGGCTGATGGCGGCCGGGCAATAGCCTCGGTGGTGCCCCCGCGCGCGATGGGCGAGGCCGGTTGACAGCTGGGCGCGCCCCTGGGCAGCGTCCGGGACAGTCATGAGCGAAAAGAAGCCTTTCACGGTGGGACTTGTGCAGCTGCGCTGCTCGCTCAACCCCGCTGAAAACTTGGAAAATGCGGTGGTGCGCATCCGCGAGGCGGCTCAGCGCGGCGCGCAGGTGGTGTGCCTGCCGGAGCTATTTCGCAGCCAGTACTTCTGCCAGCGCGAGGACGTCGCCCTCTTCGACTTGGCCGAACCCATTCCCGGGCCCTCCACCGAGCGACTCGGTCCCCTGGCCAAGGAGCTGAACGTCGTCATTGTGGCGAGCCTCTTCGAGAAACGGGCGCCCGGCCTCTACCACAACACGGTGGTGGTGCTGGACGCCGACGGCTCGAGCTGCGGCCTGTACCGGAAAATGCACATTCCGGACGACCCGCTCTTCTACGAGAAGTTTTATTTCACCCCCGGAGACCTCGGCTTCAAAAGCTTCGACACCGCCCACGGACGGCTCGGCACGCTCATCTGCTGGGACCAGTGGTACCCGGAGGCGGCACGGCTCACCGCCCTCACCGGCGCGGACATTCTCTTCTACCCGACGGCCATCGGCTGGCACCCCCAGGAGAAGGCCGAGCATGGAGCGGCCCAGGCCTCGGCCTGGCAAACCATTCAGCGCTCGCACGCCATCGCCAACGGGCTCTTCGTGGCGGCCGTCAACCGGGTGGGCCACGAGGGGCCGGCCGGCGGCGGCCTGGAATTCTGGGGCGGAAGCTTCCTGGCCGACCCCTTCGGCGTGGTGCTGGCCGAGGCCTCGCGCACCGAGGAGGAGGTGCTGGTGGTGCGCTGCGACCCGCAACGCACGGAGGAGGTGCGCCGCAACTGGCCCTTCCTCCGCGACCGGCGCATTGACGCCTACGCCCCCATTACCCGGCGCATGCTGGACGAATGAAGGGGACTCCGGCGGCCCAGGGCTTCCGCATGCCGGCGGAATGGGAGCCGCACGCCGCCACCTGGCTGGCCTGGCCACACGAGCGGACGGACTGGCCCGGGAAGTTTCCGGCCATTCCCCTCGTCTATGCGGACCTCGTGCGCTGGCTGACGGCCTCGGAACGGGTGCGCCTCGAGGTGAATGGCCAGGCCGAGCAGCTCCAGGCCCGCCGCCTCTTGAAGCGGGCGGGCGTGGACTTGGCCCAGGTGGACTTCTTCCCCTGCCCCACGGACAGGGTGTGGACCCGGGACCACGGGCCTCTCTTCGTCAAGCACGCCGACGGGGAGGTGGCCCTCACCCACTGGCGCTTCAACGGCTGGGCCAAGTACGCCAACCACCTCCGCGACGACGCAGTGCCGGACCGCATTGCCCGAGCGCAGAAGCGCCGGCAGTGGAAGCCGATGGCGCGCTTCGGCGGCAAACTTCAAGAGGTGGTGCTGGAAGGCGGAAGCATTGACGTCAACGGCGCCGGGACGCTGCTCACCACCGAGGAGTGCTTGCTGTCCCCCATCCAGGCACGCAACCCCGGGCTGTCGCAGCCGGCCTTGGAGGCGCTGCTGCAGCAGTACCTGGGCATTCGCAAGGTGCTTTGGCTGGGCGAGGGAATTGTCGGCGACGACACCCACGGCCACGTGGATGACTTGGCGCGCTTCGTCGACGAAACCACCGTGGTGCTGGCCACCGAGAGAAAGCGCAGTGACGCCAACTACGCGCGCCTGGAGGACAACCGCCGGCGCCTTCAGTCCATGACGGACGCCAAGGGGCGGCCGCTGCACATCGTCCCCTTGCCCATGCCCCGGCCGGTGGAGTGGAACGGACAGCGGCTGCCGGCCAGCTACGCCAACTTCTACATTGCCAACCGGCACGTCCTGGTCCCCACCTTCAATGACCCGGCCGACCGGGTGGCGCTCGGCACGCTGGCCCGCCTCTTCCCCAGCCGTGAAGTGGTGGGTATCCACGCGCTGGACTTGGTGTGGGGCCTCGGTACGCTTCACTGCATGACGCAGCAAGAGCCGGCCTGAGAGGACACTCCCTGCCCGCCTGCCCGTTCCCCGGACGGCGAGACGCCTCGTGCCTCCGGTGCCCTTCTAGGCTTCAAAGCGCGCGCCCGGCCGCACTCCTCAGCCACTGTGACGGGACGCGGGCGCTTCCGGGAGGTTTACCGCGGCGCGTCGTCGTTCTGTTGTTGACTTGCCGGTCAACACGCGCGAGCGATGCGCTTCCTCTCCGCTCTCTTGGGGTGTTCCGCATGCGCGCTCGTCTCCCGCTGGCCTTGGTGTCGGCTGCCCTCACCGTGGCGGCCGCCGGTTGCAGCACCTCCACCAGCAGTGGCGGCACCGTCGCTGTCACCATCACCCCGGCCGGGCCCGTCTCTGCCGCGCCCGGTGGGTCCGTCGCAGGCTTCACCGCCCGCACCTACAACACCAGCAACAACGTCACCTGGTCGCTGTCACCGGCCACCGGCGCTGGCACCATTTCCCCCACCACCGGCCGCAGCATCATTTACACCCCGCCGGCGGCCATTGGCAGCGCCACCAGCGTGACGCTGACGGCGAGCGTCAACGGGGCAAGCGCCACGGCCACCATCAACCTCGCGCCCACCGTCGTCACCGCGCAAACCATCCCCGGCCTCAGTGCACCCGTCACCGTCACCTACGACGCGCGGGACATCCCCAACATCAACTGCCAGTCGCAGCTCGACTGCTTCGCGGTGCAGGGCTACCTGCACGCGCATGACCGGCTGTTTGAGATGGACATTCTCCGGCGCACCGCCGAAGGCAAGCTGTCGGAGCTGCTCGGCAATGCCGAGCTCGCGACGGACATTCAGTTCCGCACCCTCTTCACCACGCCCTTCAGTAACCCGCCTGGCATGTCACTGGGCGAGGCGTTGGTAGGCGAGCTTGGCACAAACGAGTTGAACATTCTTCAGGCCTACGCGCAGGGCGTGAATGCCTACATCACCGCGATGAAGAATGGAGACCCGAGCGCTCCCTTCCCCGGCGAGTACGGCCTGCTGCTCTACACCGTCACGCCCGCCATCGTGGCGGAGTGGCTCCCGAGCGACACCCTGGCCATGGCGCGCCTGTTTCAATTTCAGCTCTCTGAGACGCTCAGCGACGAGACCAACAACGGACTCTTCCTCCAGACCTACGCGCAAGGGCCGAGCGAGGACTTGGCCAAAGTCAACGCCTGGCTGCGCTGCCAGCAGCCGGTGCCCAACGCCTACACCATCGCTTCTGCTGTTGCCGGCACCGGCGGCCCGGTGGCCTCCAAGGCCGCGGGCAGCACCGCCCTTACCTCGAAGCTGTCCGTGCCGGCCCTTCAGGGCGCAACCGAGGGGCTGCGCGCGCTCTCCGCTCGACTGGCCAACCTGAGGCGAGCCTTCGCCAACCCGGGAGAGCGGGCCGGCTCCAACAACTGGGTGGTGAACGGCACCTCGTCGGCCAGCGGCGCTGCGATGGTGGCCAATGACCCGCACTTGTCGCTGCAGTACCCGCCCCTCTTCCACCTCTCCTCGCTCACCTCAACCGACGGGTTGCAGGTGGTGGGCGGCGTCTTCCCCGGCATCCCCGGCGCCCTCATCGGCCGCAGCGCGCACATCGGCTGGGGGGTGACGGTGGTTGGCTACGACGTCACCGACGTCTACCTGGAAACCCTCGACCCGAGCACCGGCAATATTATTTTCGGAGGCGGTGAGGTCCCCCTGGTCGCCGTGCCGCAAACCGTCACCGTGCGAATTGCCAACGCCGGCACGACGCCCGACACCATGACAGTGCCCATCACCGTCCTGCTCTCGCCCGTCCACGGCCCAATTGTCCAGCAGCTCAGCCCGACGCAGCTGCTCAGCATGCGGTGGACGGGCCTCGAGGTGAACCGCTGCGGGGCAACCAGCAACCAGCCCTGCAACCCCCTCAGGGCCTTCCTGGGACTGTTGACGGCAGCCAACGTCGAGGCGGCCTTTGCCGCCTTGGCCTTCTACGACACTGGCGCGCAGAATTTCGTCATCGCCGACGACACTGGAAACATCGGCTATGACCCGCATGCCTTCGTTCCCCAGCGGCCGTGGGCGGGCAACGTGGTGAATCTCGGGCCGGCCGGGACATTCACCCTGCTCCCCTGGGCGCCCTTGCCCGGGGTGGGCGTGGCCGAATGGGGGGACGGCCAGGGCAACCTCTGGGTGCCGGACGCCCAACTGCCGCAGGGGATGAACCCGGCCCGGGGCTTCTTCGCCACCGCCAACGCCGCGCCCTGGGCGCAAAACTGCACCACCGACCCCACCATCCCCGCGCCGCTGTCTTTGGGCCTCGCCTCCAGCGGCCCTCCGGCTGTGCCCTACCTCAGCTTCGCTTGGGATGACCCGACCGCCTTCCGGGCCGGCCGCATCGACACGCTGCTCACGGCGTACACCGCCGACGGCGGCACGGTGTCGCTCGCGGACATGCAGACCATCCAGACGGACCACGTCGCCACCATCGCCGCGTCCTTCCTACCGCTGCTGCCGACCCCCTCGTCCACCACTGGCTCCTACGCCGCGGCCATGCAGCTGATGACGACCTGGCAGACGGATGGCTTGAATTGTCCAAGCGGCCTCACCGGGACCGACCCGGTGGCCAGCTTGCCGGACACCAGCGGCACCAACGCGCAGGACTCCGCCGCCTGCCTCCTCTTTCACGCCTTCCTCAACCGCTTCCTGACGGATGTCTTCACCGCGCCGCTGGCGGCCGCCGGCCAGGGCGTCGACCCAGTCAACGCCATTAAGGCCGCCCTCTTCATGCTGACCCCCGGCCTGCCGGGGGCCTACCAAACCTTCTGCGCCAACCAGAATTGCGCGGCGCAGGCGCAAACGGACATGGCGGCGGCCTATGACCAGGTCAGCCAGACCTTCGGCGGGCAGAGCAACTGGATTTGGGGACGGGTGCACAGCATGGCGCCCCAGAGCCTGGTGTTCCCGCTCATCCAAGGGCTGTACAACCCCGGGCCCTACGCCCGTCCGGGCGGCGCCTTCACCGTGGACGTGGGGAGCCCGAGCCTTCGGACCGACAACGTCCTCAGCTTCCCCTACGGCGCCGGCTCCAACGTGCGGTGGATTGCCGTCCTGGACGGCTCGGCAACCAAGGAGCAGCTGCCTGGTCCCATTGTCGACGGACCGCTGTACCCAGGGAGT
>JBKQJL010000074.1:0-35499 GCA_052147975.1 Myxococcaceae bacterium
CTGCTGCACAAGCGGGCCTTGGCCGACGCCGCCGGACAGTGGGACGACGCGCGGGCGGCCCTGGCCTCGGCCGCGGAGTGGCCGCAGGCCCTGCAAGGCTTCGGGCGACTTCACCTCTGCCTCCACCCGCCGCTGCCGGCCGTGGCCCTCGAGGCCCTGGTGGCGCTCGCCCAGCTGGGCGAGCGCGTCGGCCGCTCGGTGACGTTGGAGGTACCGGCCGCCGGGGAGGCCACCCTCGACGCAGCCCTGGAGCCCCTCTTTTCAGCCTTCGAGGCCCACCCGGAGTTGTCCCCTTTGGTGCTGGCAGCCGAGCTCCCCCCTGCCCAGGCACCCCTGGCCCGGGCGGTGGCCTGCCTCGGGCTGCCCGCGGCCGAGGCCGCGCCGGCCTACGTCTTCAGCGCGGCCCACGCCGGTGCCGCCGCGGCGGTGGTGGCGCAACAGGCCCGGGCCGCGGTGCAGGCCGGCGCCTCGCCAGCGGCCTGTGCCGTCCTTGTCCCGGACGCGGCCACCGCCGAGGCCGTCGCGGCGGCCCTCACCGCCGCCGGCCTGCCTCTGGGGGCGCGGCCGCGCCGGACGCTGGGCAGCACCGCCCCTGGACGTCTCGGGGTGCTGTTGGCGCGACTGGAGGACGCGGCCTTCCCCAAAGAGGAGGTGGGGTGGCTTCTCGGCACCGGGCTGCTTCCGGGCCTGCGTCCCCAGGCGCCCCGCGGCGCGGCCGCGCTGCTGGAGCGCGCCGGCATTCGCGACGAGGCCCTGGGGGGCAGTGGCGGCCAGGGGGCCTACCGGGTGCGACTCGAGGCATTGGCCCAACGGGGGGGCCGGACGCCCCGGCGGCCGGAGGCGCTGCAGCTGCTGTCGGCCTGCGAGGCCCTCTTCTCGGCCGTCCGCACGCTGCCTTTTCAGGCGACGCTGTCCGCCCACCTCGAGGCCTGGCAGCACGCCTTGTCCGCCTTGGGCTTCTGGGAGGCAGCCGAGGTGGGGGAATTCTCGGAGGACGCCCTGGCGGACGCAGCCGGCCGCGCCCTCGGCCGACAGCTGCAGGCGCGCGAAGGCTGGCGCGCGCTGCTGCGGGGAGTGCGCGGAGCGCTGAAGGCGCTGGGCACGGCCGGCCCGGTGCTGCAGCGCTCGGGCTTTGCGGCCTTTCTGGCCGAGGCGGCAGAGGGCCACCCCTTGCCCGCGGAGCTCGGCCACCCCGGCGGCCTGGCCGTCCTCCTCTACGAGGAGGCCGTCGAGCGCGGGCCCTTCCAATGGCTGGGGGCGCCGGCCCTCGCCGAAGGCCGCTTCCCCCGTCCCGTCCGGCGCGCCGGCGCCCTCACCGACGAGGACAGACAGGGCGTCAACCGGGCCCTTGGGCGCGACGCCTTTCCGCTGCGCTATGGCTCGGCGGACGTGCGCCCGGTGGCGGCGCTGGCCTTGGACGGCTGGCGCCTGGGGGCGGTGCTGGGCCGCGCCGGCGCCGCGGCGTTGGGCTTCGCGCGCGACGACGGCTTCCAGGACGTGGCGGGCCCGGCTGGGTTTCTCGAGGCCTTCGCCCGCAGCGCGGGCGTCCAGCGGGAGGACGTCCCGGACGCGGCGGTGGTGCCTGTTGTGCGGGCCGCCTCGGAGCGCGAGCTGCGGGAGGCGGTGGCGTTGGCCGGCGGACAGGGGGGCGCGGACGGCTTGGCGCGGGCGCTTGCGCCACGGCTACAGGAGGGGTGGCTGCAAAAGGCGCAGGCCCTCGGCGCCATGGAGGCCGAGCGCGTGCGGGCCTTTGTGTCCCCGGAGCTTCCCAGTGGCCGCTTCAGCGGCGCCGTCACCGACGGGGACCTCGCCCCGGCACTGGCACAGCGCTACGCCTACGGCCCGGACGCACCCCTCTCCGCCAGCACCCTCGGGAAATTTGGCCGGTGCGCCTTCCAGGGCTTCGCCCACACCAGCTTGCGGCTGGAGCCGCCCGAGACGCCGGGCGAGGCACTGGACGCGCGCGGCCAGGGCAGCTTCTGGCATGCGGTGTTGGAAAGCCTCGTGCCGCGGCTGTTGTCCGCCGGGCTGTTGGGCCGCCCCTTCCGCGACGTGCCCTCGGCCCTCCTGGAAGCCGCCCTGGACGACGGCGCGCGCGTCCTCGCCGCGCGGTTTAGCCCCGGCCACCCCCGTCTCTTCTCCCTGGCGCGCGAGCGCGCGCGGTGGATGGTGCGCCGGGTGCTGGACGCTGCCCACCATGGGGTGCCCTTCGAGGGCCTCCAGCCGGTGGAGGTGGAAACCACCTTTGGCCGGCCCAGCGCCGAAGAGGGCTGGCGCGAGGTACGGCTAGAGGCGGCGCTGCTGGCCGAGGCCGACGTCTGCCTCACCGGCACCGTGGACAGGCTGGACGCTGGCCCCGCCGGGGTGGCCGTCCTGGACTACAAGGCCAACCGCCGGCGGGAGGCGGCGCGCGAGCTCCTGGTGACGGACTTCCAGCTGCCCTTCTACCTGTGGGCAGTGCGGGCGCGGGGCGAGAGGCGTCCGCTGCGCGCCGGGTGGCTGGTGCTCAAGTCCGGCGAATTTCAGGAGTTTGAAGCGCCCGGTGGGCAAAGCGTGCTGTTGGCCATGGACGGCCCCACGCGGGAGAAGGCCCAGGAGGAGGGCCTGGCCAACCTGGCCAATGCCGTGCACCACCTCGTCGGGCGCTCGCGCGCGGGAGACTTTGGCGCGCGCCCGGTGGACTGCGGGTTTTGCCCCTACGGGGCGGTGTGCCGCATTGGCGCCCGACGCAAGGAGGCCGGACGGTGAGCGCGCTGGCCTTGGAGGTGCTGCTGGCGCGCAACGGCTGTTGCTTCGCCGGGGCCGGCGCTGGCAAGACGCACGGCCTCCTCAGCGCGGCCTTGGGCCTGTTGTCCGGCGCCGGTGGCGGCCAGCCGCTCGCCCCCGGCCGGCTGTGCCTCCTCACCTTCACCGAGAAGGCCGCGGCGGAAATGCGCGAGCGACTCCGCGGGCGCGTGGAGGCGCTGGCCGAGGCCAACGCCTGCGAGCCCGAGTTGGACGCCGCCTTTGCCGCCCTCGGTCGGCCAGTCCCGCCGGCCTCCTTCTGGCGAGCCGTCCAAGGACAGCTGGAGCTGGCCACCCTGTCCACCTTCCACGCCTACTGCGCCCGGCTGTTGCGGCAGGCCCCGGCCAGCGCCGCCGTGGCCAGGGGCTTTGAGTTGCTGGGCGAGGAGGACGCCCTGCAGTTGCTGGTGGACACCGCCGAGCAAACCCTCCTCGACGCGCTGGACGCCGGCGACGCCGAGGTGGACGCCTTGTGCGCCCAGGCGGAGTTGCGCGGCACCGGGCGCGGCCGAGGGCTGTTGGATGTCCTGGTGGCGGCGGTGGTGCGTCTCCGGGAGGAGGGCCAGGGTGCCGCTGGGGTGGCCGTCGGGGAGGCGAGCGCCGCGGTGCACGCGCTGCGGACTGCGGTGGGACGGGCCGAGGGCCTCCTCCGGGAGGCGCTGCCGAGGGCAGCGGCTACCTCCGAGGAGCTCGCCGGCACGCTGGAGGCCTGCCTGGACGTCCTGCACGGACTCGACGCGGACGCGCCGCCGGAGCGGCTGGCCCGTCTGGAGGCGCTGGCCGGCGCCATTCCGCGGGTGGGCAACAACGGCCTGAGGGGCCTGTTGGCCTCCGCCCGGGAGTCGCTGTTGGACGGCACGCTGGAAGCGCCGGGCGTCGCCTCGGCCAGCGCCGGCTGCGCGGCCGTGCCTCTGGAATGGACGCTGCGGCGGCTGTGCGAAAAGGTGGAGGCGGACTACCGCAGCGCCCTGCGCCGCGGCGGGTGGATGGACTTCGCCGAGCTGCTGGTGGCCGCCCGGGACGCCCTCCGCGACGAGGTGGGCTTCCGCGCCAGCGCCCAGGCGCGCATTGGTGCGCTGTTGGTGGACGAGGTGCAGGACACCAACACGCTGCAGCTGGAGCTGGTGGTGCTTCTCGCCGAGGCGCGCCAGGGAGGCCCCCGGCCGGTGGGAAAGGACCGCGAGAGTGTCCTCGGGCTGCCGCTCGAGCCGGGCTTCCTCTTCGCGGTGGGCGACAGCAAGCAGTCCATTTATGACTTTCGCGGCGCCGACGTCTCCGCCTTTGAGACGCTGGCCAAAAAAGTGGAAGCCGAAGGGGGAGCGCGCCACTTTCTCCGCGACAACCGGCGCTCCCAGCCAGCGCTGTTGCGCGTCCTCAACGCGGCGGCCGCTGCCGCGCTTCCAGCACTGGCCGCCCCCACCGACTACGAGGTGGTGTTTCGCCCCGAGCAAGACGGCCTGCTTCCGGTGCGGCCCCAGCTGGGGCCCGTCCTGTGCGTGGACGCGCTGCCGGTGGTGACGGCCGAGCGTGGCAGCGGCCGGGAGGCCGAGGCGGACGTCCTGGCGCGCTGGCTGGCCTTTCTCCTCTCGGCCGAGGGGCCCGAGACGGTGGTGGAAGCCGGCCAGCTGCGGCGCGCCCGCGGCGGGGACGTGGCCATTTTGTTGCGCGGCTTCAGCGGGCTGGAGGCCTACCGCACCGCGCTGCGCACCCACCACGTCCCGCACTGCGTGCTGCGCGAGCTCAACCCCTACACCGCCAGCAGTGCCGTTGACGCCTCGGCGCTGCTCGCACTGCTGGCGGACCCGTCCGACGCCCTCAGCCTGGCGGCGGTGCTGCGCTCGCCCTTCGTCGGGCTCTCCGAGGGCGCGCTGTTTCGCCTGGCCGCCCCCGGCCGCCTCGACGCCTCGGTGCTGGACGCCCCGCTGCCGGACGGCTTTCCGCCGGACGAGGGAGCGCGTCTTGTGCGACTGGCTCGCCTCGTCCGCCGCGTGCAGGGGCTTTTGTCGCCCTTGCCTCTGGCCGAGCTGCTGGAGTGGTGTTGGGAAGAGACGGGGTACCGCGCTTCGGTGGCCGCGGGCCCGGAGGCCGAGGAGGCGCTGGCCGCCCTGGTGCCGCTGTTGGCCTTGGCCCGCCGCTGGGACGCTTCCGGCCGGGGAGACGCGGCGGCCCTGGCCCGGCGGCTGCGCGTCCTCGCCGCGCAGACGGCGGTGGGTGGGGCGCGCGGCGCGGAGCAAGCCCGCTCCGGCAACGCGGTGCAGCTGCTCAGCATTCACGCCGCCAAGGGGCTGCAGTGGCCAGTGGTGTGCCTGGCGGACCTCTCCACCACCGGGGTGCGGACTCCGGGAGAGCGGCTGCTGCTCGACCGGCGGCTCGGCCTGGCCTTCAAGCCACAGGGGCCCTTTGACGCCGAGCCGCGCCGCACGCCGCGCTGGGCGCAGGTGCAGGCCGAGCTCAAGCGGAGGGACCGCGCCGAGGCGGGCCGCCTGCTGTACGTCGCCCTCACCCGGGCCGAGGACCGCCTCGTCCTCTCCGGAGGCGGCCCGGCGCCCGAGGCCTGGCGCAACCGGCTGGCGCCAGCGCTGCTGGCCTCGGACGTCTCCTCGTCGGTGCAGTCGCTGACGCTGGCGGACATTCCCCAGGCGCGCCGGCCGGCGGTGCCTCCGCAAGAGGGGGCGGGGGCGCTGGACGCCGGCTTGGCACAGCTTCGCCGGGTGCGCGCAGCGCTGCCCCTCACTTTCCAGGGCGTCCCCATTCCGGCCAGCACCCTCGAGGACTTTCGCCGCTGCCCCCGCCGGGGCTGGCTGCTGCAGCAGGCGGGGCTTCCTCCAGAGGCGGGGGACGTCGCCTCGCCGGCCTGGGCCGCCGAGCTGCCGGTGCGGCACCGCGCAGCGCGCGCCTCGTTGCTGGCGACGCTGGCCGGGGCGCTGTCCACCGAGGCCTGGGCGGCCGGCGTTCCGGACGCTGCCCTCACCGCGCCGCTGGCTGTGCGGGGCCTGTCTCTGGGAGAGGCGCGCGCCCTGGGCGTCCTTGCGCCACTGCGGGCGTTGGCCGCGACGCGGGCCCTCTGGACGGCGGCGGCGGCCGGCGCTCGGACGTCCGCGGTGGAGCTCGTCCTTGCCGCAGGGGAGGCGCAGCTGTTGGCGACGGCGCCCGTCGGCTGGCAGCACGAGGGCGCGCAGTCCCTTCTATACCTTGCCGCTGGCGCGCCGCCGCCCGTTGGCCTGGCCGCCTTCGCCGTGACGCTGTCCGTGCTGTGGCACGCTTCGCCGCCGGCCGAAGTGCGCCGGGTGGGCCTCTCGTTCGTCGACGCACCGGAGGCAGAGCCGCTGTGGCTTTCCGCCCCGCCCCTGTCGGTGGCGGCCCTGGCGGAGGAGGCACAGCACCTGTTGCACGCTGCGGCGGGCCTGCCCGCAGCGCTCGCGCAGGAGCGCTGTCTGGCGCTGGGGTGCGGCTTTGCCGCCCGTTGTCACCCGGGCCAGCGGGGACTATAGGCCACAGGCTCAGATGCCAATCGTGGTGGTGGTGGGCGCCCAGTGGGGCGATGAGGGCAAGGGGAAGGTGGTCGACCTGCTCACCGAGCACGCCCAAGTGGTGGTGCGCTTCCAAGGTGGCAACAACGCCGGCCACACCCTGGTGGTGAATGGGCAGAAGACGGTGCTCACCCTCATTCCGAGCGGCATCCTCCACGGAAACAAGACGTGCGTCATCGGCAACGGCGTGGTGCTCGACCCGGCCGTGCTGATGGCCGAGCTCGCCTCGCTGCGCGCCTCGGGAAAAATTCACGCCACCACCCAGCTCGTCCTCTCCGAGGCCGCGCACGTCATTTTCCCCTGGCACAAGTTGCTGGACGCCATGCGCGAGAAAGCGCGCGGCCAGTCGCCCATCGGCACCACCGGACGGGGCATTGGGCCGGCCTACGAAGACAAGGTGGCCCGCCGAGGCATTCGCGTCCGGGACTTGCTCCGGCCCGAGCGGCTGCAGGCGAAAATTCAGGAACGGCTGGTGTCGGCGCGCGAGGAGCTGGCGGCGCTGGCGGCCCGTGCCGGCACTGTGCCGCCGGTGCTGGACGCAGCGGACATCGCCCGCACCGCCGCCCTGCATGGCGAGACGCTGCGGCCCTACGTCAAGGACGCCTCGCTTTTCCTCGCCGGCGAGGTGGCGCGCGGCTCGCGCATTCTCTTCGAGGGAGCGCAAGGGACGCTTCTGGACGTCGACCATGGCACCTACCCCTTCGTCACCAGCAGCAACACCGTCGCTGGGGCGGCCGCGGTGGGCAGCGGGCTCGGCCCGACGGCCATCGACACGGTGGTGGGCATCAGCAAGGCCTACACCACCCGGGTGGGCGGCGGCCCGTTCCCCACCGAGCTCACCGGGCCACTCGGCGACCAATTGCGTAAGGTGGGCGAGGAGTACGGCGCCGTCACCGGCCGGCCCCGGCGCTGCGGCTGGCTCGACGCGGTGGTGCTGCGCTATGCGGTGCGCGTCAACGGCCTGTGGGGACTGGCCTTGACGAAGCTGGACATTCTCTCCGGGCTGGACCCGCTGCTGTTGTGCAACGCCTACAGCCTGGACGGGCAGGTGCTGACGGAGCTGCCGACGGACCCGGATGACTTTGGCCGGGTGACGCCGGTGTACGAGGAGCTGTCGGGCTGGACGGAACGCCTCGGCGGGGCGCGCACGTTTGAAGAGCTTCCGGCGGCGGCGCGCTACTACGTCCGGAGGGTGGAGGAGCTGGCCGGCGTGCCGGTGGTGTGCGTGTCCGTGGGCGCCGAGCGCGGCGAAACCATTCTGCTGAAAAACCCCTTCGACGCCTAAGCGACGCGCCCAAGGAGGGCCTCCCACCGGACGGCAGCCGCAAGGGGGGAAGTTGTCAGGCCGCGCCGTGCACGGCGGCGACGCTGTTGGCCCCGGTGTAGGCGGCCAAAAGGGCGCCCGAGCCACCGACGCCGACGGCAAACAGCATGGCACCGGCCACCAACAGCCCAATGGCCTTGGAGTGGCGGGTGGAGGCAAACAGCGAGTTGGACGAGGCGGCCATGACGGGACTCCGGCGTGTGGCCCGGGCGGCAATTCGTCCGGGGACAGCCACCCACCACTGCAGCTCCGGGGCCAGTCGAAAAACCAAGGGAAAGCAGCCACTTCACACAAGCGACACGGGACAACCGTAGCGTCCAGCGCAACGGGCGGCCCTTGGCTGTTGCGCCGCGCGCAGGTGCAGCGGGGCGCCCCGGGCGGGAGGGCAGCCCCGGGGTGGAGGGGCCCCGCCTCGTTGGCGCCCGGCCCGTGCCCTTTGACAAAGTGACTGTGTGTCACTTATTAGGCGACTACAAGTTACTTAACCCTTGCCCCGCGCGTCAGGAGCCCCCATGTCCGCAGCCACGGAAACCGTCCTCGTCACCGGTGCCTCGAGCGGCATTGGCGCGGAGCTGGCCCGCGCCTTCGCCCGGAGCGGCTCCTCGCTGGTTCTCACCGCGCGCTCGGTGGACAGACTCGAGGCGTTGGCGGCGGAGCTGCGGACGCAGTCCCAGGTGTCGGTGCGCGCCGTCGCCGCGGACCTGGCCACCCCCGAGGGCCCCTCGCGGCTGCTGCAGCGCCTCGGCCAGGAGGGCGTGCAGGTGGACGTCCTCGTCAACAATGCCGGCTACGCCGGCTTCGGCGCCTTCACCGAGACGAGCTGGACGGACGAGGCGGGCATGCTGCAACTCAACGTGGTGGCGCTCAGCGAGCTCACCAAGCGGCTGCTTCCCGCCATGGTGGCCAAAAAGCGCGGCGGCATTCTCAACGTCGCCAGCACCGCGGCCTTTCAGCCCGGCCCGTTGATGGCCGTCTACTACGCCACCAAGGCCTACGTGCTGTCCTTCTCCGAGGCGCTGGCCGAGGAGCTGCGGGGCAGCGGAGTCACCGTCACCGCGCTGTGCCCCGGGCCCACCGCCAGCGGCTTTCAGGCCAGGGCGGCCATGGAGGACTCCCGGCTGGTGAAGGGCAAGCGCCTCATGCCGGCTGCCGCCGTGGCGCAGGCGGGGTATGAGGGGTTTCGCCGGGGAGCGACGGTGGTCATCCCCGGGCTTGCCAACCGGCTGCTGGCGCAGTCGGTGCGCTTCACACCGCGTCGGTGGGTGACGCGGCTGGTGCACAAAATGTCTGAGCGGGTGGACACATGAGACAGCCGAGCGAGCAGCAGGGAGCAGCCCTTCTGGCGGACATCCGCCGCATTTGGGAGTTGCAGGGCAAGAAGCGCTGGGTGGTGGCCCAGTCGAACGCCGCCGAGCGGCGCGCCCGGCTGAAGCGTCTCGCGGCGGCGGTGGAGAAACACCGCGCCGCCATCAACCTGGCCGTGCAGAAGGACTTCGGCAAGGCCCCCGAGGAGACTGACCTCACCGAGGTCCACATTGTCCTCGAGGAGTTGGCCCACACCTTGCGCAACCTCGCGGACTGGATGCGGCCCGAGGCGGTGGACGCCCCGCTATTGCTGGCCGGCACCTCCAGCGAGGTGCGCCACGAGGCGCGCGGCCAGGTGCTGGTGCTGGCGCCCTTCAACTACCCCTTCCACCTGGCGGTGCTTCCCGTCGTCTCGGCGGTGGCCGCCGGCAACGTGGTGGTGCTGAAGCCTTCGGAGAAGACGCCGGCCACCGCCGCCGTCATCCGCAGCGTCTTGACCGAGGCCTTCCCCGAGGACGAGGTGGCGGTCATTGACGGCGACGCCCAGGTGGCCGAAGCCCTTCTGGAAATGCCCTGGGACCACATTTTCTTCACCGGCAGCACGGCGGTGGGGAAGAAAGTCATGGCCGCCGCGGCCAAGCACCTCTCCGGGGTGACGCTGGAGCTCGGCGGCAAGTCGCCCGCGGTGGTGGAGCGCTCGGCCAACCTGGGCCGGACGGCACTCACCATCGCCCACGGCAAATTCATCAACGGCGGGCAGACTTGCGTGGCACCGGACTACGTCCTCGTCCCGGAGGAGCTGCGCGACAAGCTGGTGGCCGAGCTGCGCAACGTCGTCCAGGGCTTCTACGGACAAGACGCCAAGGCCAGCCCCGACTTCTGCCGGATGATTGACGACCGGGCCTTCGGGCGCCTCAAGGGCTACCTCGAGGGGGCGGTGAAGGGCGGCGCCAAGGTGGCCTTCGGCGGAGAGTCCGACGCGGCCACCCGCTACGTCGCGCCCACCGTCTTGGTGGACGTGCCCGTCGATGCGGCCGTCATGCAGGACGAAATATTCGGCCCGCTCCTTCCGGTGCTCACCTACAAGACGCCCCAGGAAGCGGTGGACTTCGTCCGCGCGCGGCCCGCGCCGCTGGCGCTGTACGTCTTCGCCGGAAGCCGTCGCGAGGCCGACCGAGTGCTCGACGGCACGGCCTCGGGCGGCGCCTGCGTCAACACGACAATTTTTCACCTCGCCAACCCGGACTTGCCCTTCGGAGGCATCGGCCCCTCGGGCCTGGGCAGCTACCACGGGCGTGCCGGCTTCCGGTGCTTCAGCCACGAGCGCTCGGTGTTGCGGCAGCGGGGAAGCCCGCTCTCCCGCTTCCTCACCCCGCCGTACGCCGGGCGGATGAATCGCCTCACCGCACGGCTGGCACGATGGCTGGAGTGAGGCGCCGGCGCGCGCGCAGCCCCAAGGACAAAGCGGCGCGCCGCCAACAGGTGCTGGACGAGGCCTGGCGCCTCTTCCAGGGCATGCCCTGGAGCGCCCTCACCCTGGCCCAGGTGGCCGAAGGGGTGGGCCTGAGCCGGGCGGCCCTCTACCGGTACTTCGACACCAAGGAGACGCTCTTCCTCGCCGTCGAGGAGGCCCAGCTGACCAGCTGGCTCACCGAGGTGGGGCAGACGCTCGACGCCCTCCGCCTCCCCGGCTCCCCCGAGCAGGTGGCGGACGTCCTCGCCCAAAGCCTCCGACCACGCCCGGCCATGGCGCGACTGCTGGCGCTGTTGCACGTCGAGTTGGAGCAGAATCTCGAGCAAGCCGAGGCCCTGCGCTTCAAGCGCGCCCTGCACCAATTGCTGAGCCAGCTGGGCGGACAGCTGGCCCGCGCCGTCGGGCTCCCTTCGGCGGAGGCCGGGCTGCAGGCCGCGCTGCAGCTGCACGCCCTCGTCATTGGGCTGTGGCAAATGTCGGACCCGCCGCCGGCACTGGCCCGGGCCCTCGAGGAGGGGGGCCTCTCGCAGCTGCGGGTGGTGTTTCTCCCCGCGCTGCGCCAAGGCGCCGCGGCCCTGTTGCGCGGGCTGGCCAGCGCCGCGCCGGCCCAGGGGCGCTCCTCGCCGCCCCGTACCACTGGCGCGTTGACACCGAAGTCAGCGAGGCGCTGAAGTCCAACTCCCATGCCCACCGCCGTCATCCTCGACGCCGTGCGCTCCGCGCGCGGCAAGCGCAAAGGAAGCCTCTCGTCCGTTCACCCGGTGGACCTCGCCGCGCACGTCCTGCGCGCCGTCCTCGAGCGCACCGGAATTGCCCAGGACCGGGTGGACGACGTGGTGCTGGGGTGTGTCACCCAGGTGGGCGAGCAGGGCCTCAACGTGGCACGGGGCGCGGTGCTGGCCGCCGGGCTTCCCATTGGGCTTGCTGCCAAAACCGTCAACCGCCTGTGCGGCAGCGGCCTGCAGGCGGTGGACGACGTCGCCTGCGAGGTGCTGTCCGGCCGGGCCGAGGTGGCCATCGGCGGCGGCGTGGAGTCCATGAGCCGCGTGCCGCTGGGCTCGGACTACCTCGGGGGCGAGGGGCCCAGTAGCCCCGGGCTGAAGGCGCACTTCCCGGACCTCGTCCCGCAGGGGCTGTCCGCCGAGTTGGTGGCGGCGGCCTGGCAGCTGTCCCGGGGCCAGCTGGATGAATTTGCCGCCGGCTCCCAGGCCAAGGCGGCCCGGGCCCAGGCCGAGGGCCGTTTTCTCAAGGAGATTGTCAGCATTCCGGTGCGCGGCGAAGACGGCGGCGAGCGCAGCTTCGCGCAGGACGAGCACCTGCGGCCCGGCACCACCGTGCAGACGCTCGCCGCCCTCAAGCCCGCCTTCCGGGAAGACGGGCTCATCCACGCTGGCAACTCCTCGGGCATCGTCGACGGGGCGGCGGCGGTGGTGGTGGCCTCGCTGACGGCCGCCGAGCGACTGGGGATTCGGCCCCGCGCCCGCATTGTCACCTGCGCCGTCGCCGGCTCGGACCCCGTGCTCATGTTGACTGGGCCCATTCCCTCCACCCGAAAGGCGCTGGCGCGCGCCGGCTGGCGGGTGGAGGACGTGGACTTGTGGGAGATTAACGAGGCCTTCGCCCCTGTCCCCATCGCCGTGGCGCGCGAGCTGGGAATTCCGCTGGACCGCATCAACGTGAATGGCGGGGCCATTGCGCTCGGCCACCCGCTCGGTGCCACCGGCGCCATGCTGCTGGCCACCCTCCTCAGTGAGCTCGAGCGGCGCGAGCTCCGCCGAGGCGCCGTCACCCTGTGCATCGGCTACGGGATGGGAATTACCCTTCTCGTCGACCGAGTCCTCGGCTAGCCCGGGACGGCGGGCGAGCGCGACCGCGCCCTGGGGCCGCCCCCCTTGAGAAGACGGGACGGCCTCCCTCCTTTTTCGCTAGAGGGGGGGGTTGGGGAAGTCCGTCCTGCCCCGGAAGGGAGGGTCGACGCGGATGGTGGCTGCTGCTCTCGCTGTGGCGGCGCTGCTCTCGGCCACGCCGGCTGCGCCGGCCTCGCCCCAGGCCCGGGCTGCCTTTCAGCGCGGCGAGAAGGCGCTGCAGGCCGGCCAGCTGGAGCAGGCAGCGGCCGCCTACCAGGAGGCGCTGCAGGCCTCGCCCCGCTTTGCCGAGGCGCTCAACGGCCTCGGCAGCGTCCTGTTTCGGCAAGGCAAGCGCGCCGAGGCGGTGCAAAAGTTTCAGGCCGCCATCGCCGCGGACGCCGGCTTCAAGCTCGCCTACTTCAACCTCGGCTATGCGGCGCGGAAAACGGGGGACTTCGCCGTCGCCGAGAAGGCCTATGAGACGTACGTCAAGCTCGACCCCACCGACGCCGACGGCTACTTCGGGCTGGGCGAGGCCGACCGCAGCCAGGGCAAGGCAGAGCCGGCGGTGCACGCCTACCAGACGTACCTCTCGCTCGAGAGCCGCCCGAGCGAGCAACGCTGGGTGCAGAAGGCCAAGGAGTACGTTGCCCAGCTGAAGGCACGGCTGGCTGCAGCGGCGGCGCCCGCCGCCACGCCGCCCTCCGCGGAAGTCCCCCTGGCCCCGACGGCGGCCGCCCTCATTGCCCAAGGGGACGCAGCGCTGCGCGCCGGCAATGCGTCGGCTGCCGTCCAGGCCTACCTGGGGGCACTGCAGCTGGAGCCCACCAATGTGGAGGCACTCTTCAAACAGGGCAATGCCTTGGCCAAGCTTCGGGACTACCGCTCGGCCATCCAGAGCTGGGAGCGCGTGGTGCAGCTGTCCTCCGAGGCGGCGGTGCGCAACAGCGCCCAGGAGAATGTGGACAAGGCCCGCGCCCGACTGGCCCAGGCGGCGGCCAGCGCGCCCGACGCCGGCAGTCCCCAGGCGCTGGCCCGAGAGGCGTACGAGCGCGGCGTCCGCCTGGTGCTGGCGCGGGACTATGCCACCGCGGTGCAGGCGCTGACCGACGCCCTGGCGGCGGACTCCACGCTGGCGGTGGCCTACACCGCGCGCGGCAGCGCCAACGTCGGGCTGCGGCGCTTCTACGAGGCGGCGGCGGACTACCTGGACGCGCTTCGGCTCGACCCCAGCCGCGCCTCACCCCTCTTCGGGCTGGCCGAGGCCTACCGGGCCCTGGGGCGGGCCGCCGACGCGCGCACCTACTACGAGCGGTATGCCCTCTCGACGGCGGCGGACGTGCAGCCCGCGCTGCAGGCCAGTGCCCGGGCGAAGTCCGCCGCCCTGGCCGCCGAGGGCGCCGCCGGGACGCCAGCCCACTAGCGAGGGGAGCCGACGCACCCCCGGCCCGAGTCTGGCGCCACGGCCACCGCCGGCATTACCCTTGTCGTCTGTGGAAGTGCGCGCGGCCAACCAACGCGAGGTGTTTCGGCCAGCCCCCATCCTCGCCGTGTCGATGGGACTGGCCGGCTTGCTGTGGCTGACGGTGCTTGTCTACCTCCTCACCTTTCAAGGGGTGCCCCTCAAGACGTTTCTCTCGGCGCTCTTCTTCGTCGCCTTCTTCGGCGTCAGCCACGCCTACTACGCGCGGGCCGCCATCGAGGTAGACGCCGGCGGCGTCACCTACCGGGGCATGGTGCGCACCGAGCGCTTCGCCTTCGGGGACATTCTCCACGTGGACGTCTGGCCGGGCCCGGTGACGGTGTACGCCATTCGCGGCCGCGGCCGCGGGGTGCACTTCACCAGCTTCTTCGCCCAGCACCGGCGCTTGGTGGCCTTGTTGGTGGAGCGCGCCGGGCTGGCGCCCCAGCGTTCCTGAGCGGCTGTGGCCGGCTGCTGCCCGTCCCTTTGGCGGGAGGAGCGGCGCGCCAAGTAGGGTAAAGCAGACGTCCATGCGCCGAGTTGCCACGAGTCTCCTTGTGCTGTTGTGCACCGCCAGCTGCCGCGACGAGCAGGCCGGGCCGCGGGGGCGCGCCAGCACCGCCCCCGGGACGGGGCCGGCCCAGCCGGGACTGAGCTTCACCAGCGGGGCCAGCTGGGGCGGCGGGGCGCTGAGGTACGTCGGGGCGCGCGTCGCGCCGCTGGGGCCCGAGCCCGGAGCGCCGGTGCGCCTGACCCACCTGTTTCTGCCCTTGCGCCCGCTGCCGGCGGGCTTCCAACTCTTCGTCCACCTGGTGGACCCGCGCACCGGACAAATGCTGGCCAACGACGACCACCCCCTCGCCCGGCCACTCGAGTCCTGGCCGGTGGGCAAAGTCTTCGAGGACACCCAGGACGTCAGCTTGCCCCCGGGTGTCAGTGCGGCGCGCGTCTTGCTCGGCTTCTGGCGCGGGGACGAGCGGCTGGCGGTCGACCAGCCGGGGGCCCAGGACGGACAAAATAGAATGCTGGGGCCGCTCCTCGAGAGTCTCTCCCCGGCGCTTCCGGAGTACCACGTGGTGCGGGCACGGCCGCCGCCCACCATCGACGGCCGGTTGGACGACCCCGCCTGGGCGCGCGCCGCGCCCGTCACCCTCGTCAACAGCCTCGACGGACGCCCGGGGCGGGTCCGCACCACGGCGCGGCTGCTCTGGGATGACCGCTACCTCTACGTCTCCTTCGACTGCGAGCAAACGGACGTGTGGAGCACCTTCACCAAGCGCGATGAGCCCCTCTACACCCAGGAGGCGGTGGAGATTTTCATCGACGCCGACGGCGACGGGCGGACGTACAACGAAATTGAGGTGAGCCCGGCCAACGTGCTCTTCGACGCCTATTTCCCCGAGCGGCGCCAGGGCATGGACTTGTCCTGGGACTCTCAAGCCCTCACTGCCGTCACCGTCCAGGGCACCCTCAACGACGCGAGTGACACCGACCAAGGCTGGCGCGCCGAGCTGCGCATCCCCATTGAGAGGCTGGCGGCCGTGCCTCACGTGCCCCCAAGGGTGGGCGACCGCTGGCGCTTCAACCTCTACCGGCTGGTGGTGCACGGCCGGAAGCAGGTGGAGGGGCAGGCCTTCTCGCCCCCGCGGGTGGGGGACTTCCACGCCCTCAACCGCTTCGCCTGGCTCGTCTTCGAGGAGTGAGGCGGCCTTACGGGGAAGGGGTGCGCTGCTGGGCGAGGGCCGCCATGGCCTCCGTCCCGGCGGACTCAAGCTGACTGAGCAGCGTCGCCGCTTCACTTCCAGAGCCCCGCAGAAGGGCTTCGGCCAGCTCTCCGGACAGCCGTCCCACCTCGCGCGCGCCCAAGGTGGCCGCAATCCCGCGCAAGGCCTGCGCGCAGTGCTCGGCCGTGCGCCAGTCGGACTGGCCCAGGCTGTCCCGCAGGACGCGCAACCGCGCTGGCACCTCCTGGAGGAAGGCGTCAATGGCGTCGTCCGCCAGCGAGGCGCCCCGGTTGCCGGCCAGCGCTCGCAGCTGCGCCAGCACCTCGAAGTCCAACGGCCCGGGGGCGCTCAAGGGGCCCCCTTCACTGCCCTCGGGCAGCCAGCCGTCTCTTGCGCGCCTTCGTCTTCCACGCCCTTTGGAAGAGCATGCGGCGTACCAGGAAGAAAAGTAAGCGAAGTCATGAGGTTGGGGTAGCCGAGGCGGGGGTGAGGCGGCGGGTGAAGTCTGAAATGACACCGAAACAATGCCGGCTAAAAGACAGCGGCAGTCCCGGACGTCACCCGGGCTGCCCGCCCTTGAGGCCCCCCTTCTGGCGACGGCCGAAAGGCGGCAGCTTTGAGGGTGGACTTCCCAGCGTCGGAGCCTCGGGGAAGGGTGGGCGGTGGGGCCGCTCGAGGGGAGCGCCACCGGCCCCTTGAGTGCCCGGCCAAGGGACGAAAGGCGAGACGCTAGTGGCTAGCGTTTCGCTCCGTCAAGAGAAGTGGTTGATTTTTAACGCAACCCATGGTATTGACGCCGCTTTCCCTACATCCGCCGCTTTCCCGACGGCAGGAGGAAACCCCCGTCCGTGCAGACCAGCTTTAAGACAGGCGACAAGGCCGTTTACCCCGGCCAGGGCGTCGGCGAGGTGATGGGCATCGAGCACACCGAGGTCGCCGGCCAGCGTCAGTCGTTCTACGTGCTGCGCATTCTCGAGAATGGGATGCGCATCATGATTCCCATCAACAAGGTGGGCTCGGTCGGACTGCGGGAGATTATTAGCGAGGAGGACGTGGAGCAGGTCTACGCCATCCTCCGCGAGAAGGACATCTCGGTGGACTCCACCACCTGGAACCGGCGCTACCGGGAGTACATGGAGAAAATTAAGACCGGCTCTGTCTTTGAAATCGCCGAGGTGCTGCGCGACCTCTACCTGCTCAAGGGCGACAAGGACCTCTCCTTCGGCGAGCGCAAGATGCTGGACACGGCGCGGGCGCTCCTCATTAAGGAGCTCTCGCTGGCCAAGAATTGCACCGAGGACGCCATCGAGGCGGACCTCAAGAGTATTTTTAACATCCCCTAGGCTGTCTCCCAGGGGCCGTCCCTCTCGCCTTCCAGGCATGCGGGTCCCCGAGCACCGTGACGCGCGCATCGCCGAGCTGCAGGCCCGGCTGCGCGCTCGCCGCGCTTCCTTCGTCCGTGCCCCGGTGGCGCTGGTGTGCCTTGTGGGCGCGCTCTACCTCTTGTCCCGTGAGCTGCCGGACGTCGCCTATGCGCTGTCCTCGCCCGAGCCTCTGACGCTGGGCCGAGAAGGGGACTACCGCCTCGAGGCCCTGCGCTCCAACCGGTACGCCCAAGTCCACGGCACCCCGGCGCCGACGGCCTTCTGGGGGCAGGACCGGCAGGGGCCTTTCTTGGTGGTGGGCCTTTTGGACAGCCCGCTGTTGGTCCGCCGAGCGCCGCTGCCGGCCGAGACGTGGATGGCCGGACGGCCCCCGCCGCCCCCGGTGCCGACGCCGTTTGCGGTGCGGGGCCGGCTGCTCAAGCAGTCCGAGGCGCCCGCCTACCGGGAGGCCTTCCTGGGAGCGCGCGGCGTTTCAGGCCTTCGGCCCTTCGAGGGGCAGCTGTGGATTGTGCTCGAGGGCGAGCGCCCGCGCCAGGACTGGGGCGCGGTGGGGACTGCCGTGCTGCTCGCGCTGTTTGCCACCTTCAACGGCTGGCTGCTGCTCGACGCGCTCCGCCGCCGAGCCTAGGAAGCGCTGGCCGACGGGGTGTCCCTAGCGGGAGACGGCCGCCGGCGCCGGCTCGGCCGCTCGCACCGAGGAGCTTGCCTGGAGCCGGCTGAGTCCGAGGGCGAGCAGTGCGGCGAGCAAGAAGCCCGCGGCACCGGCCAGCAGGGCCACCCGCCACAGCCGCTGACGGCTGAGGGCGGGAGACCAGGCCTCCGGGTGGGCGTCGAGCTCCTCCGCCGCACCGTCGCCGGCGCCCGGGCGGCGCAGGCACAGGACGGCCGGCCCAATGTGGATGCGCTGGCCGGGGAGCACCTCGTGCTCCGCCGACAGGCGCTCCTCGTCGAGGTAGGTGCCGTTCTGGCTGCCGAGGTCCTCGAGGAAGAAGCGCTCGCCCCGACGCTGCAGCCGGGCATGTCGGCGGCTGATGGAGGCGTGGGGCAACCGGAGGTCGGCGCTGCTGCTGCGGCCAAGCACCAGGGTGCCGGGGGCAATGGGCAACAGCTGGCCTGCGCCTGGCCCCCGCTCGGCGTAGAGGAAGACTTCGGAGCTCTCCGGCGCCGCCAGGCTGGCGGTGGCGAAGCCGCCGGCCAGTGCCGTGTCGCGGGAGCGAGAGCGGCTCCGGCCCGGCTTCAGCGCCGGGTAGGTGGTCACCCGCTGTGGCTTCGGGTCGTCGGCGCGCAATGGGGTGGCGTCGCGCTCGTCGAAGGGCAGCTCGCCGTCATCCGACGTCTCGTTGTCGTCCGGCGGGTTGCGAGGCCGGGGCGGCCGCTTGGGGTTGGGTGGAGCCATGGGGACGCCCCCTTCGGGGCGAGGTTCTAGTATGCAGCCAATCACGCCCGTCTGTCCCAAGGAAGGTAGTACCCGAGGAGCCCGTTGGCCGCGCCCGAGTCCAGCCTCAGTCTCAAGGTTTTCAACACCCTGACGCAGCGCAAGGAGTCCCTCGACACCCTGCAGCCAGGGGAAGTGCGCCTGTACGTCTGCGGCCCTACCGTCTACAGCTACGTGCACCTGGGCAATGCGCGGACTTTCACCGCCTTTGACGTCGTGGTGCGTTATTTGCGCTACCGCGGTTACCGCGTCACCTACGTACGCAACATCACCGACGTCGACGACCGAATTATTCAAGCAGCACAGCAGGGCCTCGAGGAGCCCCGCCAGCTGGCGGACCGCTTCGTCCAGGCCTTCGAGGAGGACGTGCGCGCCCTGGGGCTGCTGGAGCCAGACGTCTCGCCCCGGGTGACGGACAACATGCCGGAAATTCTCGCCCTGGTGCAGCGGCTGCTGGACGTGGGCGCCGCCTACACCGCCGGCGGTGACGTCTTCTTCAGTGTCTCCGGGTGGCCGGGCTACGCCAAGCTTTCCCACCGCAACGTGGAGGAGCTGCGTGCCGGCGAGCGGACCGCGACGGGCGAGCACAAACGGGACAGCCTCGACTTCGCGTTGTGGAAGGCGGAGAAGCCGGGCGAGCCGGCCTGGGACGCGCCCTGGGGACGGGGGCGGCCGGGCTGGCACATCGAATGCTCGGCCATGGCGGTGAAATTTCTGGGCCAGCCCTTCGACATTCACGGCGGCGGGCTGGACCTCATTTTCCCCCACCACGACAACGAGATTGCGCAGTCCGAAGCGGCCGCCCACAAGGCACTGGCCAAGGTTTGGATGCACACCGGCTTTCTCGAGATGGAGAACGCCAAGATGTCCAAGTCCCTCGGCAACGTGGTGCCCCTGCGCGCCGCGCTGGCCCGGGTGGATGCCGAGGCGCTGCGTCTCTTCTTCCTCTCCAGCCACTACCGCAACCCGCTCATTTTCAGCGAAGGGGCCCTCCTGGAGGCCGAGCGGCGGCTTGAATACTTCTACGAGACGCTGCTGAGGGTGGACGAGCGCCTCGGCCCACGCGAGGTGACTTCAGCCGCCGCGCTCGGGGAGACGAGCCGCTTTTTGCGCGCCTTCGAGCGCAGCATGGATGACGACTTCAACGCCGCCGAAGGACAGGCGGCCCTCCACGCCCTCTTCACCGAGATGAACCTCTTGCTCGACCGACCGCCCGTCCCCGACCGGGACCGGGTGGCCGCCACCCTGGCCGCGCTGCGGGCCGACGTCCGTCCTTTCGGAGAGGTGCTGGGGATTTTTCAGGAGGCCCCGGCCCGCTGGCTCGAGCGGCGGCGGGACCGCCTGGTGCAGCGGCGAGGGCTCGACCGCACGCACATTGAAGCCCTCATTGCCGAGCGCGCGGCGGCGCGCAAGGCGCGCGATTGGGGCAGGGCGGACGCGCAGCGGGACGCGCTGGCCGCCCTGGGCGTGGAGTTGCGCGACGGCCCGGCGGGGACGGCGTGGAAGGTGCGCGACGAGGGTAGTGTTTAGGGCGGAAGGACGCGCACCGGAAAACCCAGGCGCACCGCCACCGGCCGTCCGTCTTGCAGTGCCGGCCGGTAGCGCCGGGCGGAGAGTGCCGCCAGCGCTGGCTCCTCGAGGTCGGGGAGACTCTTCAGCACGACGCAGTCCCGCACCCGTCCCTCGGCCGTCACCTGCAGCGCACCAGGAGGCTTCCCTCCACGTGCTCCAACCTGGCCGTTTCCGCCCTCGGGGGCCGTGCGGACGTCGGGCCGGACGCCCCTCCCATGAGGCTAGCGCCTGGACGTCCGGGCTCCAGCCAAGCTGTGCAAGGCGGGCGGGGTGCCCCCGCCCGTGCCGCTCGGGGTGGGCGCCTGCCATTCACTCCTTTCGCTTCCTTTTCCGCGGGCCAGCCCTGGTGGAGACGCCCCGGGGACGGCCCCTCGGGGAGTGGTGCTGTCGCAAGCCTGCGTTAGACGTAAGACGTCCGCATGCCCGCCTTCCAGCTCACCACCGACTACCGCCCGCAGGGCGACCAGCCCCGCGCCATCGACGAGCTGGTGGCGGGGGTGCAGCGGGGAGACGCCCACCAAGTCCTGCTGGGCGTCACTGGCTCCGGCAAGACGTTCACCATGGCCAACGTCATCCAACAGGTGCAGCGGCCGACGCTGGTGATGGTGCACAACAAGACGTTGGCGGCGCAGCTGTACGGCGAATTCCGCGAGCTGTTTCCCCACAATGCCGTCGAGTACTTCATCAGCTACTTCGACTATTACCAGCCCGAAGCCTACCTGCCCTCCTCGGACACCTACATCGAGAAGGACTCGTTCGTGAACGACGAGATTGAGCGGATGCGCCATTCGGCCACCCGCTCGCTGCAGACGCGCGACGACGTCATCATCGTCGCCTCGGTGTCGTGCATTTATGGGCTGGGGACGGCCCGAAGCTACGTCAACCTGGCGGTGCGCGCGGCGCGGGGGGAGGAGCTCGGCCGGGACGTCTTCATGCGGCGACTGGTGGATGCCCAGTACGAGCGCAACGACATCGACTTCCACCGGGGCACCTTCCGCGTCCGCGGCGACACGGTGGAGGTGTTTCCAGCCTACGAGGAGGAGCGCGCCCTCCGGATTGAATTTTTCGGGGACACCGTGGAGCGAATTGTGGAGTTCGACCCGCTGCGCGGCCGGACGCTGGGCGAACTGGACAAGATGGCCGTCTTTCCCGCCAGCCACTATGTCACCGGAGAGGAGCAGCGCGGCCTGGCCGTCCGCGGCATACGCGAGGAGCTGGGCACCAGGCTCTCTGAGCTCAAAAGCCAGGCCAAGCTGCTCGAGGCACAACGGCTGGAGGAGCGCACCCGGTACGACTTGGAGATGATTGAGCAGGTGGGCTTCTGCAACGGGATTGAGAATTACAGCCGCCACCTCTCCGGGCGGGCCCCGGGCGAGCCGCCGCCGTGCCTGCTCGACTATTACCCGGACAACTTGCTCGTCTTCATGGACGAGAGCCACCAGAGCGTCCCGCAGGTGGGGGCCATGTACCGGGGGGACAGAAGCCGCAAGGAGACGCTGGTGGAGTATGGCTTCCGGCTGCCCTCGGCGTTGGACAACCGTCCTCTGCGCTTCAGCGAATTCGAGCAGATGGTGCGCCAGGCCATCTACGTGAGCGCCACGCCCGGGGAGTACGAGCTGCAGAAGGCCCACGGCGTGGTGGTGGAGCAAGTCATCCGCCCGACGGGACTGCTCGACCCGCAGGTGGAGGTGCGGCCGGCGCAGAGCCAGGTGGAGGACCTGCTCGAGGAGGTGCGACTCCGCTCGGCGAAGAAGGAACGGGTGCTGGTCACCACCCTCACCAAGCGGATGGCCGAGGACCTCACCGAGTACTTCGCCGACGTCGGCGTCCGGGTGCGCTATTTGCACTCGGACATCGACGCGTTGGAGCGCACGGCCATCATCCGGGACCTGCGACGCGGGGAATTCGACGTCCTGGTGGGCATCAACTTGCTCCGAGAGGGCCTGGACATTCCCGAGGTGTCGCTGGTGGCCATCCTCGACGCGGACAAGGAGGGCTTTCTGCGCAGCCGGGTCAGCCTCATCCAAACCATCGGCCGGGCGGCGCGGCACCTCGAGGGCCGGGTGTTGATGTACGCCGACCAGGAGACGGCTTCCATGAAGGAAGCGCTCGATGAGACGCGACGTCGCCGGGCGCTCCAGGCGCGCTTCAACCAGGACCACGCCATTACCCCGGCCGGGGTGCGGAAAGCCATTTTGGACATGTCCCAGGTGCTGTACCGCAGCGACCCGCTGGAGCAGGCGCTCCAGTCCGGCAATGACGTCCTGCGGCCGGACGAGGTGAAGGCGTTAATTCAGGAGCTGTCGAAGGAGATGGTGCAGGCGGCCGATGCCATGGAATTCGAGAAGGCGGCGGCGCTGCGCGACCAGGTGTTGGTCCTCAAGGACATGGACTTGGGTCTCAAGCCGCCCTCGCGCGCTCTGCTCAAGGAGGCCCCCGCCCGCCAGGAGCGCTCGGCGGGCCGACGTCGGGCCGGGACGCGGGCGCGCGGGCGCCGCTAGATGTCCAGCACCGGCTGGCTCGAGGAGAAGCTGGAGGCGTTGCCGGTGGGGCCCGGCGTCTACCTCATGAAGGACCGCCGGGGCGAAGTCATCTACGTCGGCAAGGCGGTCAACCTGCGGGCCCGGGTGCGCAGCTACTTCGGTCGCTCCAGTGACACGCGCGCCTTTGTCCCGATTCTCGAGGGGCTGTTGGGGGACGTGGAGACGGTGGTGGTCTCCAACGAGAAGGAGGCGCTGCTGCTCGAGAACGAGCTCATCAAGCGCCACCAGCCGCGCTTCAACGTCCTGCTCAAGGACGACAAGAATTACATCTGTCTGCGGCTGGACCCCTCGGGGGCCTACCCGCGGCTGGAGGTGGTGCGGCGTTTCGAGCGGGACGGGGCGCGCTATTTCGGGCCCTACGCCTCGGCCAGCAGCATCCGGGAGACGCTGCGCATTGTGAATCGCTACTTCCAGCTGCGGACCTGCTCGGACCACGTGCTGGCCAACCGCCGGCGCCCGTGCCTGCTGTACCAAATCGGCCGCTGCCCGGCGCCTTGCGTCCACAGCGTTCCGCGCGAGGAGTACCACCGCAACGTGCACGAGGTGGCGCTCTTTCTGGAAGGGAAAGCCTCGGAGCTGACCAGCTCGCTCAAAGGCCGGATGAAGGAGTCGGCCCAGGCGCTGCGCTTCGAGGAGGCAGCGCGCCTCCGGGACCAACTCTTCGCCATCGAGCGCTCGCTGGAACGGCAGACGGTGGCCTCCACCGAGCCAGTGGACCAGGACGTCTTTGCCCATTTCCGCGAGGCGGACCGTTTCCTGGTCTACGTGCTGTACGTGCGGCAGGGACGCCTCCTTGGCGGTCAGGCCTTCCCCTTCAGCGGGCAGGAGTTTCCGGACACGGAGCTGCTGCTCAGCTTCGTCAACCTGTACTACGCCCAAGGCAACCTGGTGCCCGACGAGGTGCTGCTGCCGAGCCTGTTGGAAGGCGAGGGCGAGGCGCTGGCCGAGCTGCTCAGCGAGCGCCGCGGCCAACGGGTGCGGGTGCTTCTGCCGCGTCGGGGCGAGCGCTTGCGCCTGCTGGACATGGCAAAAGCCAACGCCGCCCAGGCCTTCCAGGAGCAGCGGCGAAACCAAAAGGAGACGCAAAACGTGCTGGAGCGCCTGACCGACGTCCTCGGTCTGGGGCGTCTCCCCCGGCGCATCGAGTGCTTCGACATCAGCCACTTCCAGGGGGCGGCGGTGGTGGGCAGCGCCGTGGCCATGACCGACGGGGAGCTCGACAAGTCCCGCTACCGGCACTTCCGGGTGAAGCTGACGCGGGGCCAAGACGACTTCGCCAGCATCCACGAGGTGGTGTTCCGCCGGCTGAAGCGCGGGCTCACCTCGGGGGAGTTGCCCGACTTGCTGGTCATCGACGGGGGAAAGGGCCAGCTGGCCGCCGCCCACGCCGCCATGCGGGACGCGGGCGTCACCGCCCTGGACGTGGTCGGCCTGGCCAAGGCCCGCGAGCTGGAGGCGGAGGGCCGGGAGGCCCCGGTGGTGCGTAGCCCGGAGCGCCTCTTCGTGCTCGGGCGGCGAGACCCGGTGGTGCTGCGACAAAATGCGCCCGAGCTCTTCCTCCTCACCCGGCTGCGCGACGAGGCCCACCGCTTCGCCATCAGCTACCAGCAGAAGCTGATGCGCCGACGCAACTTCCAGAGCGTCCTGGAGGACATCCCCGGGGTGGGCGCGCTCCGGAAGCGGGCCCTGCTCAGGCATTTTGGCTCGCTGAAGCGCGTGCGCGAGGCCTCCATCGAGGCGCTGGCCCAGGTCGACTCGGTCAGCGTCGGGCTGGCCGAGCGAATTCATGCGGCGCTGCACGCCTCGGCGGCCGAAGCCCTCGAGGAGGAGTCCAGGGGCGAGGACGCCGTTCGGCAGGCCTCGCTGGAGGATGCCTCGGCCGCCGTGTCCCCCGGACCGGCTGACGGTGCCAAGTGAACGGAAGGCGTTCTTTTTCGGAGCGCTTTGGCCTGGATGCGCTATGAGGGAAACAACACATCCCCGGGCCCTAGCGCGGCCGGCCCCTCGAAGAGGCCAGGAAGACCCATGCGGATCTACCCAAAGGTGATCCCCGTCATCTCACGTGAAATCGTGCAGCTCTTGATGCAAGACGGCGACGTCGAGATCGAGCCGATGCGGATCGCAGACGCGGAGATGGACCTCTCCGCCATCATGCGCGAGTACCTCACCAACGAGGACCGCGTGAACCAGGCGACTCGAGAGGCGCTCGAGCGACGCGGCTACGACTACAGCAAATTCAACCAGGTGAAGCGCGAGATGGCGGATGTCCGCGGCTTCAAGATGGGCGACGAGGGAGTGGAGTACATCATCAACCAGATGATTGAATTCCTCCTCATCAGCCGCAACGTCGAGGAAGTCTTCGCTCCGGACAACGCGCTGCGGAGCAAGATTTTTTCGGTGATGAAGCGGCATCTCGATGTCGACGAGGAGATTGACCGCGAGGCCCGCGCTCGGCTGAAGCACCTGCAGGAAGGCACCAGCGCCTTCGAGATTGAGTACAACAAGACGGTGGAGCAAATCCGCCGCGCCCGCGGCCTCATCTAGCCCCGAGGCCCCCCAGGGCGGAGGCGGGAGGGGAAGTTGACGCTCCCGGCATTGCCGCTAGCGTCGCCCCCCAAGCCATGCCTTCCGGGTCGGCCGCGCTCAGCACGTCGAGGGTTTCGCCCGCCGAGGACCTTCCCCGGCTCGCCGCCGAGCGGCTGCGCCGGCTGCTTCGCCAGCGGCACGACGGAGCGGTGCTGGCCGACTTTGTCGAAGAGGAGCTGCGCACCTCGCTCGACAGCCTGGAAGCCGTCCGCCAACACCTCGAGGACGTGCTGCGCGCGCTGCTGGCCGAACGGGCGGCGCCCTTGGACTTGCTCGAGGCGGCGGACGACGTCCGCGCCCAAGCTGCGCTCAGCTCGCTGGAGGCGACGCTTGGAAGCCTGCGCCGGCGGCTGGCCCAGGCGGCCCAGCGGGTGGCCGCCGCTGCGCGAACGGCCTAGAGGCCGAGCGCGGCCAGCACCACTCGGACGCCGCCGCCCAGCACCAGCATCCACACCGGGTTGATGGCGAAGCGCGACAGGGTGAGGGCGGTCGCGGCGGCGATGCCAATCTCTGCCCGGTCCTGGAAGCTGCTGCCGAGGGTGATGGCCGCGCCGGCCATGAGCCCCACCACCGCCGGCGTGAGCCCCCGCAGCGCGGAGCGAACCCAGCGCCGGGACCGCATGCGGTCCAGCCAGCTGCCGAGCAGCACCACCAGCAGGAAGGGTGCCGTGAAGATGGCCACGGTGGCCACCACCGCTCCGGTCAGCCCCTGCTGCAGGTAGCCGAGGCAGGTGGCCATCAGCAACACCGGGCCCGGCGTCAGCTTGGCGATGGCCACCGCGTCGGTGAATTGCCGGTCGGTGGCCCAGCCGTGCAAGGCCACCATCGCCTTGAGGTGGGGAATGACAGCAAAGCCGCCGCCGTACGCGCCCAAGCCGGTGCGAAAATACACCACCGCCATCTCGACCAGGCGGCCGTCCAGCCCGCCGGCATGCAGAAAGCCCAGGCCCAGGGCCAGCAGCGCGAGCACCGCTGGAGAACGCAGCGTCGGCGGGCCCTCGCTGCTCGGCGCTTCCGGCTCCGGGTGCGCGCGGCCCAGCTCTCGGCCATCCTCCGGCAAGGCCACCCGCAGGCGGGCCAGCGCCCGCGGCAGCGCACGACGGGCCCCCAGCTCCACCGCCACGCCCACCGCGATGCTCAACAGCACCACCTCCGCCGGCGCGGCGCTCCCCACCGTGCACAACAGCAGCGCCCCGGCGGCCACCGCCATCTGCCAGGGCATGCCCACCCCGGTGCGCACCATCTTCAGGGCGATGGCCACAATGACGCCCACCACCGCCGCATTGCAGCCGGCCAGCACCTGGCTGGCCGCGGGGATGGCGCCGAAGTGCACATAGGCCACGCTGAGGGCCAGCACCGCCACCGCCCCGGGCAAGACGAAGCCGGCGTACCCCAACAACGCACCACTCCACCCCCCGAAGCGCAGCCCCACATAGGCCAGCGTGTTGGCGGCGGCTCCGCCGGGCAGCATCTGCGCCACCGTAATGGTGTGGGCAAACTCCCGCGGCGTCAGCCAGCGGCGCCGGCGCACCAGGGCGTCGTCGATGTTGGACAGCACGCTGATGCCGCCGCCGAAACCCACCAGCCCGATGCGCAGCGCGGTGAGGAAGAGCCCGCGCCGCGTCGGGCGCTCCCGTTCGCTCGAGCGGTCGCGCAACCATTCCGCCGAGCTTCGCAGCACGCTTGCCATCCGCCACTGCTCGCCGGGGGGAACCTCCACGGCGTCAGTGGACCCCCGTCCGGACGGCCGCCTTCGGCAGGCCCGGCACCCGGAGCCCGGAGTGGTACTCCACTGCCTCGCCGATGATGGAGCCAAGCGCCAGGTCGGCCTCCAGCCGGACCGGCAGGTGTGTCTCGTCGTCGGTGAAGTAGATGATGAAGTCCCGCTTCTGAGTGAGGTTTCCGCTGAACTCAGTCCCCAGGCGCACCCGCACCGTGGAGCGGGGGCCGAGGGGCGTCTGCAGCTGCTCCCGGCTCTCCACCACGACGTGCATCACGAACTGTTTGCTGGGGGTCACCACCGGGAGGGAGAACTGCATCCCCGGCTCGAGCGCCCGGCTGCGCAGCGCATAGATGGCTCCCCCCACGTCGACCGCGCCTGGCTCCACCGCGAAGTCCTTTTGCACCGTCGGCTTTCCTTCCCATTGGCTGAGCAGGCTCGCCTTCGGCTCGGAGCGGTCGAAGGAAAGCTTCAGGTGGTGGCGCTTGTGGTTTTCCTCTGACCACATCTCGACGCCCAAGGTGCGGGCGTGCTCGGCGTCCCAACGGATGATGATTTTGTCGTGGATGGGGTAGAAGAAGAGCGCGACGTCCGAGCGCGCCAGGGCAAGGATGGGCCACACCCCCGGCTCTTCTGCGAATTGCTCGCCCACCGTCACCTGGACGGTTCCAGCCGGTATGCCGAGGTAGCTGGCCCGGTACAGCACCTGCTCCCCCGGCCCGAAGGCGGTGGTGTCCGCCTGCGCCGTCTGCGCCAGCAGAATGGCCACGGCGGCAAGAAGGCGGGCAAGGTGCGACACGGGGGAGGAGCTCAGCCTGGAAGAATAGCGGATTCCGAGAAGGCTGGCCCCTTGGCTACACTGGGGTTGCCAGGCCAGCCGCCGACGACGGCCAAGCGCAAGGAGGCTGCCATGCCCGCCGACCAGAACGCCGACGAGGATGACCTCAAGGAGGAGGTGGCGCACAGCCGGGCGACCGACTTCGACTGCCCCACCTGCAGCGCCAACAACCCGATGGATGGCGCGCTGCGAGACCGGGATGAAATCTCGTGTCACTACTGTGGCGCCGAGTTTCAAGTGCGCATCAACCACGAGGGCCGGCTCAAGCTGAAGGAGCTCTAAGCCTCGGGCCGCGGGCCGAAGATGGCCGTCCCCACCCGCACCACCGTCGCCCCCTCCTGCACCGCGACGCGGAAGTCCTGGCTGGTCCCCATGGAGAGGCCCTGGAGCCCATGGGCCCCAGCGAGGGTGCGCAGCGCGCGGAAGTAGGGCCTCGAGGCCTCGGGGTCGAGCGAGAAGGGGGGCATGCACATCAACCCCAGCGCCTTGAGCTGCGGGAGGGCCTGCACCGTTGCCAAAAGCGGCCCCACCGCGTCCGGCGCAAGCCCGCTCTTGCTCACCTCGCCCCCCAGGTTGACCTCCAGGTAGACTTCCAGCGGCGCCCCCACCCGCCGCCGCGCCAACTCCTCGGCCAGCGCCGGGCGGTCCAACGCGTGAAAGACGTGCGCGCTCTTGGCCACGTACTTGGCCTTGTTGGTTTGTAACGCACCGATGGCATGCCAGCGGATGCCGGGGCAGTCGGACAGGGCGGCCGCCTTGTCCCGCAGCTCCTGGGCGTAGTTTTCCCCAAAGGCCCGCACGCCTGCCGCGTAGGCCGCGCGCAGCGCCTCGAGCGGCTGAAGCTTGGAGACGGCCAGCACCTGCACGCTTGCTGTGGGCCGGCCGGCCGCCCGGCACGCCTCGGCCACCTCGGCCTGCACCTCGGCCCAGCGCGCTGCGGTGTCGCTCACGGCTTGCCTCCCCAGGGAAGCACCAGTCCGGCCGCCTCGAGGAGCCCGAGCGTCTCCACCAGCGGCAGGCCGATGACCGACGAGTGGCTCCCGGAAATGGCCTCGACCAGAAAGCCCCCCAGCCCCTGCAGGGCGTAGCCCCCCGCCTTGTCCAATGGCTCGCCACTGTCCGCGTACCAGGCCAGCGCTTCGGGCCTCAGCGCAGCAAAGCGGACGGCCGTCTGGACGGCGCACACGGCGCTGCGCCGGCCGGCGGTGGCCACCGCGGTATGGACATGGTGGGTGCGTCCGGCAAGCCGGCGCAGCATGCCCAGGGCCTCCTGTGCATTGGCCGGCTTCCCCAGAATTTCTCCCTCCACCGCCACCGTGGTGTCCGCGCCGAGGACGAGGCTGCCCGGGTGGCGGGCGGCCACCACCTCAGCCTTCTGTTGGGCCAGACGCAGGACGTAGGTCCTCGGTGACTCAGAGGGCTGCACCGACTCGTTCACCTGGGCCGGGTCGACCAGGAAGGCAATTCCAAGCTGTGCGAGCAACGCTTGCCTCCGGGGCGACGCCGAGGCTAGCACCAGGGAAGGAGGGGAGCTGGGCATGAGAATGATGTTTGACCGCCCCCGGGGGCAGCGTGCAAGAAGCGATGGCGAACCACCGGAGAGTCGAGGCGGCCGATGAAGCCTGCGGACTTGCTTTCAGCACTGAAGCGGACGGTCGAGCAGCTGGCCGCCTTCAACGAGATTGCCAAGGTCCTCACCTCGACGCTCGAGACGCGCGAGGTGCTGTCCCTCGTCATGCAGAAGGTTTCGGCCGTCCTCAAGCCGGCCAACTGGTCTCTGTTGCTGCTCGACGAGAGCTCCGGCACCTTGTACTTCGAGATTGCGGTGGGGGACGGCGCGCAGAAGCTTCGTCACCTTCGCGTCAAACCAGGCGAGGGGATTGCCGGGCAGGTCTTCTTGAGCGGCCAGCCGCGCCGCGTGGACGACGTGCGGACAGCGCCGGATTTCTCGCCCCGCTTTGATGCGGCTTCCGCCTTCCGCACCCGCAGCGTGTTGGCTGTCCCGCTGGTGTTCCGCCGCCGGGTACTGGGCGTCATTGAGTTGGTGAACGGGCAGGGCGACCCCGCGTTTACCGACGAGGACCTGCAGGCGGTGACGGCGGTGGCCGACTTCGCCGCCATCGCCATCGAGAATGCGCGCAACTTTCAACGCGCCCAGGAGCTCACCTTGACCGACGAGCACACCGGCCTCGGCAACGTGCGCCAGCTGCGGGCGCTGCTCGACCGGGAGGTGACGCGGGCCCGAGGGTTTGGCCACCCGCTGGCGCTGCTCTTCCTGGACCTGGACCACTTCAAGGCGGTGAATGACGCCCATGGCCACCTCGCCGGCAGCGCGGTGCTGCGGGAGGTGGGGGGACTGTTGCGCGAGCACGCCCGGCCAGTCGACTCGGCCTTCCGCTACGGCGGCGACGAGTTTGCCGTGCTGCTGCCGGAGACCGGCCCCCAGCGCGCCGTGGAAATTGCCGAGCGGCTGGTGGAGGCCTTCCGCAGCCAGCGCTTCACCGCCGAGCAAGGGCTCGAGCTGCGCGTCACCGCGTCCATCGGCGTGGCCTGCTTCCCCGACCACTCCCGCGACGGCCTGGGCCTCATCGCCGCCTCCGACGCCGCCATGTACACGGTGAAGGCACGGGGCCGTGACGGCGTGGCCTCGGCGGTGCCGGCCGCGTCCCGGCTGCGCCCGGGGCCCGGCGCCGAGGCGGCCCCCCCGCCTCAGCCGGCCTGATTGGCGGGCGCCGTCCCCACCAGGCTCTGGTTGGTGACGACTTTGCCCGTCTTCTTCAGCGCCTCGAGGTACGAGGTGCGCAGCACGCTTTGTTTGGCCCGCAGCGCGTCCGCGCGCACGCTGTCCTTCTTCAAGGCGAAACTGCTTGGCGTGGCGCGCTCGCGCGCCGTCACTTCAGCCACCACGAAGCCCTCCCCGGCTGGAAATAGGCTGGGCAAAGGCCCCACCGTCTCGGCCGCGGCGGCGGCGGCGAGCAGCTCAGGCGCCGGACCGACCTGGGGCACAAAGGAGCGCGAAACGCTGAAGGAGCCGGTGTCCACCGCCTCGGGCGTGGTGGCCGCCTCGAAGCTCTCGGTCCCTCCCTTCTTGGCGGGGTGTAACTGGGTGAGGGACTTGCCCGCCTCCACAGCGGCCAGCGTCTTCTTGGCCGCGGCCTCGGCCAGGGCGCGGGCCCGCTCCCGCTTGAGCAGCTGTGCCGCAATCTCGTCCGCCACGTCGGCCAGCGGCTTGGCCACCGCCGCCTGCTTCTCCTCCACCAGGATGAGGTGCCAGCCAAAGGGAGTGCGCACTGGCTCGGAAACCTCGCCCACCTTGAGGTTGAAGGCGGCCTGGCTGAATTCCGGCACAAAGGCCGAGCGCTCGGCCCAGCCGAGGTCTCCGCCGCCGGCCTTGCTGCTGGCGTCGTCGGAGACGGCCCGAGCCACGTCCGCAAAGGGTTTGCCGGCGAGAATGTCCCGTCGGTAGCCATCCGCTCGCGCCTTGGCCTCGGCCACGGCCGCGGCCGAGGCGCCCTTGGGCAGCTGCACCAGCACGTGCCGGGCATGCACCTTCTCCTCGGTGCGGTAGGTGGCCGGGTTTTCCGTGTAAAAGGCCTCCACCGCTGGGCCATGGGCCGCCCGGTAGGCGGCCACTTCTGCCGGGCTGGGCGGCTTCAGCTGGGGGGCAAACATGCTGGGCAGAAACCGCACCACCGTCAGGGTGACGGTGTCGCCGTCCTTCAGGAAGCGGGCGTACACCTCGTCCTCACTCACCACCGCGGTGGACTCCACCATCTCCAACAGCCGCACCGCGGCCAGTCGACGTCGCAGCTCGGCCTCGAAGTCGGCCGAGGACTTGCCGTAGTAGTCGCGCAGCACCTGCTCGTAGCGCTCGAAGTCGAAGGCGCCGTCCTTCTGGAACTCTTTGTTCTTATGGAGGATTTCCAAGAGCTCGTCGTCCGAGATGCCCACCCCGGAGGCCTGCGCCGCCTGGGCCAGCAGCTCGAAGCTCACCATCTCATCCAGCGTTCCGGCGGCAATCTGCTGCAGGAAGGCTTCTGGCAGCTCCCCCTGCGAGCGGTAGGCTTGCAGCCGGAGCGCATAGGCCCGCTGGAAGTCCCGCAAAGGAATCTCGGTGCCGTTCACCAACGCCGCCGCAGTGCTCACGCTGGGAGTGAGGGGAGCGTCGCAGCCCCGGCTACCGGGGCCGAACTGCAGGACGAAGACAACCGCGATGGCGAGGACGAAGAGAAAACTGAAGAGGCGGCGGGGCTCGAAAGCGCTCATGGAAGGGGTTGACCGCATAGGCAACCCGGGGGGAAAGTGCAAGGGATTGAGCAGTCTTAGAAGGACACCTTTCGAACGTGCTGGCCCTGCTCAAGCGCCATCTCGAGCCGCTGCTCGTGCTGGTGCTGTTGGCATACCCCCTCATCAGCCTCCTCGGCTCCGGCCGCAGGGTGCGTGAGCCCAATCTCGTGGACCGCGCGTTGCTCGGCGTGAGTGCGCCGCTGCAGCGCGGGCTGGTGTCCGCCATCGACGGCGTCACCTCCGGCTGGGAACGCTACGTCTCGCTGCGCCGCGTGGAGCGCGAGAACCTCGCCATGCGCGAGGAAATTTCCGGCCTGCGCCAGGCGGTGAGTGGAATGCAGGAGGCACGCAGCGAGAATGAGCGCCTGCGGCGGCTCCTCAACTACAGCGAGACGCAAGTCACGTCGCCCATCGCCGCCCGGGTGGTGGGCATCAACCCGGACGCCAACCGCCTCACCGTCCGCATCGACCGGGGCGAGGCCGACGGCGTGGCGCGAAACATGCCGGTGGTGACGCCGGACGGCGTGGTGGGGCAGGTGCTGCGCGTCACCGGCGGCTCGGCCGACGTGCTGCTGTTGGCCGACCCCAACTCTCGGCTCGGGGTGCGGGTGCAACGCACCCGCGCGCGGGCCGGCGCGGCCGGCACCGGCGACGAACGCCTGTTGCGGCTGGACTACTTGGCGCGGGCCGAGGAATTGGAGGAGGGCGACCCAGTGGTGACGTCCGGCACCGACGGCGTCTATCCGCCCGGGTTGATGGTGGGGCGAGCCACCCGGGTGCAGCGCCAGGGTGCGGGAATGTTTCTCGGGGCGATGCTGCTGCCCTCGGTGGATTTCTCCCGGCTGGAGGAGGTGCTGGTGCTGGCCGCCGTGCCCACCGCCACTGGGCTGTTGCCGCGGGCTGCGCCCGTTCCGGCGCGCGTCGAGGAGCGCCAGCAATGAATCTGGCGCGCCTTCTCTTCGCCGCCGCGCTCGCCCTGGTGCTCCTGGCGGTGGAGTCGGTGCTGGTGAAGTACCTCGGGCTGACGCTGGCGCGCATTGACGTCACCGTGGCCATCGTCGCCTTCCTCTCGCTCCGGGCCGGGCTGCTGGAGGGGGCAAGCGGGGCCTTCGCGGTGGGCTACCTCTTGGATTTGATGAGCGGCCGACCGACCGGGCTCTACACCTTCCTGGCAGTGCTCACCTTTCTGCTGGGCCGGGCCGGACGCTCCCTGGTGGAGGTGCGCGGGGCCGCTGGCTTCGCCCTCTTTGCCATGGGGGCCGATGCCGTCCATGGGCTGTTGGCCCTGCTCGTCACCTGGCTCACCAGCGAAACGCTGGGCGTGGCAATGCTGTCGCCGGCCGGGCTGCCCCTGGAGGTGGTGCTCACCGGCGCCGCCGCCTTCTGCCTGTACCCTCTGTTGCAGCGCTTCGGCCCGGTGGCCGAGCGGGTGGAGCCGGGGCTGCTCGGGCTCAAGCCATGACGCTCGGCCAGGCCGGCACCGGACGGGACTTGAAGCGGCGGGCGCTGTGGCTCGGCCTGGCCATGCTGGCCGGGCTGCTCTTGCTCACGGTGCGGCTGTACCGGCTCCAAGTCATCCACGGGGACGAGTACGCCGCCAAGTCGGTGGCCAACTTCGTGAAGGAGATTCGCATCCGGGCCGACCGGGGCATCATCAAAGACCGCCGGGGGGAAACGCTGGTGGACAGCCGTCCCTCCTTCGACGTCTTCATCACCCCGGCCTTCTGCGAACACTGCTCCGAAGAGGTGCTTCCCCGGCTGGCCGGCTGGCTCGGCTGGGATGACACCAGCCGGGCGCACGTCGAGGCGCTGCTCCACGCGGCCAAGAAGAGCGCGCCCTTCCAGAGCGTCCCGGTGCAGCTCGACCTCACCCGCGACGAGCTCGACACGCTGGCCGCGCACAAGACGGAGCTGCCTGGGGTGGACTGGCCGGCGGTCCCCCACCGTCAGTACCGGGCCGGCGCGGTGCTGTCCCACGTGCTGGGGTACATGAACGAGATTTCCCAGGACGAGTTGGACCGCGCTCCGCCCGGCTCGGCGTACGCCCTGGGAGACTTCGTCGGCCGGCGCGGGGTGGAGCGCCACTTCGAGCGGGAGCTCCGGGGAACGGACGGCTCGCGCCAGGAGGTGGTGAATGCCCGGGGGGAAACCATCCAGGAGCTAAACGACTTGCTGGGGGGCCGGCCCCCGGTGCCGCCGCGTCCCGGCGATACGGTGGTGCTCTCGCTCGACATGCGACTGCAAGAGGAGGCGGAGCGAGCCTTTCCGGGCGTGGCCGGCGCGGTGGTGGTGATGGACGTGCGCACCGGTTTCATCCTGGCGGTGGTGTCGCGCCCCGGCTTCGACTCCAACCTGTTGACCGGCCGGGTGACGGCGGCGCAAATGGCCGAGCTGGCCAAGGACCCGCTTCAGCCGATGATTTTCCGGCCCACCCAACAGCACTACAGCCCGGGCTCGACTTTCAAAGTGGTCACCGCGCTGACCGCCCTCGAGAGCCATGCCCTCTCTGCCAGCAGCACGGTGACGTGCACCGGCGGCTACACCCTGGGCTCGCGGCGCTGGCGCTGTTGGAACGACGCCGGACACGGTCCGGTGGATGCCCGGCATGCGCTCCAGCACTCCTGCGACACCTACTATTACCGGGTGGCGGACTTGCTCGGGCTGGACCCCATCGCCGAGATGGGTCGCGCCCTGGGCCTCGGGGCACCCACCGGGGTGGGGGTGGTGGCGGAAGTGCCGGGCATCATGCCGGACAGCGCCTACCACGACCGCGTGACGCCGGGCGGGTACACCAAGGGCCTGGCCCTCAACAGCGCCATTGGCCAGGGGGACGTCAACGTCACCCCGCTGCAGCTGGCCAACCTCTACGCCACGGTGGCCAACGGCGGACAGCTGTTTCGACCACAGCTGGTGCGGCGCATCGAGAGCCCAGACGGAAAAACGCTGCAGGAGTTTCAGCCCGAGGTGGTGCGGGAGGTGCCCTTGGAAGCCGAGCACCGCCGCCTCGTCCTCGACGCGCTGGCCGCGGTGGTCAACGAGCCGGGCGGTACCGCCTACCGTTCTCGGCTGGCCGACGTCCAATACGCCGGGAAAACCGGGACGGCGCAGGTCACCACCATCGGGAAAGTGCGCGTCAAGGAGTCGGCGATGAATTTCTGGCAGCGTGACCATGCCTGGTTTGCGGCCATCGCCCCCGTGGACGAGCCGGAGATTGTGGTGGTGGTGCTCAACGAGCACGGCGGCCATGGCGCTTCCGAGGCGGCGCCCACCGCAGCGGCCATCATCGAGAAATTCTTCGAGCTCAAACGCAGCGATGCCAACGCCAGCATCGCCGCCTCCACGTCGCTGCCCGTAGTCCCGCTACCTCCCCGCCCGGCGGTCGAGGGGCGGCCAGCAGGCCCGCCGCCGGCGGCGCCCGTGCCGGACGAGACGCGCACCACGGCCCAGGTGCGGCCCTTGGCCCGCGCCAGCGCGGTGCCCAGCGCCCAGGGGCCCTAGCGGTGCTGCTGCGCATTGAGCGTCGGATGGTGCCCCACGTGCCCTGGGGCCTGGTGGCGGTGACGCTGGCCATTGCCGCGCTCGGCATCTGGAACCTCGCCTCCGCCTCGCGCCCCCCGCACGCTCCCTTGTGGACGCGGCAGACAGTCAACCTCGCGGTGGGGCTGCTGGCGGCCCTCGGCGTG
>JBKQJL010000075.1:0-22564 GCA_052147975.1 Myxococcaceae bacterium
GGCCAAGGCCCGCTTGTGCAGCAGGCCCTCGTAGGCCCCCAGCGCCCGGGCCACTGCGCCCAGGCGCTGGGCGGGCGCCCCCTCCAGCTGCTGGGCCACCCCCTGTAGCGCCCGCGCACGGACGCGGCCGCTGCGCGCCTCCTGGACGGCGTCGGCCAACCCGGAGAGTTGCTCCACCTCCTGGACGGACAGCGCGGCGCCCTCGCTGGCTGCCACGGCGACGGCAAGCCAGCTGCCCAAGCCGTCCAGCGCCCGGCGGGGGACTGGGGCCAGGGCGGCCAGCGTCCGGGCGAGGGCCTCGAGGGGCCACACGCTGGCCCCTGGGAGGGCCGCCGAAAGCGCACCCCGGCCCGCCGCGGAGGGGCGCACCCACAATGTCCCGTCGTCCGTGTCTGCCATGGGGCGGCCCTCGCCGGGGTGTACGGGCCGGGACTGACAGCGCGTCGCGCCCTGGGGGGGCTGTGCTGGCAACCGCAGGCAGCACCGGCCGGACTTCTGGGCGCAAGGCCGGAGGCGACTCCCTCCGTCGGGGACGCCGGTGGCGGGGCGGCCCTCGCTCTGGACTCACCCACCCTGCGGCCGCGGAGGGGGAAGCGGCGAGGCTAGCGTGAGGCTGGCGCGGGGCAGCGTGCCAGGGCCGCGGCGAAGGGCGTCTGCGCCTCTGGGCTGAGGGCCGCCGCATGGGCCTGCAGCGCACTGCAGCCCTCTGGGCCCACCGAGGCGAGGGCCTCGGCTGCCCGGCGCTGGAGGGGCGCGCTGGCGGTGGACAGCACCGGGCGCAGCACTCCCACCGCCTGGGCCGGGGGCAGGCTGAGGGCGACGGCCCGGGCGGCGGCCGAACGCACCACCAACGGCTGGGCAGCGTCGGCGACGTCCGCCGTCGCCAGCGGGGCGGCCCGGGCAGCGTCCACCAGGGCCAGGGCGTGCAGCGCCCTGGCCCGCCGGGTGGGCAGCGCGTCGCTTTCGGCGATGGAGGCCAATAGCGGCGCCGCGTCCGGGCCGAGCGCCTTCCAGCGCGCGGCGGAAATGGGGACGTCAATGCTGCTGAGGTACGTCTCCACTGTCTGCTTCAGCGCCTCCTCGGAGGCAGCCGGCGCGGCGAGCGCGGGGGAGGACAGAAGCAGCAAGAGCGCGAAACGACGCATGGAGTCTCCGGGGCCGCCGCGAGGGGGAGCAACGGCGCACACTGAAGGAAGTATTGGACAACAAAAGCCAGGGCGGCGCCACTCAGCGGGCCAAGGGCGTCTGCCGGGCTCCCCACGCCTCGCCCCGTCTCCACGCCGCACGCCCGCTCGTGCCCCAGCCCGCTTGTGTCGCCACGGCGCCCTCCCACTCCATCCAAAACACCGCGCCGTCGGCGGCGGTGGCTTCGTCCAGACAGGCCACCTGCGTCCGTTTGCCGTCCGGGTACTCGAGTGTGGCCGCCAGCGCCTCGTGTGAGTGACCGCACCACAGCCAGCTGGGCTTTAGCGTCTGCACCAAGTCTCGCGTCACGGGGTTGCCCATCCATGGGCGCACCGGGCGTCCGGCCTGGCGCTGGAAGAGGCCCCGGGGCCACTCGTGCACCAGCAGCAGGGCGACGTCGCGGGACTGACGCAGCCGCTCCACCTCGGCGGTGCGGAAGTAGCCGGCCTGCTTCTGGGTGGCAGCCGTCCGTGGCTCGCGCAACGGGGTGTCAATGTGCCGAGGGGCATAAATGCCCGACAGCCAGGCCACCGCTAGCCCGTCGAAGCGCCGGCTGCCCACCCGGCCCAAGTAGTGCAGCCCCGGGGCGACCTCCCCCCCCTCGGGGATGGGGTGCAGCGCCTCGAAGTCCTCGTTGTTGCCGCCGATGAAATACAAGGGCCGGTACAGCTGCTGCGTCCCGCGGGCGTAGTCGGCAAATTCCGCCGGCATGGCCCGCTTGGTGGCCTTTCGGCGGTCGTCGTCCTGGCTTTGGAAGGCCTCCACGTCGCCCACCGCAAACACCACGTCGAGGGCGCGACCGCGGGACTGTTCGAGCTCGCGCAGCCAGCCCTGCACTCGGTGAAAGCGGCCGTGAATGTCTCCGACGCCGGCGATGAACAGGGGACCCCTCCCGAGCACCCTTCTGCTTACGGCACGGCCTTTCCGCCAGAGGGCCTCTCTAGCATTGACGGTGACGTTTGCCGTGCCCGACGTCTGGGGGATTTGTTATTCGCCTAGGCCCTCCTATGGCTGAACCCGACGTCATCGCCATCCGCGGCGCGAGCGAACACAACCTCAAGTCGGTGTCGCTGGACGTGCCGAAAAAGAAGCTCGTCGTCTTCAGCGGCGTGAGCGGCTCCGGGAAGAGCTCGCTCGCCTTTGACACCCTCTACGCCGAAGGGCAGCGGCGCTACGTGGAGAGCCTCTCGGCCTACGCCCGGCAATTCCTCGGACAGCTGGAGAAGCCCAAATACGAGACGTTGCGCGGGCTGTCCCCCACCATCTCCATCGAGCAGAAGTCGGCCAGCAACAACCCGCGCTCCACCGTGGGCACGGTGACGGAGGTGCACGACTACCTGCGGGTGCTCTACGCCTCCATCGGTGTGCAGCACTGCTGGAACTGCGGGCGGCGGGTGGGCCGCCAGTCAGCGCAGGCCATTGTGGACGAGGTGCTCAAAGCCCCGGCAGGCACGCGCCTCATGCTGCTTGCGCCGCTGGTGCAGAACCGCAAGGGAGAGCACCGGGAGCTGCTGGCCGACGCCGCCCGACGGGGCTTCGCCCGGGCGCGCATCGACGGCAAGGTGCACGCCCTGGAAGAGCACCTCGAGCTGGACAAGAAGGCCAAGCACACCCTCGAGGTGGTGGTGGACCGCCTGGTGCTGAAGCCCGACGTCCGCGCCCGTCTCACGGACTCGGTGGAGACGGCGCTCCGTGAGGGCAAGGGCGTCTTGGTCGTCACCGACGAGTCGGGCGGCTCTGAGCGCGTCATGTCCGAGCTCAACGCCTGCCACCACTGCGGCCTCTCCTTCCAGGAGCTCACTCCCGCCTCCTTCAGCTTCAACAGTCCGCTTGGCATGTGTCCGGACTGCAACGGCCTCGGCACCCGGCCGGAAATGGACCCGGACCTCATCATCCCGGACCCGCGGCGCTCCATCCGCGAGGGGGCGGTGGAGCCATGGGCCACCGGCATGGGCAAGGGCGAGGGCTGGACGGCAGAGCTGGTGGAGCAGCTGGCCCGGGCCTTCAAGCTCGACCTGGACACGCCCTGGGAGAAGCTGAGCAAGCGCGAGCGAGACGTGGTGCTGCACGGCTCTGCCGGCAAGTCCTTCAGCGTCCGCGGCTGGAAAATGGAGTGGGAGGGCATTCTCCACAAGCTGATGAAGGGGTTTCGCACCACCCACAGCGACGCCATGCGGAAGTACTACCTCAAGTTTTTCTCCCCGAGGCCGTGCTCCACCTGCCAGGGGGAGCGCCTGCGGCCGGAGGCCCGAGCGGTGCGGGTGCACGGGGAGACGCTGGTCGAGCTGTCGCGTCGCACCGTGGAAGATGCGCGCGCCTTCCTCGCTGGCCTGAAGCTGTTGCCGCAGGAGGAGCTGGTGGCGCGGGAGCTCCTCCGCGAAATTCAGAGCCGACTCGGCTTCCTGGTGGACGTGGGCTTGGGGTACCTGACGCTGGAGCGGGGGGCGACCAGCCTCTCCGGCGGGGAGAGCCAGCGCATCCGGCTGGCCTCGCAAATGGGGAGCGAGCTGACCGGCGTCATCTACATTCTGGACGAGCCGTCCATTGGGCTACACCAGCGGGACAACGGCAAACTGCTGGCCACGCTGAAGCGGCTGCGAGACTTGGGCAACTCCGTCATCGTGGTGGAGCACGACGAGGAAACCATGCGCGAGTCGGACTACCTCGTCGACTTCGGCCCGGGCGCGGGCGAGCTTGGCGGTGAGGTGGTGGCCCAGGGCACTGCCCAGCAAGTCATGGAGCACCCCCAAAGCCTCACCGGGGCCTACCTCAGTGGCCGGGCCCGCATTGAAGTCCCTTCCCGTCGCCGTCCGCCCGGTCCGGCGAAGCTGGTGGTGGAAGGGGCGCGGGCCCACAACCTCCAGGACATCACCGTGGAGTTTCCCTTGGGCCTTCTGTTGGCCGTCACCGGGGTGTCCGGTGCGGGCAAGTCGACGCTGGTCAACGAGGTCCTCTACCCGGCGCTCGCGCAGAAGCTGCATGCCTCGCGAGAGGTGGCCGGCCGGCACCGCGCGCTGCGGGGCGTGGAGTTGGTGGACAAGGTGGTGGACATCGACCAGCGACCCATCGGCCGGACGCCGCGCAGCAACCCAGCGACGTACACCAAGGTGTTCGACAGCATTCGCGCCGTCTTTGCCCTCACCCAGGAGGCCCGCGCCTTCGGCTATGGCCCAGGGCGCTTCAGCTTCAACATGAAGGGGGGCCGGTGCGAGGCCTGCGAGGGCGACGGGGTGAAGCTGGTGGAGATGCACTTTCTGCCCAACGTCTACGTCCCCTGTGAGGTGTGCGGCGGCAAGCGCTTCAACGAGGCCACCCTGCGCGTCCGCTTCAAGGGGAAAAACATCGCCGAGGTGCTGGCCATGAGCGTCCGGGAGGCACGCGAGCTCTTCTCGGCACACCGGGACATCGAGCGGATTTTGGGGACGTTGGAGGACGTCGGCCTCGGGTACGTGCGCCTCGGCCAGAGCTCCCCCACCCTCTCCGGAGGCGAGGCGCAGCGGATTAAACTCAGCCGGGAGCTGGCCCGGGTGGCCACCGGGCGCACCTTGTACATTCTCGACGAGCCCACCACCGGGCTTCACTTCGAGGACATCCGCAAGCTGCTTCGGGTGCTGGACCGGCTGGTGGACGCCGGCAACACGGTGGTGGTCATCGAGCACAACCTGGACGTCATCAAGAGCGCCGACTGGCTCATTGACTTGGGGCCGGAAGGTGGCGCCGGCGGAGGGCGGGTGCTTGCCACCGGCACGCCGGAGGAGGTGGCGCGCGTCGCGGAAAGCTTCACCGGCCACTATTTGGCCAAGGTGCTGGGGGGGCCCGGCCCCAAACGCTCCCGTTCCTCGGCGCGGGCGACCGCCTAGGCTGCCGCCCTCCATGCGGCGCGACGGCACTCGGCGGACGGCCAGCACCCTCTGGCCCCGCTTGCGCCCCAGGGCCTGAGGACCCACCCCCAGCATGCTCCGCGCCGCCATCTACGACATGGACGGGTTGCTGCTCGACTCCGAGCCCTACTGGGTGGAAGCCGAGCTCGAGGTGCTGGGGGCGGTGGGCGTGCCGCTCACGCCCCAGCTGGCGCGCGAGACGACGGGCATGCGTCTCGACGAAGCGGTGGCGCACTGGTACCGGCGTTTCCCTTGGAAGGAAGAAACCCAAGGTGAGGTGCTGGCTCGGCTGACGCTCGCGGCGCACCGCCTCATTCTGGCGCGCGCCCCGGCCAAGCCGGGCGTGCAGCAGTCGCTGCAAGTCTTCAAGCGGCTGGGCATCCGCCGGGCCTTGGCCTCCTCCTCTCCCCTGACGCTCATCGACGCGGTGGTGGAGAAGCTGGGACTGCGAGGCGAATTCGAGCTCACCGTGTCGGCCGAGTCCGAAGCGCACGGCAAACCGCACCCGGCGGTGTACCGCACCTGCGCCAGACGTCTTCAGCTCGAGCCGTCCCAGTGCGTGGCGCTGGAGGACTCCGTCAACGGGCTGACGTCGGCCAAAGCGGCCGGGCTGCGCGTCATCGCCGTGCCCGAGGCAGCCCACCGCCAGGACGCGCGGTACGCTGCCGCGGACGTCGTGGTGGCCTCGCTGTTGGACATCGACCGCCGCCTCCTGGAGCGCCTCGGGTAGCCCTTCCCACCAGGCCCATGTCCGCAGCGCCGGCCTGGGGCGCAGCAGGCTTGCAACCAGAGGCCGGTTGAGGGTTTCTCTCGGCCCCCGCACCGCGGCACCCCAGTTGCCCGAGGTCCTCCATGCACCGTGTTGCCCTTCGCCGTTCCCGTCTTTCGCCGTGGAGTGGGCTGGCCCTCGCCCTGGGGGCGTCGGCGGCCCTGGCCCAGAGGGCCCCGCCCGCTCCGGTGGTGGCCCCGGACGCGGCGAAGCCCACCGCCTATTCCGGCCACGGGGCAGGCAGCGTTTCACCCGAGGTGCTGGCCAAGTATGCGCCCCCGACGCTTCCGCCGGCGCTGAGCGGCCGCATCCAGGCCATGCTGGACGTCCGCTCGCCGGCTGCTGGATTCGTCTCTCCGGACGGCAGCCGGCTGTATTTCAGCTGGACAGTCACCGGCACGCAGCAGGTGTGGCGGTTGGATGGGCCACAGCGTTTTCCGGTGCAGCTCACCGGAGGCGAGGACCGCACCGCCCCAGCGGCCATTGCCCCGGACGGCAGCTACCTCCTCATTTCCAGGGACCGGGGGGGCGAGGAGTACCCCGGGTTGTACTGGCAGTCCCCGGCGGGCGGGCCGCTGCAGCTCATCCAGCACCTGCCGCGCGTGCAAACCCTTGCTCAATTCATCTCCGACGACTCGCGCTACGTCTACTTCCGGGCCAATGACAAGAAGCCGGACTCCTACGCCATTTACCGCTGGGACAAGCACAGCGGCAGCAAGGAGACGGTGTTTGACCAGGACGGGTTGTGGAGTGTCGCCGACCACCGCCCGGACGGGCGGCTGCTGTTGCAGAAGCAGCTGGGCAGCGCGGTGACGGAAATCTACGAGTGGAACCCGGCCTCGAAAGCCCTCACCCCCATCATCGGCCAGGGGGAACGCGAGGAGTACAGCGCCGCGTACGGGGCTCTAGAGGGCGAAGTGCTGGTGCTCACGCCCAAGCTGGGGGAGTACCGCCGGCTGTACCGGTGGCAAAAAGGGAGGCTCGAGCCCGTCACCCCAGAGGTGAATTACGACGTGGCCACCTTCCTCATCGACGAGCCGCGCACGCGCATCCTCTACACTCTCAACGAGGACGGCTACACGCGTCTGCACGCCCTGGATGCGCACACCTTCAAAGCGCTGAGCCTGCCCAAGCTGCCGGAGGCGGACGGCGTCTTTCCGCGGAGTTTCAGCCAGACGGGCCGCTACGCCACTCTGGCGGTGGACACCGGAACGTCGCCAGCCTTGGGCTACGTCGTCGACTGGAAGACGGGCAAGGCCACCCAGTGGCAGCTGCCGAGCGCCCCGGAGGTGGACCTCGCCCTCTTCGTGCGGGCCAAGCTGGAAAGTTACCCAGCGCGCGACGGGACCGCCATTCCGATGCTCGTCCGGCGTCCGCTCAAATGCAGCGAGCCGTGCCCGGTGGTGGTGGCCTTCCACGGCGGCCCGGAGGGCCAGTCCCTGCCTGGCTTCAACCCGCGGGCGCAGCTCTTCGTCGAGGCGGGCTTCGTCTACGTCGAGCCCAACGTGCGCGGCAGCGACGGCTACGGGAAGCGTTGGTTCCACGCCGACGACGGGCCCAAGCGGCTCAACATTATTACCGACATTGAGGACTGCTCGACGTACATCCGCAAGGCATGGGCCGTCGGGGGCCAAGCGCCGAAAGTGGGCATTTTCGGCGGCAGCTACGGGGGCTACTCCTCCCTCATCGGGATGACCATGTTCGCCGGCGCGTACGACGCCGGGGTGGACATCGTCGGCATCTCGAGTCTGCTGACCTTCCTCAACAACACCGCACCTTACCGGCGGTCGCTGCGGGTGAATGAATATGGCGACCCGGAGAAGGACAAGGAGGCGCTGCTGAAGCTGTCCCCCATCACCTACATCGACCGGGTGAAGGCGCCGTTGCTCATTATTGCCGGCGCCAATGACCCGCGCGTGCCGGTGGGTGAAGCCATCCAAATGCACGACGCGCTCACCGCCCGTGGACTGAAGAGTCCCCTCATTATTTTCCCCGACGAGGGACACGGCGCTGCCAAGCGCGCCAACCAGGTGGTGCAGGCTGGTGCGTCCGTCGAGTTTTTCGAGCAGACGCTGAAACCTGCGCCGAAGTCGGCCTCCCGCTGACTTACGTCGCCGGCTTCATGACGGGCGCGCCGAGGGTGACGTCCTCCGCGCCGTGCGTCATCCTCGACAGCGTCCCGGACAAGGCCAGCAGCACCACGCCTGCCCCGGCTGTGCCGAGGACAATGAGGCCAAACATGGTCTGGTCGCCGACGCGCTCGGCGGCCCCTCCCAGCATGCCGGCCAGCTTGTTGGCAGCGGCATTGGACAAAAACCACACCCCCATCAGGGCCGAGGCAAACCGGGTGGGGGCAAGCTTGGTAATCATCGACAGCCCCACCGGGGACAGGGCCAGCTCTCCCCAGGTGTGGAAGAGGTAGGCCCCCACCACCCACAGCAGCGCCGCCTTGCCCTCCGCCGCGCTCTGCCGAGCCGCGGCGTACATGAGCACGAAGCCGCCGGAGACGAGGAGCATGCCCAGCGCCATCTTGGTGGCCGTCCTCGGCTCCTTGCCGCGGGCGGCGAGCCAGGTCCACATCGCGGCGAAGAGGGGAGCGAAGAGGACGATGAAGAGGGAGTTGACGGACTGGAACCAGGTGGTGGGGACCGTCCAGGCGAAGATGCCTCTGTCCACCTTGGTGTCGGTGTACAGGTTCATCAGGCCGCCGGCCTGCTCGAAGGCCGCCCAGAAGAAGACGACGAAGAGCACCAGGACGAAGATGACGATGACGCGGTCCCGCTCGTCCTTGCTGAGCTTTCCAAAAAACGTCAGGTAGATGAAGAAACCGAGCATGGTCCCGAGGATGGCGGTGAGCAGGACGACGTCCCAGTTGACGCGGCCGGCGAGCGGCCCCTTCACCGCCACCCAGGCCAGCGCGGCCAGCACCAGCACCGCCACGCCCAGACCTCGAAGGAAGCGTTGGACGTCCCGGGCCGAGGGCTTCTCGCGCAGCGTGCCGATGCCCGGCAGTAGCCTCCCCTTCAGGGCGAGGAAGGTGGCGACGCCAATGGCCATGCCCAACCCCGACAGGGCGAAGCCAAAGGACCAGTCCACCTCCTCGGCCACGCCGCCGGCCAACAGCGGCCCGAGAAAGCCGCCGAGGTTGATGCCCATGTAGAAGATGGTGAAGGCGTTGTCGCGCCGCCGGTCGCCGGGGGCGTACAGCTGCCCCACCATGGTGGAGATGTTGGCCTTGAAGAAGCCGTTGCCCAGCACCAGCACGGTGAGCCCGGCGTACAGCGTCGGCGCGGACTTCACCGCGCAAAGGACTTGCCCAAACATCATCAGCGTGCCGCCCAGCACCACCGAGAGTCGCTGGCCGAGAAAGCGGTCGGCGATGTAGCCGCCCAGCACCGGCGTCAAGTACACGAGCCCGGTGTACGTTCCGTACAGACTCAGCGCTTCGGTGTGCGACCAGCCCAGCCCCCGCGTCGCGTCCACCAGGTACAGCACCAGGAAGGCGCGCATTCCGTAGTACTGGAAGCGCTCGAAAGCCTCGGTGAAGAAGAGAAGGTACAGCCCCTTGGGGTGTCCCTTCCCGGTTGACGCGGCAACGGCGGCGGTGGCTGTCGTCATGCGGCCCCTTGGGGTCGACGGCTCCGCCTTGGGAAATGGGGCGGACCGCAACGGCCCCTCGTACCAGAAGGCCGGGCGACGAAGGGAGGAAAGCGCGCCCGGAGGCGCGGGGCCGCCCGGGCTGGGGCGCGCCGCCCTGGCATGAGGAGCGTCCGAGCGTTATGGCCCTCTGCGAAAGAGACACCCTCGCCGTGGCCATCGCCCTTCAAACCTTGGACTTGGAAGCGGACGTCCGCCGGCTCAAGAAGAGCCTCAACGCGGTCATCCTCGCCCACTACTACCAGGAGAGTGAGGTGCAGGACGTCGCCGACTTCGTCGGCGACAGCCTGGCGCTGGCGCAGGAGGCGGCCAAGACGAAGGCCGACACCATCGTCTTCTGCGGCGTCCATTTCATGGCCGAGACGGCGAAAATATTAAACCCAGAGAAGCTCGTCTTACTGCCGGACCTCAAGGCCGGCTGCAGCCTCTCGGACCGGTGCCCGCCGGCGGCCTTTCGCGCCTTCGTCGACCAGCACCCGGGCGCCTTCGTGGTGACGTACGTCAACAGCTCGGCCGCGGTGAAGGCCATGAGCGACGTCATCTGCACCTCCTCCAACGCCGCGCGGATTGTGGCCCGGGCGCCCCAGGAGCGGCCCGTCCTGTTCGCCCCCGACCAGCATTTGGGCCGCTGGGTGACGAAGCAGACGGGCCGGGAGATGGTGCTGTGGCCGGGCAGTTGCATGGTGCATGAAATATTCAGCGAGAAACGCCTGGTGCAGCTGAAGACGCAACATCCGGAGGCGGTGGTGGTGGCGCACCCGGAATGCGAGGCCAGCGTGCTGCGACACGCGGACTACGTCGGTAGCACCCGCGGCATTCTCGAGCACGTCCTGCACAGCGACCGCAAGACTTTCATTGTTGCAACCGAGGTGGGCATCCTCCACCAAATGCAGAAGCGGGCGCCGGAGAAGACATACCTGGCGGCCCCGCCGGACAACGGGTGTGCCTGCAACGAGTGTCCGCACATGAAGCTCAACACCCTGGAAAAGCTGGTGCAGTGCATGCGCCGCCGCAGCCCCGAGCTCACCATGCCCACGCCCCTCCTCGAGGCGGCCCGCGTCCCGCTGGAGCGCATGCTCGCCTGGTCCTAAAGGCGGCTTCCTTTGCCTCACGGCGGGAGTCCCGTGCTAATGGCTGTCTACAAAGCCCGTGGCCACCCGCTTCTTCTCCCTGCCGTCGCACCTCCTCGTCCCCCCACCGCGTTTGCTCCCGGCGGACCGCCTCTTCGAGCCCGAGCTGCCGGCGGTGGTCGGCGCGGTGGACCGGGCCATCGCCGGGGCGGAATTCCGCGACCAGCGCCTGCAGGAGCGGCTGGAGCAGCTGTTGTCCGACGCCGAGCGCTTCGCCGCCCCGTCGGCCGACGCCGGCCCCTCCATTATTCTCGCCCGTCCGCCGGGGGACTTGCCGGCGCTCCTGCGGACGGCGGACCAGCTCGAGTCGATGGCCCTGGACACCGACGGTGAGCGGGCGCTGGTGTGGAAGTGCGAGACGTGCGGCACCCGGTACGCCGTCCCGGTGTCATTGGCCAGGGACGTGGCCATTCACTGCGAGCGCTGCGGGCAGCCCGTGCAGCTTCTGCGCACGCGCTCGCTGGGGGAGCAGTCCCTGATGGACCCCCACCACAGCGCCGTCAACGTCGCCCGGCGGGCCCTGGCCGCCTTCTTTCGCGAGTCCATGGCCCGGGGCTGGCCGGTGCTCGCCAGCCGCAACCGCAGCTGATGGCGGCGTCCTTCGGCCGCTCGGCGTACGCGCTGGCGCTCCTCTTCGGCATCCTTCCGCTGTGGGCGGCGCACCAGCTGCCGATGGTGGACCTCCCGCAGCATCTGGCCCTCATCTCGGTGCTGCACCGCCTCACGGACCCAACCACCCTCTACCCGGCGGTGTTTGCGGCGCGCGGCGAGCTGACGCCCTACCTCGGCTACTACCACCTGGTGTCGCTGCTCAACTGGCTCTTGCCGCTGGAGCTGGCCAACCGCTGCTTCCTCAGCCTGGTGGTGGCAGGACTGCCGCTCAGCCTGGGCTTTCTGCTGCGCGCGCTGGGGCGCCCGCGCTGGCCCAGCCTGCTGGCGCTGCCCTTCTCCTATGGAGACAGCTTTGGCTGGGGCTTCATCAACTACCTCGCCTCGCTGCCGCTGGCGGTGCTGGCCTGCGGCTGTTTCCTGCGGGCGCTCGAGGCGTCGCCGCAGCGCCGGACATGGGCCGTGGCCCATGCAGTGGTGCTGGTGGCGGCGCTGCTGATGCACGTGCAGGCCTTCTTCTTCCTGGCCTTGGCCTACCCCTGGCTCCTCTTCACCACCCACAGCCAGCGAAGCTGGAGGGGCCGGGCGCCGGCCCTTCTCTCCTGCGTCCCGGCAGTGGCCCTCTTTTCAGTGTGGGGAGCCGGACGGCTGCTCGCTCCGGCCGAGGTGGCTGAGGGGGCACCGTGGAAGGCCTGGGGGCCGCTCTTCTCCGAGAGAAACCTGGCCTTCAAACCGTTTGCGCAAAACCTGGCCGAGCTGCCGCACGTCCTCGCCAACCAGCTGCGCGACGGCTCGGACCGCTGGGCCCTCGGTGCAGTGGCCCTTCTGTGGGTGGCCGCCACGCTGGCCGTCCTTCTGGGGGCCAAGGGGACAGTGCGCGAGCAGGGAGTCTCCCGGCTGCGGCTTCTGGGGCTCGGCCTGTTGGCGCTTGCCCTCTACTTCACCCTGCCCTTCGACATCCGCGGCGCCATCTACTACCTCAACACGCGCTACGCCCACCTGGCGGCGGCGCTGTTTGCGGCCTGTGTGCCGCCGTTGGCCCGGGGGCTGCGGCCCCTCTTCCTCGGGCTGTCGGCCGCCGCCGCGCTCCTCTTGGCCGTCCCGTTGGCGGTGGCCTTCCGCGCCTTCGACGCCGAGGCCGCGCCCCTGTTGCGCTTCGCCGCGCTGACGCCGCCCGGGCCGCGGATTATGGGGCTCATCTTCAACCCGAGCTCGCGGGTGGTGAGTCACCCGGTGTTTCTCCACGCGGCCAGCGTCCCGGCGCGGCTTCAAGGCGGCATCACCAACTTCAGCTTCGCCCTCACCCCGCACTCTCCGTTGCGTTACCGCGGCACCCCGCCGCCCACCTTCCCCTCCGAGTGGCGCCCGGACGGCTTTCGCTGGGAGGGCATGGGCGAGGCCTACAGCCACTTTCTCTTGCGTGGGGTGCCGCCGGAGCGCCTCTTTGGCAGCCGCCTCGGGACGGACGTCCACCTCGTCGCGCAGGAGGGCGGCATGTGGTGGCTGGCGCGCGGGCCCGCCTCGGCCCAGCCGAGGCCTTTGCCATGAGGACGCCAACCCTGGCCCAGGCCTTGCGCGCGGACGGCCCCCCACCGGAAGGCCAGGACGGCCAGGCCTGGGCGACGGCCCGCGCGGTGCTGCGCCAGGAGGCCCCGCCGGCTGCAGCCGAGAGTCTGCCCGAGCCCCTTTTGTCGGCCCTCCTCGAGGCGCTCGTCGAGGCGCGGCTGGCCGCCCCGGTGGACGCGCTGGCGGCGAGTGCGGCCAAACCGGTGGCCAAGGCCGCCCGGCGCGCACAGTACCGGCTGCGCTCGGCGGGCGTGGCCACCCGAAGCCCAGCCCCCAAGGCGCCGGCGGTTGCCCCCGTGCCCGAGGCGGCAACGGAGCTTCCCTCCCTGCTGTCGCCGCCGGACGGCCTGGGAGAGGTGCTGCTTCTGGTGGCCCGGCCGGTGAAAGGAGGCCTGGCCCTGCACGAGGTGGTGCTGTCCGACGAGTTTGGGCTACTGGCCCACCGGGAGCTGGACAGCAGCCGCAGCGCCTGGCGGCGCTCGCTGCGTGAGGCAAGGGCCCAGCCGTTGCGCGAAATTTCACTCGACGAGGCCTGCCGGCTGTTGGCCGAGGCCTACCGCTGCAACCTCGCCACGCGCTCGCCGCTGCCCAAGGGGGCGGAGGACATGTTGCGCCGGCTGGAGGTGGAGCCAGCGGCGGCCCCGCCGCCGCCGTTGCCAGCGCCGGAGGAGGGAGACGCGGGGCTGGCGCTGGAGGCAGCCCGCTTGCACGAAGAGCCCGAGCTGCGCGGCTGGCTGCCCCCCGAGGCGGAGCTCAAACTTTTGGCCGCGCGGGTCCAGGAGGTGGAGTCCAGCCCTTTGGCCCTCTCGCCCCAACAGCGGGCGGCGCAGCTCGACGAGCGGGTGCGGGCCATGGCCGAGGCCTTCTTCACCCCGGAGCGCTGCCAACTCTACGCCCGGCGGCTGTGGCTGACGGCGGACGTCTTCTCCCGCACGGGCCGCGGCCACGCGGCCCGGTTGGCGCGCGCCGAGGCCCGGCGTCTCTTCCACCAGGCCCCCGGCCTCTTCTCGCGCTTCGCCGAGGGCCTCTACACAAAACTGGTGCAGCGCCCTGCACCAGCGCCCGGGCCGGCCCCGGCCGCACCAGCGCCGGACGGGCCAGCGGAGCGCCGCACCAAGGGCGGCCTCATTCTCCCCTAGGCTGTCCCCCCCTTTGGCCCCCCGGCGGACTTGGGGGTGGACGCCCGGGGGCCGGCGGAGCTAACGAGGGAGGCGCCAAAAAAGTGTACCCGCCCTTCTTCCACGGGCTTCGCCCCACGCTGCACATTTCCCACCGTGGCGGGGCCGCGCTCGCCCCGGAAAACACCCGGGCGGCCTTCGACGCAGCGGTGGAGCGCTGGCACACGGATGTGCTGGAGCTGGACGTGCACCTCACCCGCGACGGCGCGTTGGTGGTGTCCCATGACGCCACCCTGGAGCGCTGCACCAACGGCACCGGCCGCATCGCCGAGGCGACGCTGGCTGAGCTGCAGCAGCTGGACGCTGGCTACCGCTTCACCCCAGACGGAGGGAAAACCTTCCCGTTTCGCGGCCAGGGGGTACGCCTGCCCTCGCTGCACGAGGTGCTGCGGGCCTACCCGGGGCTGCCGCTCAACCTCGAGCTCAAAGCGGACACGCCCGGCGCGGCGGAAGCGCTGGCCCGAGAGGTGCGGGGCATGGGCGCCGGGCCCCGCGTTTGTCTGGGCAGCGAGCTGGACGCACTCGGCCAGAAGCTGGTGGCCCTGTTGCCGGAAGTGGCGCACTTCTACCCGCACCAGGCGCTGAGCCAGGCGGTGCTGGCCCTCAAGGCGGGCGAGCCGGTTGCCGAGGACACGCCCTACAGCGTGCTGGACATGCCCTACCGCTTGGGAGACGTGGTGCTGGTGGACGCGGCCTTTCTGGCGGCCGCTGCCCGAGTCGGAAAGTGGGTCAACGTGTGGACAGTGGACGCCGAAGAGGACATGCGCACCCTGGTGGCCCTGGGCGTGGGCGGCATCATGACGGACCGGCCAGACGTGCTGCGGGGCGTGCTGGGCGAAAGGGCGCCGGCCTAGCCATGCTGGAGCCGAAAGCGCCCTCGCAAAGCGAGGCGGTGATGACGCAAGTCATCCTCCCCTCGGACGCCAACCCCCTCAACGCGGCCTTCGGCGGCCGCGTCATGGAGTGGATAGACATTTGCGCTGGCGTCGCCGCCGGGCGCCATTGCCGGCACGCGGTGGTGACGGCCTCCATGGACGACTTGCACTTCCACACGCCCATTCACGTGGGCTGGGTGGTGACGCTGCGGGCGCGGGTGCTGGCCGCCTTTCACACCTCCATGGAGGTGGGCGTCACGGTACAGGCCGAGGACATGCTCACCGGGGCCCAGCACCTCACCACCAGCGCCCTGTTGACGTTTGTCGCCCTCAACCCGGACGGCAGCAAGGCCCGCGTGCCGCCGCTGCGACTGGAGACGGAAGCGGAGCGTCAGGCGAGCGCCGGCGCAGAAGAGCGCCGAAAGGCCAGGTTGAAGCGGAAAGAGTCCGGGAGCGGCTGGCAGGCAGCGCTGCTGCGTCGCTGAAGGGCGTCCCCCGTGGCCGGCCGGCCGGGGGGGCGCGGCTCAGGTGGAGAAGGACGTCCCGCAACCGCAGGTGGACTTGGCGTTGGGATTACTGAATTTGAAGCCGGCGCCGGTGGTGCCCACCACGTAGTCCACCTCGGTTCCGGCCAGGTAGGTGTTGCTGAGGGCGTCCGTCACCAGCTTCACCCCGTCCTGCTCGCCGGTGAGCTCGCCCGGCTGGACGTCCTTCACCAAATTCAAGTCGTAGCCAAAGCCACTGCAGCCCGCCGGGACGACGCGCACCGAGAGGTAATAGCCGTCGAAGTGTTGCTGCTTCTGGACGGCCTTCACCTGTTCCACCGCGCGCGCGGTGAGGCGCAAGGGGAAGGCGGTGCCTTGGCTAGACGCTGGCGCCGGGGTGGGTGTGCTTTGAATGTCCATGGCCTCAACATATAGCGGCCAGGCCGGACGGAGTCCACGGGACGGCCTTCCGGAGGGGCCAGCGGCAGGGGACGGTGTCGCTTACGGGCTTCGGGCCCCCCGCAGCCTCCCACCGTCCACCACCACCACCTGGCCGGTGATGAAGTCCGGGCCCGTCACCAGAAAGCGCACCGTCTCGGCCACGTCCTCGGGACGGCCGAAGCGCTGAAGGGGAATTCGCTGGCGCAAGGCCTCGCGCTCTTTGGCACCCATGGCCTCCGGTGGCAACACCGTCCCCGGTGCGACGGCATTCACCCGCACCGCCGGGGCCAGCTCCAGCGCCAGCACCTGCGTCAACATGGACAGCGCCGCCTTGGACATGCAGTAGGCCGCATAGCCACTCCACGGGACGAAGGCCCCCCCGAGGTCCAACACGTTGAGGATGTCCCCCTGCCCCCGGGCCACCATCCCCTGGGCCACCGCGCGACACAGCCGAAACGGTGCGCGGGCGTTGAGGCGCCACACGCCGTCGAGCAACTCGTCGCCCGTTTGGAGGAAGGGCGCTTGGTCGAAGCGGCCCGCGCTATTCACCAGCACCGACACCTCGCCCAGCTGTCGCTCCACCTTCGGAAGCAGCGCGTCGAGGGCCCCGTCGTCCGAGAGGTCCGCTCCGAAGGCCTCCGCCCGGTGCCCGCGGGCGCGCAAGGCGACCACCAAGTCCGCCGCTGCCTGGGCCGAAGCATGGTGGTGGATGGCGAGGCTCGCGCCGGCGTCGGCGAGACTCTCGGCGATGGCGCGCCCCAGCCGCACGGCGGCACCCGTCACCAGCGCCACCCGGCCCTCCAACCTGCGCTCGTGCCCGGCCACGCCTCGCCCCTTGTCCGTTTCGGCCCAACCCCCGGCTCCAGCGGGCCAGGCAAAGCCTGTTATACCCAAGGGCCCAAGCCATGCCTTCCTACCGTGAGCTTTTGGCCCAGGCCCGGGCCGAGACGTCCGACATTTCGGTGGAAGGGCTGCGCGCGCTGCTGGCCAGCGGGGCGCCGGTGACGGTGCTCGACGTGCGCGAGGCGGACGAGTCCGCCGAGGGCCACATTCCGGGAGCCGTGCTGCTTCCCCGGGGTTGGCTCGAGCTGCGCGTCGAGGCACTCGTCCCGCGCGACGCGGTGGTGGTGGTGTACTGCCAGAGCGGCGTGCGGTCTCTGCTGGCGGCGCAACGCCTCCTCCAGTTGGGGTACTCGGACGTGCGAAACCTGGCCGGCGGTTTCGGCCGCTGGAGCGACGCAGGCTTCCCGGCGGCAAGGCCCACCCTGCTGCGCGCCGACCAGAAGGCCCGTTACCGCCGTCACCTCACCCTTCCGGAGGTGGGCGAGGCGGGGCAGGCGAAGCTGTTGGCCGGACGCGTCCTCATCCTCGGGGCGGGGGGGCTCGGCTCGCCTGCGGCGCTGTATCTCGCCGCCGCCGGCGTGGGGACACTCGGCATCGTCGACTCGGACGTCGTCGACACGAGCAACCTGCAGCGCCAGGTGCTGCACACTGTGGAGCGAACTGGGCAACCCAAGACGCAGAGCGCCCGCGAGGCGCTCGCCGCCCTCAACCCGGACGTCCAAGTGGTGGGCTTTCAGGAGCGGCTGACCGCGGCCAATGTCGAGCGAATTTTGCAGGACTTCGACGTGGTGCTCGACGGAGGAGACAACTTCCCGACGCGCTACCTCCTCAACGACGCCTGCGTCCTGCTGCACAAGCCCCTCGTCCACGGCAGCGTCTTTCGGTTCGAGGGCCAAGTCACCACGGTGCTGCCCGGGCAGGGGCCATGCTACCGGTGCCTGTACCCGGCGCCGCCACCGGCCGAGCTGGCACCCTCCTGCGCCGAGGCGGGCGTCCTCGGCGTGCTGCCCGGCGTCATTGGCCTGTTGCAAGCCACCGAGGCGCTGAAGCTTTTGCTGGGCGTGGGAGCGCCGCTGGTGGGGCGGCTGCTCACCTACGACGCCCTACAGGGAGTGTTCCGCGAGCTTCAGCTGCGGCGCGACAACGCCTGCCAGGCGTGCGGCGAGGGCGCACGTCCCACCCTGCAGGACGCCGCCAACGTCTGCGCTTCGGCACCCCATGCCCGTGCGTGAAATTGCGCCCTCGGCGCTCCACCAGCAGCTGACGGGCCCGGGCGCACCCCCGGTGCTGCTGGACGTGCGCACGCCGGCGGAGCACGCGCTGGTGGCACTGCCTGGCTCGGTGCTGGTGCCGCTGCAGGAATTCAACCAGCGGTTGGCGGAGCTCGACGCCCTCAAAGGGAAGCAGGTGGTGGTGTACTGCCACACCGGGGTGCGCAGCTTCCACGCCGCCGCTTTTCTGGCCACCCGCGGGGTGGACGCTGCCTCCTTGGCCGGCGGCATTGAGCGCTACGCCCTCGAGGTCGACCCCTCCCTGCCACGGTATTGAGGGAGGGGGTGGGCCTCCTGCCGCCGCCGCCGCCGCTTCGCCTGGAGAGGCTGAAGGCCGAAGCGTGGCCCGTCCTCAAGGGGTTGCGCCTGGCCGCCCTGCGTCAGGCGCCGGAGGCCTTCACCTCGCGTTACCAGGAGGAGGCCGCCCAGCCGGACGGCTATTGGCAAGCCCTGGCCCTGGCCAACGCCCAGGACGAGAGGAGTGCCGGCTTCCTCGCCTTTGTGGGCCCCACCCCGGTGGGCCTCTTGGCCTGCCTATGGCAGGACAAGCCGCGCGGCCTCGTCCGGTTGGTGTCGCTTTGGGTGGCCCCCGCGGCGCGTCGCTGCGGCGTGGCCTCGGCGCTCGTCGAGCGAGCTCTTCTCTGGGCCAAGGACGTCGGAGCGCTGGCATGCGAGGCCGACGTCACCCAGCAAAACCACGGGGCAGAAGTCTTCTACTGGCGGCATGGCTTTCGACGGGTGCCGGCCCACCCGCGCCAGGACGTCTCGCGCTGGCTGAGAGATGTCCAGCCGCCGCCGACCGCGCCCTGGACGGGCGAGGACGAGGCGGTGCAGCTGCTGGAGAGCAACCCGGCGTGGCCAGCGAAATTCGAGGAGGAGCGCCGGCGACTGGCCGAGGCGCTGGCCCCCTTTCTCGACGGAGAAGTCGAGCACGTGGGCAGCACCGCCGTTCCGGGGCTGCTGGCCAAACCCACCGTGGACCTCATGGCCCCGGTGTCCAATCTCGACGCTGCCTCGACCGCCATCCCGGTGCTGGAGGGCCTGGGCTACCTCTACGCGCCCTACCGCCCCGGCCTGCACTGGTTCTGCAAGCCCTCGGCCGCGCACCGCGAGTTTCACCTCATTCTCCTGCAGCGCAGCAACGTGGAATGGGCGCGGCGCATCGCCTTCCGAAACCTGTTGCGCGCGGAACCGGCGCGGGCCCGCGCCTATGCCGAGCTCAAGCGCCAAGCGGCGCGCCAGCATGCGCACGACCGCGAGGCGTACACCCAAGCCAAAGCGCGCTTCGTCGAAAGCCTCAGCGAGGAAGCCTTGCGGCGGGGTTACTTCAGCCCGCACCCAGTCGAGGCGCCGTCGCCGTAGTTACTTGTTGGTCCCGTCTCCGTGCACTTGCTGCTGCAGCGTCCAATTCCCTTGCACGTACCCATTGGGGTTGGCGTTGGGATTGTCCGTCTGGAGGCTGTGGGTGCCGGTGGCGTTGAGCCAGGTGTTGCTGTAGCCGGCCGACACCTTGCTGAGTTGCCCGCTGTTCGGGTCACGGACGGTTTGCTGACCGAGCGCGTAGTCCACCGTGTCTGAAGCGGCGGTGTGCATGGCGTTGGAGCTCTGCTGGGCGCGCTGCATGGACATGTCCGTCCCTCGCTGCATGGTGGACAGGAATTCCTGGTGTTGCTGCAGCTTCATGGCCTGGGACTGCTCGAACTGCTGGTGCTGCTGCAGCTGCATCGCCTGGGACTGCTGGAACTGCTGGTTTTGCTGCTGCAGAGCCGCCTGGAATTGCTGGTTTTGCTGCTGCATCTGCTGGCTGGCCTGCTGCGCTTGACGATTCTGGAGGTCAATTTTGGCCTGGACCCACTGGGGGTTTTCGAAGCGCACCCCAGCGGGCTGAAGCAGTTTCACGGCCCCGTCGAGTTTCCCTTGGGCGGCGCGCACCACGCGGACTGTCGCGCTGCAGGTGTCGACCGAGAAGTCCTGCTTCTTGAAATTACGGAAGACGTTGTGCCCGCAGTCGAGGATGGCCAGCAGCAACGCCTCCATGGGGGCGTTGCCTTGGCGGTAGCGCACCTTCGCCTGGGCCATGTCTCCGTACTCGACGGAGGGCTCCTTGTGAAAGCGGGCGGCCATCTGGGCTGCCCTGGCATTGTTTTGCTCCATGCCTTTCTTCTGGGCCGCCAGGTGCTCGGCGGCCACCGGGACGTCGGCGACGTACTCGACTCCGGAGACGACCGACAGCCGCTTGAGGAACTCCGAGGCACTCAGCTCGCCGCTCAGCGGGAGACAGCCGCGGGGCGTCTTCTTCGGCAACCAGGGCGCGGTGCCCCACTGCCAGTCAAAGCGCGGCAGGCGCTCGAGTTGGGTGAGGCCGTCTGGACTCGACGTCCGAAAGGCCGGGAAGGCGATGTCCAAGCACCCGGTGCCGTTGAAGAGCGCGCCCTCGAAGCGCCAGTCCGCCGGGACGTCCACCAGGAACGCGTCCAGGTTGAGCCCGCGGTCGCGAATGGCTTCCGTCCGCATGCCGGGCGCTGCCGGGGAGGCGCCGGGCGGGCCGGCGTTGGCCCCGCCCGCTGCGAGGACGGGACTCACTGCAAGCACGGCGGCGAGTCCACCGCCGAGAAGTCTGGCGTTGACGAGCATGGTGGCCCTCCCTGGCAGTGACGCAGGGCTAGCAAGCGCCCGCAACGCTACGCTTCCATGCTCCCCAGAGCCAACCCGCCTTGCCCCCCGGCGCGGCCGGCTGGCGTGGCCACGCCGGCCCCAGGTACAAGGGCCGGCCCCCATGCCGCGCCCGCCCCCGTCCAGCCGCCGTGGCCCTTCCCGCCCCACCTCTCCAAGGCCGAGCACCCGCAGCGCTGCGCCCGACGGCACGCGTCAGGCGCGCTCTGAGGCGCGGCGCCGGCGCCGGCGCGAGGAGGAAAGCGGCGCGCGGCCCGAGCGCCCCGTCCGCGAGGATTTGGTGACGCAAGCCAGCCTCGAGGCCTACGGCGCCATCCGCCACGAGGGGCGCCTGGCCGACCGCGCCCTGGAGTACACGCTGCGGCCCAAGCGCCACCTCTACTCCAACGAGCGTCGGGCAGTGGCCGAGCGCGTCTATGCACTGGTGCGCCGGCAGCGCACGGTGGACGCGTTGCTGGAACGCACCGGGCCGGCCTTCGGCCGGCTGGCCACCACCGCCCAAGACCGGCTGCGCATCGCCAGCTCCCGCGTCCTGGACGGCGAGCCAACCCCCGACGTTGCCCGCGGTATGGGGCTGTCCCTCGAGGAGTTGGGGCTGCTGGAGGCGCTGCCCGCCGCCGGCCGCAGCCTCGCTCGGCTGCCGGAGGAGGAGCGCTTCGCCCTGGAGGTGTCCTTTCCCGACGCGCTCGCCAAGGCCTGGAGGGCCGAGTACCGGGAGGAGGCGCGGCGGGCGGCGGAGGCCGTCAACGCCCGGGCCCCCCTCACCATTCGCACCAACACGTTGAAGACCGACCGCGAGGCCCTGCGGGCTCGACTGCGGACGGAAGGCGTCGAGGCCACTCCCACGCCGCTCAGTCCCCTCGGGCTCTTTCTGACCGGCCACCAAAACGCCTTTTCCCTCAACAGTTTCCGGGAGGGCCTCTTCGAGATTCAGGACGAGGGGAGCCAACTCCTCGGGCTCCTCGTCGACGCCCCACCCACCCGGGTGGTGGACGCCTGCGCCGGCGCTGGCGGCAAGACGCTGCAGTTGGCGGCGCAGATGAAGAACCGCGGAGAGCTCTTCGCCCTGGACATCGACGCGCGGCGCCTGGAGGACTTGCGCCAGCGCGCCCGGCGCGCCGGCGTCCACAACACCCGAGTGCGACTCATCCCTTCAGAAGGGCCGGCGGCCCGCGAGGCCCTGCGGGACCTCGAGGCCAGCACCGACCGCGTCCTGGTCGACGCCCCCTGCACCGGGACGGGCACCCTGCGCCGCAAGCCCGACGCCCGCTACCGCTTCACGGACCAGGCGCTGGCCGAGGCGGCGGCTCGGCAGCGAGCCTTGCTGGAGCAATTCGCCCCGCTGGTGAAGCCCGGCGGCCGTCTGGTGTACGGCACCTGCAGCGTGTTGCGGGCGGAAAACGAGGCGGTGGTGGAGGACTTCCTCGCGGCCCACCCGGAGTTTCGACTGCTACCGCCGGCCGACAAGCTGGGCCCGGAGCTCGGCGCCAACGTCAGCCGCGGGGACTACCTCCGACTCACCACCCACGTCCACGGGACGGACGGCTTCTTCGGGGCCACGCTCCTGCGCCAGAAACCGCCGCCGGCGCGCTCGGCGCCGCCCTCGCCGTGATGGGCCGCGCTTGGAGGTTGCTCAGCAGCAGCCTTTGAAGCGCCCCTTTTCGCACGCATACCGGGCGTTCTGGCGTTCTCGAAAAAATTCGACGTGCGTCATGATGGGCTGTCCGGGGTGGTGCAGCTTTTGGTGCTCCACGTAGTTGTCATAGTCGGGAACGCCGACCATCAGGCGCGCGGCTTGAGCCGACCATCTCCACAGCGTCTTGATCTTCTTCACGCCCCGCCTCCCGCCATGGCGCCTGAAGCGCCGCCAATCTCCATCGCCGTCGCTTTCGGTGTGGTCAATGCCTTGCGGATATCGAACAAGGCATAGATCACCACGGTCACGACGATCGCCACCGCCAAGCCCGCGAGCGTCGCGTCCAGATAGTCATTGAAGATGAC
>JBKQJL010000076.1:0-6759 GCA_052147975.1 Myxococcaceae bacterium
GGTGGCCGCCCGGTCCACCGCGCGCTTCAGGCTGCCGGTGAAGAAGCGGCGGCGGCTCTCCAGCGCCGCGCGCATGCTGTCCGAGTCGGCCACGTAGCCCTCGGCCACCAGGCCCTCCATGAAGGCGTCGAAGCTCAGCTCGGCGAAACACAGCTTCTCGGCGGCGCCCTGCTCACAGGCAATGGGTTTGCTGAGCAGGACTTCCACCACCTTTCCCATGGAGCCAACCGAATTGAGCACCGGGGGCTCGGCTCCGAGCCATTGCCACTCGGCCGTTTTCAGCATCCGCTCGCCTTCGGCCGCACTGCCCAGCCACGCCGCCAGCTCGCGCCTGGCCAGCGTCTTCACCACCGCTGCCGCCTTGGAGGAGTCGAAGAGGCGCAGCCACCGCGCGGCCACCCGCATGGCCGCGCCGAGACAGGCTTGGGTTGGCGGCTGGGTAAAGTCCAAGTCCCCGCTGCCGTCCAGCTTGCGCACCGGCGCCGGGCGGTCTGTCTCGTAGGGGTCCTGGAGGTCACACCAGTGCACCGCGGCCTGGTGAAGCCCGTCGTAAACGCCAATGTAGTAGTCCGCTTCGCGCAGCGGGCGGTCGAGGAAGCCGCCGAAGTCGGCCAGCTGGCTTCCGGCCAGCGGGCTGAAGCGGGTGGTGAGGACGAGTCTGCGCTCGCCGCCGCTCTCGTGCTCGAGCTCGGTCGCGTCCTGGGCGGCCTGGAAGCTTTCCGAGGTGAGCGTCCCGAGCCGTGCCCGCAGCTGCACCAGGCGCTCGAGCTGCGTCCAGGCCAGCCGCACCGGCTCGGGCAGCGTGCCCGGGGGCGCTGCCTGAAGCGCCTCGAGGACCGGCTGCAGCGCCTGGACGGGAAAAGGCAGCGTGTCCGGGACACTGGCCATGGCACCGAGGGCTTTGGAGGCGCTCGCCCCCAGCCCGAGCGGGACATGGGTGCCGGCCAGGGCGCGCAGCTGCTCGATGAGCAGGGCATTGGCCAGCCGGTTGGTCCGTTCGGCGCGAAACCGCGCCTGGGCCACGTACTGCAAGAGCGTCGTGCGCAGCCGCCGCAGCGCGTCCTCGGTCAATAGCCCATGCGTCATCCGTGGGAGCTCGTCGGTGAGCAGCGTCAGGGTGGCGGCTGAAACCTGAGCCCGAGCGGTGCTGAATTGTGCCACCTGAAGGCGCTCGACCCTGGTCGCGGTGCGGCTTCGGAGCACAGCGTCCTCCAGAGCCCGGCGCGGGCTGCTTTCGCCCGACAGCGCCGACAGCGCCTCTGCCATTCGCACCAGCTCCTCGTCGGAGAGCGGGACGTCGGCCTTGGCCAGCTGTGCCGGGTCGACGGCCAACGGGTCGGCGATGGGGGCTTCCCGAGCCGCCGCTGCGCACGCTTCCTCCTCCAGCGCCGCCGCCGGGTCGACGCCGGTGACGGCCAGGCGTCGCATGCACGAGTAGAGCACCCGGCTGAAACGGATGCGGTCGGCCAGCGCGCCGCGAAACACCGGAGGCGGCGCCACTTCGGTCGGCTCGCCATCGAGGTCCATCAGGTGCAGCTGCACCGAGGCGGACTCGGTGAGCAAGAAGGCCTCGCGCCACAAGAGGCTACGGGTGGTGAGGTTCCACTGCCGGGAGCCAACGGATTCGGCCAGCTGCTTTTGCCGGGCCGTGCCCACCAAGGTGAAGGCCAGGTCCACCGCGCCGCTGATGCCCGCCCCGCTGCGGTCGACGTTGTCCTTTGGCGGTGGCTGGAGCCGGCGCGTGTCGGGGTCCAGAAAGAGAGCCGTCAGTGGGCGCAGCAGCCGCCAGCGGGCAAAGGCCGCCGCTTGGTCAATGGCCAGGCCCACCGGGGCATTGTCGAAGACTCCGCCGTCCACGAAGTAGCTCTTGCACAGGGACATGTCGCGGCCCCCGGCCGCGTTCGCGTAGGCCGAGCAGGTGAGGTTGTTGAGCGGGTGCTGCGCGTCCGGTCCGGGACAGCTCGCGCTGGTGACTTCGACGCCGTCGTCACAGCGGACGACGCACTCGCACAAGGGCCTGGGACCGAAGGCCAACGGAAAAGCCGCCGAGGCCAACAACGCCTGGAAGAGCGAGTCCGGGGACGTCACTGTCTGCGTGCCGTCCGCCGAGTCCGCCAGCCGCAGCAGGCTGTCCAGGGACGTCCGGCTGGCCAGTGCCTGCCGACGCAGGCGCACGCTTCCCTTGGCATCCACTTCAAAAAGCAGCGGGAAGACCGCCCGCTGGACGGGGACGGAGAGGCCGGAGACGTCCAGCTTCTCCGGCGTCACCCGGGTGACGGTAAAGCCCACCGGCAGACGACATCCCGGCTCGAAGCGCATGCCTCCGGGGCTGAAGACGCGCTGGCGGACGCGGTCCAGCACCGGCATCAGCGCCGCCGAGGCCAACAACCCGTCGTCGGAGACGTAGACACTGGTTTTTTGCGGCAACAGCGCGTCCAGCCCGACACTCACCCAGGTGTCCCGCAGCATGTTTTGGTCGACCGAGAGGTTGAGCGTGTCATCCGCGGCCCCGCACCACAGCGCGCCCGCGAGCAGGCTGTTGATGCTGCCGGCGGAGGCGCCGGTGACGGCGAGCAGGCTGGGGACGCGCTGGTGCCCGAGTTCCTCCCTGGTGAGCTTCGCCTTGGACAGCCGCGCCAGCGTCCACGTTAGGCCGGACTCGTAGGTGCCGAGGCTTACCCCGCCGCTGACGGTCAGCGTGAAAGGGTCGTCGTACTGGCCGATTTCGGCCACCTCTGCCGAGGCGAGCAGAGCGAGGGCCACCACCGACGGCAGCATCCTGGGTTCACCCTTGGGGGCAAGCGAAGAGCGTGTGGGGGCCTTCTACCCCATCGGCGATGCCCACTGGGGCGCCTTCACCGTGTCCCGTCACGCCATCGGCACCGCTGTTCCCCAAAGCGTCACCCCAGCCGAGCGTGGCAGACACGGCCAGGCCGCATCATGCGTTCAGGTTCCGGGACGCCATGCCCTCGCGTCGCATCCTCTACCTGGCTTTGGCTGATGCCCGCGGGCATTTGATGCGGGCCCATCTCCTGTCCCGCACCCTGGCGGATGACTTCGAGGTGCAGGTGGTGACGACCGCGGACCAGGGACGTCGCTTTCTGGCGCAGCTGGGGACGCCCTCCACGGTGCTTTCCGAGCACTTCCGGGTGGAATTCAACGCACGGCATGACATGTCGCGGGCCCGCACCGACCGCCGCGTCCTCAACTACCTGCTGCTGCCGTGGCGCGGCCTGGCCGACTTCCGGCGTCTCGCACAGCTGGCACAAGGCGCGGAGCTGGTCGTCAACGACTCGCTCCATCCCGTCCTGCTCACCGCCCCGGCGCTGGGGTTCCCCATTCCGGTGGTGCAGGTTTACGGGGAGAACCTTTGGCACGCGCTCGCCTCCAACCTCAACGGTCGAGCCGCCCCCTGGGCGGTCCGCGCCTACCGGCGGGCCCTCGAGGCGGTGCGGGACCGCGCCTTTGGACGCATCATCCACACCCTGGGCAGCCCGGGCGCACAGCGTCTAGCCTTGCCCAGGACGTACCTGTTGCCCCCCATCGTCGCCCGTCCGGCGCGCTCCCGCGAAGAGGTGCGCCGCGACTTGCGCGTCCCGGAGGGCGCTCCTCTGGCAGCGGTGTACCTCAACCCGCACTTCCGGGAGCCGTCCATCGCCGCCGCGCTGGAGCACGCCCTGGGCCAGCTTGGCTTTCACCTGCACCGCGTGGGGGAAGGCTATGCCGGCCGCCCTGGGTGGTGTGCCACCGATGCGTCCTTCGGCGACGCCGTCCACGCGGCCGACCTCTTCGTCTCCGGCGCGGGCATGGGAGCGCTCGAGCTGGCCCGCACCGCCGGGACTCCACTGCTCGTCTTGCTGGGGGACCAGCCCGAGCAGGAGCGCAACGTGGCCGATGCCAGTGACCGCTGCCCCGCCCTGCGGCTTCGAGCCGTCCCCTTGGGCGGAGAGCTCGCCTTCAATATTGCTGAGGCAGCCTCTGCCCTGGCCCACGGAAAACAGGCCGAGCCCGGGCAGGCCCTGGCGGCGGCCGAGGCCAAAGCCACTGCCTCGCGGTGGCGCGAGGCCTTCTTGGAGCTCGCCGAAGCAGCGCGCCTTCAGGCCGCGGCACGCTTCCGCCGTCGTGCGCTGAGGCGGGTACAGCCGCTTTTTGGCCCAGGGACGTCTTAAGAGAGAAACACCAGCCGCACGCTGCCGGTGCCCTTGAAGGGCGTCCTTACGTGGTGGGCCAGATGCGCACCAGCTGGCGCAGGTGGCCTTCCAGCTCGCGCTCCGGCAGCTGGGTGTAGTCCTTGTGCTCGCTCGCCCGCAGCCGCGCCGCCAAGCCGCGTCCGAGGTTTTCTCGGAGAATGCCCAGGAATTTGGGCGGAGCCACCAGCACCAGGTGGTAAAAGGAGTTTTCGGCGAAGCCGCGCTCCAGCATCCGCACCAGCTCCTTGGCGAAGCGGTGCTCGGCCTCGTCGGAGGGTTTTCCACTGGGGTGGAGCGCGCCCTGGTGCGAAGAGGCATGCCGCTCGCGGTCGGCCACCTCGCTTAAGTCCCCGCTCTCATCGTGCGCGCTGCCGTCGGGCCGGCTGCGGATGGTGTGGCGCAGCGTCCCCGGAAGGCCCGCGTCCTCCACGTCGAAAATGCGGCCCTGGTGGCCATCGGCCACCACCACCCAGGTATTGCCTTGTCCCGTCATGGGGCAAGCCTAACGCCCCCACCCCAGCGCTTTCGAGGTGGAAAGCGCCGAAGCGAGGAGTCGCTGGCGGGGCCAGCTTCAACGGCCCCGGCTGCAAACGTCAACTCACCAACCCATGACGCCACCGCCGCCCATGCCGCTTTGCGCTGGGGGGCTGGGCTCCGGGCCAGGGGACTTCGCGGCCGAGGCGCCGCTGGTGGTGGCGCAGCTAGACAACGCGGACGCGACGGCACCGCCGACCACCAACAGCTGAAACAGCTTCTTGAAGAGCATGGCTACCTCCTTCAAGCACTTCCTTGGACAAGCCGAGCACGTCGCCCTCGTGCGCGTCCACCCCGACGCCGGGAGGGGGCGGTGGCCTTCCGCCGCGCGCCCTCCCTTCCTGTCGAAGAAGTGACACTTAGAAGAAGGCCCGAAGGCCCCTGGCGCCAGCCGGGGCCGGGCGCGCAGCATGCCGCTTGCGGGCTAACGCGAAAACGCCCAGGAAGGCAGCCCATGGTGACTGGCGCGCATGTCATTCTTTACAGCAAGGACGCGGAGCGAGACCGGGACTTCCTCCGGGACGTGCTGAAGCTGCCGCACGTCGATGCGGGGCACGGCTGGTTGATTTTTGGGCTGCCGCCCTCCGAGGTGGCGGTGCACCCCTCGGACGGGGGCGAGGGGCATGCGCTGTACCTCTTGTGCGACGACGTCCGGGAATTCGTGGCCCAGATGAAGGCGAGAAACACCCCATGCGGTGCCATCGAGGAGCAGCGCTGGGGCTCCCTCACCCACCTCACCCTGCCCGGAGGCGGCCAGCTCGGCGTCTACCAGCCCAAGCACGCGCGTCCCAAGGCCGTGCGCCCCAAGCCGACGCGGGCACCTCAGAAGCGGACGCGGAAGCCCAAGGCGAAGGCACCGGACAGGGTGGTTTGAGTCCCGGCGCCGAGCGGCAAGCCGACTGCATCCGGAGGCTGCAGGTCCACCTGGAAGCTGCCCGTCACCCACACCTTCCACTGGGCGTTGATGGCCCATTGCACGCGTGCCCCCACCACTTGGCTCGTTCCCAAGTCGGAGGCATACACGCCAAACTGGTACCACAACCCCAAGCTGACACGTCCCACCCGTTGGGTGAGGTCGCCCCGAACGGTAAAAAGGTAGGGGGCGAGCGGGACGCTGCTACCGAGTGAGAAGTCGTGCAGCGCCGTGCGGCCCGAGGTGAGCGCACTGTAGTAGCCAAACTCGGTGGGGTCCGTGCTGTACAGGTAATAGGCAGCGTTGAGCCCGACGTCGGTGGCTCCTTTAAAGATGACGGTGCCACCGGCCGCCAGCCGAAACTCGTCCAGCGTGGCCGAGCCGTTGCTGAGCAGCGGCTTGAGCGCCTTGCAGCGGCGCACCTCGGCCGCCCCGGTGGCGGCGGCGCAGGCCTCAATAATCCGCGGGATGGACGAGGCGCCCGTCCCCGCTTCGTTTTCCAGCTTCTCCAGCGTCTGGTCGACGGTGAGGGCAAGCCAGCCAACGTCGGCATCCACCGAGAAGGCCACCGGGTCCGAAAGAGGGTCGCCGATGAGGTAGTCCGCCGAGATGTCGACGCCGTAACTGGAGGCCACCGTCTGCAAGAGCCCGTTGCGGTCCACCGTGCCACCGTCGACGCCGGCCAAGGTAATGTCGGTGTTGGCGCTCTGGGCACTGGTGGGCGACACCACGCCGTCGACGGCAAGCGTCAAGGCCTCTGTCACCTCCCAGTCGAGGCCGGCCGACAGCGCGACAATGGCGGTGGACGTCCCCTCGAAGGAGCCGCCGGTGGGTGCCGGCGTGGCAAACTCGTAGGTGAAGCCGAGCGCGGCGCGGAAGGTAAGCGCCTCTGTCACGTCGATGTTGGCCTTGAAGAGGTCCGCCACGTCTCCGGCCCGCGGGTTGCTCGGCGTGGTTTGCGTCGCCTGGCCGCCCACCTCGTTGGAGATGCTGCTCGCCTCGGCCCGCCCCAGCGCAGCGAAGAGCAGCAGCCACGCCCAGCCTGGCGCAGGCCACAGCCGCAGTCGACGGGGCATGCGCACCGGTGGGGCGAGCATGGAAGGCCGGAAGGCGGAACGAGCC
>JBKQJL010000077.1:0-38844 GCA_052147975.1 Myxococcaceae bacterium
CGCGCCGCGGCCCACCCACGGGGAATGGGCATGGACAGCGCTCGACGCTACATTGCGCGGCCCCCATGCGTCCAAGCGCACTCCCCTGCACCGCCCTGCTCCTGCTCGCCACCTGTTCGACGCCCCCGCGTCCAGTCGCCCCGGCGCCCACTCCAGCCGAGGCGGCTCGCGCCGCCCTCGCCACGGAGGTCGCCGCGCTCTCCGCCAAGGCCGAGGCGCTGCTGCACGCGCAGGACGAGTTGGTGTGGAAGAGCTGGACGGAAGGCACCTCGGCGGACTTGGCCCAGACGTACGCCGGCACCGAGCTCTGGCTGACGCCGGCGGCCATGGACTCGGTGCAGCGGCTGCGAATGGCCACCGGGGGGACGCTCGAGCCGCTGGCCCTCACCCACCTGCACGCTTACCTCGTCACCGAGTGGCTGGCCCAGAAGACCGCCGGACTCTCGGAGGAGGCGGCCAAGCTCGAAGAAACGCTCACCTTTGGCCCCGCCGGCCAGGAGCGCCCCTACCGTAACCTCGAGTCGCTGCTCGCCTCGGAGCGCAGCGCCCTGTTGCGCAAGACGTTGTACGAGGAGGCCACCCCGGCAGTGGCCCGGCTGGCCGAGGTCCTCGCCCGGCGGCGGCAACGGACCGAAGCGCTGCTGGCAGAGCTGGGCCTCTCCTCGTCGGCACTCCTCGTCGAGTTGCGCGAAAGCGAGCTCGAGCCTCTGGTAGCCCTCGCCAACCAAGTGCTGACGCGGACCGAGGGTGCCTTCAACATGACGTTGAGCCGGCTTTCCTGGACCGAGCTTCAGCTTCCGGTCGAGCGGGTAACCCGCGCCGACATCCCTCGCCTCTTCCGGTTGCCGGCGCTGGGCGCCGCCTTTCCCAAGGCTGAGGTTTTTCGCCGGGCGGCCAGCACCCTTCAGGGCCTTGGCATCGACGTCGCCACCATGAAGAACGTCACCCTCGACTTGAAGGAGACACCGGGGAAGAACCCGCGGGGTTTGGTGCTGGGCGTTGTCATCCCCAGCGACGTCCGCGTCTCCCTGCTTCCGGTCGGCGGGTCACGCGATGAGCGGGAGACGCTTCACCAAATGGGGCACCTCCTCAGTGACGCCCTCAGCCAGGAGAAGCGCTGGGCGCTGGCCAAGCTCGGCAACCGGACGGTCGGTGAAGCCTGGGCCTTCCTCCTGGAAGACCTCACCGTCGACCCGACTTGGCTTGACCGCGTCGCGGGACTCACCGGGGACGCCCAGGTGGCCTGGCGGACGTCCGCCGATGCGCAGCGCCTCTTCCTGCTGCGGCGGGCGGCTGGCAAGGTACTCTTCAATGCGGGGGCGCGGGCTCCGGACGCGGACATGGCCGCGCTCTACCGAGACGTCATGGCTCGTACCTATGGCTTCCCCATGACGGCCGCAGACGAGGCGCGTGCCGAGTTGGACCGCGAGGAATTCCTCGCCTCGGCCGACTACTTGCAGGCTTTCGTGCTGGCCGCACAGCTCGAGCAACAGCTCCGCGGGCGATTCGGGTTGTCCTGGTGGCAAGAGGCGGCTGCTGGCGAGTGGGTGCGAAAGCTTTTGGCCCCTGGAAACTCCGAGACGGCGAGCGGCCTCGCCCACGCGATGGGACTGGACGGACTGGACGTCGAGGCCTTCCTGACGCGAGTGCCCACCACGCTCGGGGGGACACCGCCCAATGCGCCCCCCACGAGGGACTCGACGCCGGACGGCGGGCTGGCCACTGCCCCACCCACCGTGGACGCTGGAGGGGCCCCCGCCGCCCCAGCCGCAGATGCTGGGCCGACGCCCGCCCCGGACACTGTTTCGGACGCTGGAACCCCGGCCGAGCCGGCCGACGGGGGCTGACACCACGCTGCGCCCGCGGCTCTGCGCAGGCGCTCCGCCGCCAAGAGCGGCCGTGCGTCCTCGCCACCTATTGTCCAGCTCGCGGCTGCTTGATGAAGGTCCCTCGATCAAGCTCGTCGAAGGCGACGCGCAACTCCTCCTGGGTATTCATCACGATGGGGCCACGCCAGGCGATTGATTCGCGAATTGGTTTCCCGGAGATGAGGAGAAAACGCACCGACTCCGTCTCGGTGGCCGCCGTGACGGCATCGCCATCGCCAAACAGCACCAGGTGTCGATCTCCGATGAGTCGGTCGCGCTCTTGGTCAAAGTAACTGTCCCCTTCGGCTTCGTAGCTATAGGGGTCACTCTTCTGGCCAAACAGAGCCTGACCCCCGATGACGTACGCAAACACGGTGTGCCCCCGAGGGACCAACCGCGTCCAGGTGCTGCCGTGCGGCAGGCTCACATCGAGGTACTCCGGGCTCGTCACGACGTCGCGCACCGGACCAGTGACGCCATTCGCAGTTCCGGCAATGACTTTGATGGAGGCACCCCCCGTGTCCCGCACTTCCGGTATCTCGCCACTGGTGATTCCGCGGTAGCGCGGTTCCATCATCTTGTTGGCTCGGGGGAGGTTCGCCCAAAGCTGGAAGCCGTACATCGCTCCGCTCGCGTCCCCCTTCGGCATCTCCTGGTGGATGATGCCGCTACCCGCAGTCATCCACTGCACGTCGCCCGGGGAAATCACGCCGCGGTTCCCAAGACTGTCGCGGTGCTCGACTTCGCCGCGAAGGACATAGGTGATTGTTTCCATCCCTCGGTGTGGATGCCAGGGGAAGCCGGCTCGAAAATCGCTCTCCACATCAGAGCGAAAGTCATCGAGCAGCAGGAAGGGGTCGTACGCCTCGGGAGGGCCGAGGCCAATCGCGCGATGCAGGAGGACACCCGCGCCCTCGACCGTTTCATGGCTCTTGACAACCTTGCGGATGCGCCTGGGTTTCATCGAGGGCCGCTCGCCGGGGCAAGCTTGCAGCGCGTGGGCATGAGAAATCCAGGGGCTCCCCACGCAGCCCCCGGACGCTCGGCGGAAGCAGCGCCAACCAGGAGGCCAACTGCTGTGGGCCAGCGCCCACGTCGGCCGCCACGGCGCCGAGCCCCAACGGCGAGAATTTCCACCACCGAGACAAGGCGCCTAAAGACATGCGTCCATGGGTGAGCCGTTGGCCCACCGACGCAGCTACAGCGCCCGACGCAGCGCTGCCCTGGCCAAAAGACGCGTCGAATCGAGCGTCGGCAGCGGGGAGTTCGAGTCGTTGAGCACCAGGGGGAGTTCGGTGCAGCCGAGGATGACGGCGTCGCAGCCCGCATCCTTCATTCGACCGATGACTCTCTGAAAGTACGCGGTCGCTTCGGGCTTGAAGACGCCGCACACCAACTCGTCCATGATGATGCGGCTCATCTCTCGGCATTCGTCGGCGTCCGGGCGCGCAAACCCGAGTCCCCTGGCGGCGAGCTGCGTCGGGTAGATGTCGCTCTCCAAAAGCCAACGAGTCCCGGTCAAGCCGAGGCGACGGAACCCCCGCTCAGCGGCTTGTTCTGCGACCACCTCTGCGATGTGCAGCCACGGCAACTGGCAGCGGCTCAACACATACGGAAGCGCCCGGTGGATGGTGTTGTCTGGGCAAATGAGAAACTCGGCACCTGTCTGGGCAAGCTTGCTGGCGGAGGAGAGCATCAGCGCTCCCACTCCCTCCCAGTCGCCGCGGTCGATGAGGTGCATGTAGTCGGCCAGCGAATGCGAGTGAAGAGTCACCTCGGGATGGGCCAGCGGGCCGAGCAACCGCGGGCCTTCCACGCAAAGAGTGGAATAGCAAAGAGCCGCTCCTTCGGCAGAGCAGGCGACAATGCCGATGTGACGCGTCATGGCGGCAGGCCCCCTTGAGGCGGCGGAGGCTGGCCTGCGCGCCGCCCTGGTGAAGAAGCACCGGCCCCGTGCAACAGTTCGCCACCTCGTTGAGCGACGTTGGAGGGTGCGTCGAACCTCCTCGCGTTCCACCAGCGTGGCTTGCGCTTCGCCGAGGGTACCCTCGCCGCCCGGTCCACAGTCCGAGGCTTAGGCTGGCGACGCCGCAGGTACACGGGACAGTCTCAGAGAGACAACCAGCACGAGCAGAAGCCATAGGTAATAGTGGACCAGCAGCAGCAAAGCCGGCGCATGGGCAATTCCTCGAATGCCGTGCCGCTCCGCCCAGTACAGCAGAAGCGCGTTGCGGAGGGTCTCACAGAGAAACCACAGCGCGAACCCCACCACGACGGCGCCCAACTTATTGAACCAGTGCAGGCGTCGACGGGAGAGGCCGTACGGAAAACCCCAGGCCAGGAGCCAGCCAGAGCCGAAATAGATGGAGGCAAGGACGGCCAGGAAGCCAACCGTTTGCCACGGTGTGTCCGTTGCCCATCCCATGTGGTTGGGCAAGCTTAGCAGGGGGAAACCGAGGGGCAGGGCTGTCCGAGTAAGGTTGTCTCTCGCGTTGCAGACTGGGGGTAGCTCGTTGACGACGACGAAGACAATCGCCTCGGCACTGACCTGCGTTGCCCTACTGAGCTGCGCCAGCGAACCTGTCGTCACCGCCCAGGACTACAAGACTGGCGTCTTCACGGTGTGCGGCAACCCTCAGGCCAGCAAAGTCGACCTCAGCCAGCGAGCGGCCAAAGTTTGCGCGAGCGGGGCGCCGAAGGTGCTTCGCTGTACCGCCGACGAGAAGTACCCGACGGTCGGCATTCAGGGAGAGATGACGCTGTCGGGGAATTGCTGCGACTACCAGTGCCCGCCCCAGCTGATGCGCCAAGCCACTCTGCTTTGACACCAGGGCACAAGCCCACGCGGGCCTAACGTCACGCCAATGGCGCTCGGCCCGAGAGCGTCTCGCTCTCCGGGGTCTTTATGCCGCGGTGGGTTGCCCGCAGGCTCCGCAGAATTTGGCCCCAGCCGTCAGCTGGCCGCCGCACTTGGTGCAGGCGGGCGCCACCGCCATCGGGGAGCCGCAGCTGCTGCAGTATTTCCCCGAGCCAGGAGTGCCGCATTTGGGACATGGCGTCCCCAGGCCAGGGGCCGCTGGCCGGGGCGCCGCTTGGGACTGCTGGAGGATTTGCGCCATGCCCAGGCCCACGCCGAGGCCGGCTCCCTGGAGCACTCCGCCGCCACCGCCGTCTCCACCCTTGGCCATCCCCTCGGCGGCCCCCAGCATGGCCTGCCCGGCTGCGTACTGCTGAAAGCCACCGGCCATTTTCGTGTAGGCCTGGTCCTTGGTGAGGCGCTTCAACGTGGCCTCATCCTCGGGCTTGATACCGATGGTGAAGTTTCCCATTCGCACCACGGTGAGGCCGTAGCCATCGACGTGGGGCTTCACGCCAGCGAGGACGTCCTGCTCAATTTCCTCGGTGTAGGCCCCGGAAGTGACGTCGAGCAGTGGCCATTTCTTCTTCACCAACAACTCGGCCACGTGGTCACGGACGACTTTGAGCATCTGGCTCTTGAACCAGGCGAGGAAGTCCTCGTTGCTGGTGCGCCGCAGGCCGACCAGCCCAACCACCAGCTTCTCCGGGTCCGTCACCCGCACCGAGAAGTCGCCATACACCATGGTGCCGATGCCGAGCCCCGTTTCCGGGTCGCGCACGTCACCAATGGGGCCGCCAAACTTCACGCCGGGGAACTCGCGGGTGCTGACGAAGTACAGCTCGGCGACGAAGAGGTTGCCGCCAGTGAAGGCCTCCAGGAAGCGCGAGAGGAATGGAATGTTGTTGGAGTCGAGCTGGTGCTTGCCCGGACCCAGCTTTCCTTGCACCGTGCCGTCCTTGACGAAGAGGGCCACCTCGTCGGCACCCACCGTCAGTTGGGTGAGCATCCGGATGTTGTGCTCGGGGTAGACGTAGAGAATGTCGTCCTTCGCCTCGTCCGAGCGGGCGATAAAGTTGCGCTGCGCTTCCTGCTTCAACGAGTTGAAGAGACCCATACGGGGTGCCTCCTGCTGCGGGCTGGTGTGGGAGCGGCGTCGCGATGTTGCGAGCCTACCGTCCTCCGCCTGAGGATGGCACACGCCACGGCCGGCCGCCAAAGTGGCCACCCCTTTCGGCGGGCGGCGTCGTCGCCCTAGCTCCAGCGGCTGACCAGCCGCTCGCGGTCGAACAGCCGAATGCTCGCCGCCACCAGCGCCACGTCGAGCAGCAGCACCACCGCCCCCTGCAGCGCATAGTAGGCCGTCCCGGCACGCAGCCATCCGGCCAGTTGCCCGGCCACCAAGCCCATCAACGGCAGCACCACCAGGGCCGACAGCTGCTGGGCGAGCCGAGCCTCGCCGACCCGGGCCGAGACCAGGACCGCGATGCCATTCCCCAGAAAGGCATAAAGCGGGGCCACCACGCCGACGCCGAAGAGCCACAGGCTGTTGGGCAGGAGCGGACCGCGCACCAGGGGCCAGGCCACCGCATCCAGGGCCACACAGAAGCCGACGAACGCCACCCAGGAGATGGCCACCGCCGGAATCACCGCGGCCAGGCTCTTGCCGGCCACCAGCTCGGCGGACGTCACCGGTGAGGCAAGCAGCGGCTCGAGCGTGCGCCGCTCTTTCTCGCCCGCCACGCTCTGTGAGGCGATGAGGATGGGGGTGAAGAGCGGCATCAACAGGAAAAGGCCGAACCAGTCGGTGAGCACCTTCTCCACCAAGAAGCGCGTGGGACTCGCCCCGGACGGGAAATGCGGGTCGTAGTAGAGCGCCATCGCCCGGAAGGTGGTCTCGTCGGGGGAGCGCACCCAGGCCCAGACCATCAACGTCGGCACCAACACCAACACCGCGGGCAGGGCGAACATGCTCCACAACAGGCCTGGGTTCTTTCGCAAGTCGAGCCCATCCTTCCAGGCCACGGCCAGCGCGCGCCGCCAGTGGAAGCTCACTCTGCGTTCTCCTCGGCGGCCGCGTCCCGCACCAGCTCCAAATAGACGTCCTCCAGTGAGCGTCCCGACGGCATGGCACTGCGCACCCGCACCCCGGCGTGTACCAGCGCTGCCACCACGTCCGGCCCCTGCCGCTCGTGGTCCAGCGTCACCCGAAGCAGCAAGCCATGCGCCGTCCAGGAAAGGCCAAGCGCCTCCAACGCGGCACCGGCAGCGGCCCCCTCCCCCTCCACGCGCACTTCGAGGACGTTGCCTCGGTGGCGCAAGACGCTGATGGGCCCCTCGGCCAGAAGCCGGGTGCGCACCACGGCCACCCGGCCGCAGAGCCGCTCAACCTCGGCCAGGTTGTGGGAGCAGAGGATGATGGTGCGGCCGTCCGCGGCCAGCTCGGCCACCGCGTCTCGCACTGTCCGAGCGGCCTCTGGGTCGAGCCCGCTGGTTGGCTCGTCAAGGAAGAGCACCTCCGGCTCGTGCACCAGGGCCCGGACGATGGCCAGTTTTTGTCGCATGCCCTTGCTGTAGCTGCCGCAGGGCTCGTCCTCGCGGCCGAGAAGCCCGAAGCGATGCAGGTAGGCCTCTGCCCGTCGCCAGGCTGGCCCTTCGTCGAGTTCGTTGAGGCGGATGAAGAAGCGAAGGTTTTCCCGTCCGGTGAGCCTGTCGTAGAGGCCCGGTTGCTCGGTCAGCAACCCAATGCTGCGGCGCAGCGCTTCGCCGTCGCCAAGGCCGTGGTCGCAAACCCGCGCTGTCCCAGTGGTGGGGCGGAGCAGCCCGGCCAGCATCCGGACGGTGGTGGTCTTCCCAGCGCCATTCGGCCCCAACAGGCCAAACACCTCCCCCGGCTGGACCGCGAAGGACAGGCCCTCGACCGCTGCGCGACCATTGAAGTGCTTGCCGAGGTCATGGACCTCGATGCGCGCCGTCACTCGATGGTGACCAGCACGAATTTGACGTTGAGGTTGCGGTCGATGGGGGTGACGGTCTTGTCTGCCCCGACGGCCTGACGCAGAAGACCGAGTCGAGCCTGCTCCACCAGGGCCCATTTGCGGCCGGGCAGCTTGCCGTACAGGGTGAGCCGCGGGGCGCTCTCCTTGTCCTGACGCACCGTGTTCCGGCTGTAGAAGGTCTCGCCCTTCCAATCCATCATGTAGGCGGCGATGGGCTCGTACGGACGGCGCTGGTCGTAATAGCGCCAGAACAGGTCTCGCTGCGTCCAGTGGTGGGACAGGTCGACCCAATGGCTCCAGCTGAACCACAGGGCAAACCCCAGCGAGAGGGCGCAGAAGGTGGAGAAGAGCTCGGCTTGCGCTTTTCGAACCGCCGCCACCACCAGCGCCACCCCGGCCAGGGTGAAGGTCCAGCCCATGCCAGTCTTGATGTTGAGTGGCTGGTGGAGCAACGCCGTGAGCGGGTCATTGACGCCGAGCCGCGCCCCGACGATGAGCAGTAGCGCAGCCAGCGCGGCAATAAACCAAACCATCCCCATCGCCGAGCGGCGCTCCTTGCCTTGGAGCCGCAGGGCAACGCTGAGGGCGAACGCGGCAGCACCGGCCAGGCAGATGGCCCACACCAGCAGCGGAGAGGCTCCGGCAAATTTGCCGGCCACCAGTACCGCCAGGCCGGTCGCGGCCAGCACCGCCGCCGAGATGCGCCCCGACCAGCCCTCCCCACGCTCCCGTGAGCCGTCGACAAAAAAGTAGGCTGCCGCCGCCAGCAGGACCGCCGCCACCACGTCTCCAGTCACCAGAAGGTGGTCGCCAAAGCGGATGGGGCGGCTATCGAGCTCAACCGGGTAGGGCCGGTCATAGTTGTAGACGAAGAGGTCGGTGAAGTCCTTCGGCGTGCTGGCCAGGTCCTTGCCCACCAGGATGAAGAAGACCAGACCCAACAGCAGACTGATTCCATGGGACACGATGCCGTCTTCCCACAACTCGTCGACGAAGAGCGCCACCAGGATGGCGAGCCCGGGCAACACCGGCAGCACGTAGTGGTGAAACTTGGTGGCCGAGATGTCCATGACGAAGAAGGCCACCACCGTCCAGGCGAGCGCGATGAAGGCCACCCGCGTGCGACTGTCCTGCGCTCCCAGGCGGATGCGAGTGACGCCGGCCAGGGCTCCGGGCACCAGCGCGACCCAGGGAAAGACAGCGAAGCCCCCTTGCTCGATGAAATAGATGAAGCTTCCGCCCGGCGTCGTGGTGTGCACGCCCTCGAGGAGTCGGTTGATGTGGTCATGGATGAAGAAACGGTAGAAAAACGTCTTGTTCTCCGAGTCCACCGCCGGGAAGAGCGAAAGCGTGAGGTACCAGGGCAGGGCCACCGCGAGGAAAATGCCCACCCCTGAAAAGAGATGCATGCGCCCCATCTCGGCGAAGAGGACCGGCGTGGGCATCTCGGGTTCGCCGTCCGCGGCGCCTTGGGAGGGCCGTCGCCACAGCGCTCGGGCCTTGTCCGTGAGCCAGCGGCCGTGGGTCTCGAGGCTTTGCCAGCTCCACGGGAAGAGGAAGAAGGCGGCGTAGAGCAGAAAGATGGCGGCTGGCAGAGCGAAGCCGAGAAGGCCCTTGGCCAGGGTGGAAAGCCCGAGCAGGACGTAGAAGGCGTACCACCAGGCGGCGCGATGGCGCGTCCCAGTGTCAAACAGGCCGATGATGGCGCACCCCATGGCAGCAATGAGGGCGGCGACAAACGGCGTGTCAGTCACCGCCTGGCGGCTGATGAGGAAATAGAGCGGCATGGTGGCGAGCACGAATGCCGCCGTCAGTCCGACGCGCCGGCTCACCGTTCGGGCCAGCGCCCAGGCCAGCACTGCCAGTGCGGCCGCCGACATCAGCGCAAAAGGCAGGCGCATCGCCCACTCGGTGTACAGCGGCAGCTTGCCGGTTCCGTGGTTGATGCCCACCAGCAACATCCCGGGCACCTCCATCCACATGGTGAGCGGCGGCTTGCTGAAGAACCAGCCGCTCGTGGACACATCGCCACTGTCCTGGAAGGGGTAAACGTAGTCCGCCCGGGCAATCATCTCCCGAGCGACTTCGCCGTAGTGCGTCTCCCACGGGTCCCACAGACCGACCGCGCCGACATAGGGGACGAAGACCAGTGCAGCCAGAAGCCCAGCACCCCCGAGGATGCGCCAGGGCTCGGGGAGGGCCCGCAGCCTCTGCACCCAACGGTGGTTCCAAACCCACGCGCCCAACAGCGTCTGCAGGACGCCCGGACGTTGCACGCTCGCCGCAGCGGAAGGCTTTCTCACGGGGCGGCCTTCTACCACGGACCCCCTGCTCCGGCGGGCCTTCGGCGTATGCAAAAGCTGGCTCCCAGCGCGGACGTTGCCGTCCGGGGGAAGCACCACTTGGGGGAGGCCGGCCCGGCGGGGGGCTACCGCCGGTTGGCTTCCGGGCCCGCTCGGGAGCAGGCTGTGGAGGCTTGGGGAAGTGTCCCGCGGCAAGAGGTCCACACAAGGCGTGGGGCCGGTGTCCTTTGGTTTGGGGGGGGGACGTCCGCCTCTGGTATACCCCGCAGAATCGGCGCAGCCCGGCCCTACCTTCCGGATGAAGCTGGTCATCGAAGACGACGAGGGGAACCGTCAGGAGATTCCCGTCGACGGGCTGGATGAGGTCACGCTCGGCCGGGCACCGGGCAACACCGTACAACTGCCGGAGCGCAACGTCTCCCGCAAGCACGCGCGGTTCTACCCCCAGGGAGGGACTCTGGTGGTGGAGGACCTGAAGTCCGCCAACGGCATCTTGCTCAACGGGAAGAAAGTCACGTCCCCCCGAGCGCTCCAGGACGGCGACCTGCTGCGCATCGGCGACTACGGCGTGGTCCTCCAGCACGACACCGACATCCACCGCATCCAGGTGGTGGAGGCGGACACCGTCGAGTCTCCCGCGTCGACCGTCCATGACACAGCGCCTCACCCGGTGGCGAACCTCGTCTCGGAGGCCCAGCCCCGGCTGTTGGCCCTCAACGGGCGCCTGCGGGGCACCCTGTGGACGGTGGGCCGCTCGGAGGTGCGCGTCGGCAGAGACCCCCAGGCGGAGCTGTCCATCGCCCACCGCTCGCTCGGCGAGCACCACGCGAAGCTGGTGCAAACCGTCGGCAATGACTGGCGCATCCAGGAACTCAGCGGAAACACCGTCCGCGTCAACGGCGAGGCCTACGCCGACATCCCGCTCAAGGATGGCGACGTGCTCGAGCTGGGCGCGCTGCGGCTTCGCTTCGTCGGCCCGGGCGCTCCAGCCCCACAGCTTCCCGGCCGCTCCAAGCGACGCCTTCCCCTCGTCTTGGCCGGGCTGGCCGCCCTCCTTCTCGTCGCGCTCGTCGGCAGCCGTCAGCTCGGGCTGTGGCCCTCGCCAGTGGCGCCCCCCTCCAGCGCCCGCCCGGCGTCCACGCCCCCGGAGCCCGTCCTCGAGGTGGCGCCCTCCACCGTCGCGCCTGCCCCGGGCCAGGTGCCGTCGGCTGCGCCGGCCGTCCCCGGCGACGCGCTGGCCCAGGCGAAGGCCGCCATGCAGGCGCGGGACTATGCGCACGCCCTTCAGCTTCTCGGCGCCGTCAAAGACCCACACCGGGCGGCAGAAGTCTCCTCTTTGCGCAAGACGACCCGGGCCGAGGCAGCGGCCGGCCGCGCGGTGGCCGCCGCCCAGCGGGAGCTAGATGCCGGCAGGCCGGGTGCCGCGCTGCGGCAGCTCAAGGCTGCCCATGGGACGCATGCCTGGGCGCTCGAGGCCGAGGTCCTTCGCGCCCGGGCCACCGAGGCCCTGCGTCCTAAACCCAAGAAAGGCCCGGGCGCTGCGACTCCGAGCGAAGCCCTGCCCCTCTACCAGGAGGGACGCCGCCTGTACGACGCCGGCCAGCTCCCCGCGGCGGTTGCCTCGTTTTCCCGTTGTCTGGAGAAGGACGCGGATTTCGCGCGATGCCATCTCATGCTGGGCTCCAGCTATGAGAAGCTAGGGCAGATGGACGACGCCGAGCGGCACTACCGACGCTTTCTCGCCCTGGCCTCGGCCGATGACCCAGAAGTGCCCCGGGTGCAGAAGATTCTTGAGGATTCGGAAAACCAGAAGAAAGCTACGGGACAGGCCCCCCCGCGCTAGGAGACGCGATGCAGATCCGCATCCTGGTCGTCGACGACGAAAAGGAGACTGGGGACTACCTCCAGTTGCTCCTGAGCAAGGCCGGCTATGAAGTGGTGGCGCTCACCGACCCGACCCAAGTCCTCGACCGCCTGCGGGCCGAGGACTTTCATCTGGTCATCCTCGACATGATGATGCCGCAGATGTCCGGGACCGAGGTGCTGGAGAAAATTCGCTCCTTCGACTCGGACATCGCGGTCATCGTCGCCACCGCTCATCCGGCGGTGGACACGGCGGTGGCGTCCCTCAAGGCACAGGCTTCCGACTACGTGAAGAAGCCGGTCGAACCCGAGGAGCTGCTCGCTGCGGTGGAGGCAGCCCTGGCCAAGAAGGGCCTGAGCAAGGACCCGGAGGCCGAGTTGCACCGGGCCATCGGGCGCACCATTCGCGAGGCGCGCAAGGGCCAGGAGCTGACGCTCAAGCAGCTCGCTCGCCGCACTGGCCTGTCGGTCTCGCTGCTGAGCCAAATCGAGCGAGCCGAGTCATCGGCCTCCATCAGCTCGTTGTACAAAATCGCCTCGGCGCTGCGACTGCGGATGGCGGAGCTCTTCGGAGGCGCCTGAGGGCTGCTACTGCCCGCGGAACCGGGGCGGACGGCGTTCTCGCACCGCGGCGCGACCTTCCGCCGCGTCCTGAGAGGCGAAGGCCTGCGCCCGCACTTTTTCCAGCTCGAATCGGTCCACTTCCGAGAGCGGCGCCCGCTCCAAATGGCTCAACGCCAGCCGCGTCCCGGCCATGGCCAGCGGTGCGGCCGCCACGAGCTCCTCGGCCAAGGCGCGCCCCGCGGCCACCGCATCCGGTTCGAGCCGGTCGAGAAGACCCCACCGTAAGGCCGTCTCGCTGCCCACCGTTCGCCCGGTGAGCAGCATTTCCCGCGTCCGCTGAAGGCCCACCAGCTGCGCCAGGCGCCACAGGCCGTCGGGGGCATAGACGATGCCCAGCTTCAACGAGGGCAAGCAGAACACCGCATCGGGACTCCCAACGCGAAAATCGCAAGCACAGGCGAGCTCGCACCCCGCGCCGAAGGCCGCACCCTGCACCACCGCCACCGAGGGGAAAGGGGCCTCCTCGAGGAGGCGAAACACCTGTTGTAGAGCGCTGTCCGGAATGCGCCCCGCCACCGAGTCCTCCTCCAGGCAGTCCAAGTCGTAGCCCGAGCAGAAGGCCGTTCCCTCCCCTTCCAGCACCAAGGCACGGACGCCGCCCGCTTGCGCAAACGCCTTCTCCAGCGACGCGAGCATGCGCCGGGTGAGGGCGTTGCGGCTCGTCGGGCGCAACAGCGTCACCACACGGACGCCGCTCGGGAGGTCCTCGCAGCGGACAGCACCGTCCGGTTCCGTCATGGGTCCAGGACCACCAGCACGTCGCCCTCATTCACCGCCTGCGCTGGCGCGCAGCGCACTTCTTTCACCGTTCCAGCATCGGGAGCCTCGATGGGCATCTCCATCTTCATCGACTCCAAAATCACCAGCACTTCCCCGGCAGCGACTTTTTGGCCCACCAACACCTCCACCTTCCACACGGTCCCGGTGATGTGCGCCGCCACGTCCGACATGGTGTGCTCCCTCTTGCATCTCCGCGGTTTGCCCTTCAACCCTTCGCGTGCTTCTCCAGAAAGTGCGTGTCCAACGCCCCTTCCTGGAAGGCCCGGTCCCGCACAATGCGCAGGTGCAACGGGAGATTGGTCCGGATGCCCTCCACCCGGAAATGGAGGAGCGCCTGCTCGGCCCGTTCGATGGCCTCTGTCCGGTTGCGTCCGGAGATGATGAGCTTCGCCACCATTGGGTCATAGTGGGGCGTCACCACGTCCCCCTCGACATATCCCGCGTCCACCCGGACGCCGTCCCCTTCTGGCAGCTGAAACACGGTCAGCCGCCCCGGGCTGGGAAAGAAACGGATTGGGTCCTCGGCGTAGATGCGGAACTCGAAGGCGTGACCCAACCGACGCACCTCGTCCTGACGCACCGCCAGCGACTCTCCTGCGGCGATGCGGAGCTGCCAGCCGATGAGGTCGAGGCCGGTGGTGGACTCGGTAATGGGATGCTCCACCTGCAGGCGGGCATTCATCTCGATGAAGTAGAAGCCACCCTCGCTCACCAGAAACTCCACCGTCCCGGCGTTGGAGTAACCGAAGGCCCTGGCCGCTGCCAGAGCTGCCTCTTCCATGCTGGTGAGGAGGCCCGCGTTGCGACCGCCCAGGAAGAGGGGGCTCCCGGCTTCTTCCACCACTTTTTGATGGCGCCGCTGGATGCTGCACTCCCGCTCCAACACGTGGATGAGGTGCCCGTGGCCGTCCCCCAGGACTTGGACCTCGACGTGCCGCGGCGCCGGGAAATACGACTCCAGGTAGACGCCCTCCCGTCCGAAGGCCGCTTTGGCGCGGTCCGCCGACTGCCGGAAAGCCTTGTCGAGCTCGGCTGCGCTGTGCGCCACGGCCATTCCGATGCCGCCGCCGCCGCCCGCGGCCTTCACCAGCACGGGATAGCCGATGCGCTCTGCCTCGGCCGCCGCCTGGGCCACATCCCCCACCACCCCCGCACTGCCGGGGACCAGTGGGACGCCTGCCTCCGCCGCAAGCTCCCGCGCACGGGCTTTGTCCTTCATCCTGGCCATCGACTCAGGCGGCGGCCCGATGAAGATGAGGCCGGCGTCCGTGCAAGCGCGTGCGAAGTCCGCGCTCTCGGACAGAAAGCCGTAGCCTGGATGGACGGCCTCTGCCCGTGTGTGGCGAGCCGCGGCCAAGAGCGCCTCAGCGTTGAGGTAACTGTCGCGGGCAGGGGCCGGACCGAGCCGCACCGCCTGGCTGGCTTCGTGGACGTGCGGCAGGCCGGCGTCCGCGTCCGAATAGACGGCGACGGTTTCCAGTCCCATCCCCTGTGCCACGCGGTTGATGCGCCGGGCGATTTCCCCCCGGTTGGCGATGAGCAGCCGGCGGAACATTGGGCGGCGGACCCTAGCATGGCCCTCCCGTGAGGTTTGCCCCTTTCGATCTCGCTCGGCTACCCTTGCGTCTACCGGTGCACCTCCCCTCGAAGACACGAGCGCGAAGCACGAACGGAAGCTCCCGCGTCGTGCACCTCTCCGTGGTGCGGGCCCGGAGCCGGCTGGCAACCTACCAAACCGCCATTGGGGCATTGCTCGCCGCCAACCGCAGGACGTTTGCCCGGTTGCACACCTCCGGGACGCTTTTCAGCCCGGAGGGGGTGCGCGTGGGCCGCGATTTGTTGCTCGCCCACCAGCACCTGCTGCGGGTGGTGGCGTTGCTTCAGCGTCTTTCGGCACGGACCCACCTCCGCGGGCCAACAGCGCTGGCGCGCTTGGAGGGCCTTTGCCGCAAGGTCGACCGACTCCTCGAGCGAAGTTCGGCGCTCGCCGAACGCACCGGCACCCACCTCGGCCGCATGGCGGGTCGCTGAATCCCGGCCCTGACGTCTGGTAGAACCAGTCGGGAGATGAACGTCGCCTTCATTTACGCCAGGCTGTACCTGGACTGCTCGCGCCGTGCGCTGGCCAGCATTGCCAAGAGCCCCTGGACGTTGCTCCTCCCCATGGGCCTGTTTCTGGCGCTCCAGCTGGCCGGCGTAGTGGCCTCGTCGCTCGGGATTCTGGCCGGCATCGTCCTCGGCCTGGTGCTGGCCGCCCTGGGCAGCTGTTACCTCTACTTCCTGGGCGAGGTGGTGGCGAACGCCAGGGTACAACTGTCCGAGTTCCGCAAGAGCATCGGTGCCTATTTCTGGTCGGTGGCGAACGTCCTCTTTGTTTACTGGATTGCCTCCTTCGTTGTCGGCAGCCTGCTGAGCCATTCTCCGGAAGCCCGCAGCGCCGACATCGCCCTTCGGCTGGTGGCACTGGTGCTGCTCAACGCCGTGCCGGAAGTCATCTACCAGCGGCACACCTATGGCGGCCTGGCCACCATCCAGCGCGCCGTCCAGTTTCTCCAGGCGAATTGGTTGGAGTGGGGCGTTCCCAACATTCTGTTGCTCTTCGGGCTGTGGCTCGTCCTGAGGGATGGGCTGGGGCTGGTGGTCGAGCTCGGCAAGGGCGGCCTGGTGCTGTGGAGCGTCGTCTTCGGCAGCCTGCTTCACCTGGTGATGGTCTTCCGCGGCCACCTTTTCGCCGCCCTGGACGGCAGCAGCCACCGCCAGCGGATGTTTCGCTACCGCACCGCGGCCTAAGCCTCGAGGAGCCGCTGCTGGACACCCAACCCGCTGCTCCCCGCGTCGCGACGCTGTTCCTCCTCGCCCAGGCGGTATGCACCGTCGCGCTGCTGGTCATCACCCGACGCTCAGACAACGAGCGTCTGTTGGTGGCCGTCTTCGCCAGCGTCGACATTCTCTTGGCCCTCGCCCTCGCCCTGCGGTGGCGGGGGGCCCTGCGGGCACTGGCGCTGCGAAGCGTCCTTGGGCTGCTCGTCTTCGGTGGACTGGCCTTGCTGCGGCACGAGCCGGTGGGGGCGGCCTTGGCGCTGGCCGCCTCGGCAGGCCTGCTGCTGCTCGCCCTGGGCACTGCCAGCGCGGTGAGAACTGCGGCGGCGGCCACAGTGCTTCTCGTGGTGCTGGTCGTCGAGGCTTGCGGCTTCTACGCCGTCGCGACCGGGGATGCGCTTCTTGCGCTGCCCATCCATCGCGCGCTGGGCTGGGTCGAGGGTCAGCCGGTGGAGTTGGTGACCGGCCGCCGGCTCCCCTACCAACTTCGCCTCGAGCCAGGCCATTGGGTGTACGCCACCGCTGCCCTGCATTCCGACGAGGACGCTGACGTCCATTTGGTGTGGCCCCGCCGAAGCGCGCACGTCGTGGTGCGCGCCTTTGATGCACCCGGCGCGGGGGGCTTCGACCTGGCCGAGCTCCAGCACCGCCTGGAGGGACTGCTCGCCGACACCGAGTTTCGCGAGGCAGTGGACCTCGGCGGAGACTTCGAGGGCAGCCGGCTCATTCGCGTGCATAGCCGCACACCGGACTTCGACGAGGACGGCTGGCTCGGCGTTTTTACCCGCGGCGACCACGGGTTCCTGGTCAGCGCCGCAGCGCCCAGTCGCAATTTCCCCCGCTTGTCCGCGTCGCTGCGTGCCGCCGTGACGTCCTTCACCTTTGACCTCCCGCCCCCGCCCACCATTCCCCAGGAGGTGGTGGAGCGGGTGAAACGGGGAGTGGTGCTGGTGAAGACGGCCTCGGGCTCCGGTTCGGGCTTTGTCCTGGACGTGGTGGGCGGAATGGCGCGCGTGCTGACCAACGCACACGTGGTGCAGCGGCCGCCGGACGCCGGAGCGGACGAGCTGGGGGTGGTTTTCACCGACGGCGCGGTGCGCGTCCTGCAGCCCGCGCGCGTCATTCACAGTGACTCCCAAGTAGACCTCGCGCTGCTCGAGGCACCCATCGGGTCGGCCCGGCCCCCCCGGCTGCTGTTGCATACCGCGAGGACGGCGCCGTCCGGTCTGCCACTCTTCGTCGTTGGCTTTCCGCTCGGATTGGGCGCGAGTGCGTCGGCGGCCTTTCCGCCGCCGACGGTGAACGCCGGACGGCTGGCCGCAGAGCCCGAAAGCACTGGCCCCATCCGGGTGGACGTCACCATCAACCCCGGCAACAGCGGCGGCCCGGTGGTGGACGTCACCGGAGCCGTACGGGGCGTGGCCATGGCCCACATCCGTGGCAGCGACACCAGCTTCCTCGTGCCAGCCGAGGAGGTGGGACACTTCCTCGGCCACCCGGCTTGGCTTGGCTGGAGCACCGTGGAGCCGCCCGAGCCACCCCCCGTCCTCCCGGTGGTGACCGGCCAGCGCGATTGGGCACTGCAGGCGACCGTCTTGGTGGAGGCCGGTGGAAGACTGGCGCCAGGGGTGCTCGTTCCCTCCACTGGGGCCGCCCTCGTCCTCACCAGCGCTGAGGCACTTGGTCAGGCCGACGGGGGCGCGGTGGTGCGCCTGCGTCCCGGCTTTGACGACGAGCATGCCCTCCCGGCCACTGTGCTCACGACGGAGGCGGTGTCGGACCTGGCGCTTTTGCGCCTTCCGCAAGATGCGGGAGCGCCTGAACCGCTCTTGCTCGGCGCGGCCGGGCCCATGGTCGAGACCTCTCCACTGGACTTGGCCGGCTTCTTTTTGAGCTCGCTCGGGGGACGCGCCCCGGGCCACGCCCGTGCCGTGGTCCGTCCGGGAGCCCTTTCGGCACGCAAACGCGACCGCACCGGTCGACTGGTGGCGCTCTCGGTGGCGGCCGGCGCGCTGCACGACTTTGCGGGAGGGCCGGTGCTCGCTCCGGACGGCAAGCTGGTGGGCTTTGCCCGGCCCCACCGAGACGCGAGCTCTTCTCTCTTCGAGGTGACGGCGGCAGAGCGCATCGCGGACTTTCTGGACGGTTGGCCGCGGGGCGCCGTGCTGCAGGCTGTCACCGACGGCGTGGGCCACTGCGTCTTCCGCATCGACGTCCAGCTGGAGGACCCGCTGGAGCGCATCCAACGAGTCGGGGTCCAGTTTCAGGACCCACGCCTGCCGGCCAGCCGCGAGGCCCTGGCGCTCATCTTTCTGCCGCCGGCCGCCCTTCAGCCGGCCGCGCGCGGCCAGGCCACCCTGTCCTTCCAGCCGCACCGCTGCCCCCAGGGACCGACGGCGCTTCGCCTCTTCATCGAAACGCAGCGTGGCCGCCGGACAGACGTCGTCTACCCCTTCCACCTCTCGGCCGGGCCTGGCGTGACCGAGCGCCTCTCCTTGGGCGAGCCGCTCCCAACTCCACCGGAGTCCTTGGTGCTGCCAGTCGGCTGGGCCGGAACGGACTGCACGCCCGGGGACGTGAGCGGCTGTCAGCGCTCTTGCAAACGCAAACGAGCAGCGAGCTGCTACTTGCTCGGTGCCGCCTACGACGCCCGTGGCACGCCTGAGCTGGCCGAAAAGCCTTACCGCCAAGCGTGCGAGCACGGCGTCGGTTTGGCCTGCGTCGCGCTCGCGCCACGCGTGTCGACGACGTTGCAGTTGCTGGAGCGCGCGTGTTCGCTAGGGCAGGCTGAAGCCTGCACCCGAGCCGCTTCCTTCTCAGAGCGCCCGGCCGGGTGGTACCCGGCGCATTTGTCGGCGCTCTTCCGCCGCGGCTGCACGCTGGGAGACCCGCGCGCCTGTCTCGAGCTCGCACAGACCGAGCTCGCCGCGTCGACACCCGCGAGTACTGAGGCTGCCGGCAGTCTGCTGCTGCAGGCCTGTCAGCGCTGGGAGCCGGAGGGCTGCCTGCGGCTGGCAGAGCTACTGCAGTCGGGAAGCTTCGCTCCTCGCGGTCCCCTCACCACCCTCTCCTTGCTCGACCGCACCTGTGCGCTGGGCGAGGCCCGCGCCTGCGGGGAGCTTCAGAAAATGGGGCTTCCCGTCGGGGGGCCGCTCCGCTGAGCAGCCGTGGGCGTTGAGCAACCACCGTCCATCTAGGCCGGCTGGCAGGCTTACAGACAGTCAGCGTCTGACCTCTCCGACGGGCCAGCAAGCGCCGCTCGACGCGTCGCGCTCCCCTCGTGCTTGTGCAGACGCCGCCCGGTCCCTAGCTCTCCTTTGGTCCAGGTCCTTCAAAGGAGGTCCCCGTGATTTTCCGACTTCATCGACTCTTGCCCATCCTGCTGCTCGTTCCATTCTCGACCATGGCGGAGCCGGCATCGGCCACCGAGATGACGTTCGAGGGCCAGCTGCTCAACACTCTGCACGAAGCCAACCTCATGGAAATCGCGGCCGGGCGCTTGGCGTTGACTCGCGGGGCTTCTGCGGCCGTCAAGCGCTACGCCGCGGTGCTCGTGCGGGACCACTCTCTGGCCGATGAACAAGTCACTGCACTGGCCCAAACCATGAACGTCCCACTCCCCTCCAAGGCCGCTCCCCAGGAGGGCGGCCTCAAGGTGCTGTCCAGCCTGAACGGCACTTCATTCGACCGCACGTTTCTGAAGATGATGGTGGAGGACCACACCCAGGCCGTTTCGTTGGTCCGTCACGCCCAGCCGCGCGTCAGCAGCCCAGCGTTGACGGCCCTCTTGAGCAAGCTACTGCCCATCCTCGAGAGTCATCTCGAGACGGCGTTGGCCCTCAGCAAGGCCTTCCAGAGTTAGCGACTCCCGAGACTGGCTGACAGGGCGGCAGGCGGCTTTCGCCCCCCCTGTACTCGTCGCGGCTGGCCAGCTATGGATTGACTTCGCGCCATGTGCGACGGAAATGCGCTCCGCCTCTTTCCGCTACTAAAGCGGTCCGAAGGACCGCCCCAACAGCGAGCCGAATGGCGGCCGACCTCCAACCGGCAATTGAGACCAAGGGCCTGACCCGGAGGTTTGGCGCGCTCATTGCCGTCGACCGGCTCGACCTGTGCGTGGGAACGGGCCACGCCGTCGGCCTGCTCGGGTCCAATGGCGCTGGCAAGACGACCATCCTCAAAATGCTCACCACCCTGCTTCCGCCGACCTCCGGCCAGGCGCGGGTGGCCGGCTACGACGTGCGTCGCCAAGCTCGCGAGGTCCGCCGTCGCATCGGCTATGTGCCGCAAATGCTCTCCGCGGACGCTGGCCTCACCGCGCGTGAGAACCTCCTGCTGTCTGCCCGCCTCTACGGGTTGCCTCGCAAGGAGCGCCGCGAGCGAGTGAGCGAGGGCTTACACTTCATGGGGCTGACAGAGGTCTCCGACCGGCTGGTGCGCACCTATTCCGGTGGAATGATTCGACGCCTCGAGATTGCGCAGGCCCTGCTGCACCGACCCCAAGTGCTGTTCCTCGACGAACCGACCGTCGGGCTGGACCCGGTCGCACGTCATTCTGTCTGGGACCGTATTGTCCAGCTCCGTCGCCACTTCGGCGCCAGCGTCTTGTTGACCACCCACGACATGGAGGAGGCAGACGCGCTCTGCGAGACGCTGGTGGTGCTCCACCAGGGTCAGCGCCTCATCGAAGGCACGCCCGCCGAGCTGAAGGCATCGGTCGGCCCCAGTGCCACGCTCGACGACGTCTTCATCCATTTCACCGGTGGCTCGGTCCAGGCAGGAGGGGAATACCGTGAGGTCGCTCGAGCTCGACGAACCGCGCAGCGTCTGGGCTGAGGGCGCCGTTGCCTGCGCCGAGTTTTGCACTGCCACCTGGGCGGTGGCACGCGCCGAGATGCGAAAGCTAGCGCGCGACCCAACCGAAGTCTTCACGCGCTCGGTTCAGCCCGTGCTGTGGCTCCTCGTCTTCGGACAAATTTTCACCCGGACCCGGGCCATTCCGACTGGGGGCTTGAGCTACCTGGCGTTCATGACGCCCGGCATCCTCGCCCAGAGCGTGCTGTTCACGGCGATTTTCTACGGCATCGCCGTCATCTGGGAGCGCGACCTGGGCATCGCCCACAAGCTGCTGGTCAGCCCGGCGTTTCGCAGCGCACTCGTCCTCGGCAAAGCCGTGACGGCCGGACTCCGCGGCCTCATCCAGGCGGTGGTGGTCATCGCCGTCGCGGCGCTGATGGGCGTCGAGCTGCGCACCGCCCCGCTTGCGGTGTTGGGCGTGGCGGTGGAGGTGTTTCTCGGCGGGGCGCTGTTCGCCACTTTCTCCCTCATCGTGGCCTGCCTGGTGAAGACACGGGAGCGTTTCATGGGCATCGGCCAGGTGTTGACGATGCCGCTCTTCTTCGCGAGCAATGCCATCTATCCGCTGGACATCATGCCGGCGTGGATTCGCGCGGTCGCCCGCGCCAATCCCCTCAGCTACCTGGTCGACGCTCTGCGGACGTTGATGATTGCCGGGGGCCACAGCGCCTTCGGCTTGGGACTGGACTTCCTGGTGCAGGCCGCTGTCCTGCTGGCGCTGCTGACGGTCGCCTCTCGGCTATACCCCAAACTGGTCCTGTGAGGAGGCCGCGCGCGGGCCAGCCCATTGCCCCCAAGGTGGGAAAAGGAGCTCCTCGTTGACGCGACTGGCGGGGTTGGGTGCTACGAAGGCGCGAGATGGAGGGCATGTGAAACCTCTGGCGACACGAGGCGCTGCAGCAATGGTGGGAGCGTGGGTGCTTGTGGCGTGCAGCTCCAGCAGCAGCGGCTCCTTGCCGGCACCCACCGTGAGCGGGGTGACGCCGGCCCAAGGCAGCTCCTCGGGAGGAACGCCGGTCACCATCCTCGGAGCCAATTTCCAGACGGGGGCGACCGTTCAATTCGGCTCGACGCAGGCGACGGTGGTCACCTTCAACAGCGGGACCAGCCTCTCCACCACGACGCCCGCCAGTTCCACCCAGGGCGCGGTCACCGTCACCGTCACCAACCCCGACACGCAATCCGGCGGGCTCCCCAACGGCTTCACCTACACCTTGCCCACCTGCCCCTTGCCGGCGTCCATCACCTCCAACATGACCCTCGGCCCCACCTGCGTCTGGCTGGCGGCGGAAACGGTGGTTGTCGGTGGGCCGTCCAGTCCGGTTCTGGAAGTGCTGCCCGGAACCACCGTCAATTTCTCGCCGCCTGAATTGGGTGGCCCCGGCGTCTCGCTGCAAGTCGGCGTCTACCAACCCGGCTCCCTGGTGGCGAACGGGACACCGGACGCCGGCATCCTCTTCGGCTCAGCCGGACTTACGCCGGCCGCGGGCGACTGGGGCGGAATTGTCATTGGGCCCCAAGCGAGCGGCACCTCCCTGCAGTACGCAACCGTCGAATACGCCGGGGGGCTGTACGGCAACAACCTGCCGGAGACGGACAGCGCCGGAGTGACAGTCGAGGGGGGAGATGTCTTCTCCGGGACCGCCAGCCAAACCCCAGCCCCGGTCCTCAACAACGTGACCATCACCAACAGCGCCGGCCACGGTCTGGTCTTCGCCGGCGTACAGACTGGCTTCGGCGCGGATGCTGGAACCATCGGGGTCACCAGCTGGGAAACCACCAGCCACTTCCCGCTGGTCATCGAGGCCAACGAGGGCGGCAGCCTTCCGACCTCCCTTTCGGTGATGCCCTCGCCCGGTCCAACGGCAGTGGTGGCCTTCAAGACCTACGTGGCCAATGCCTGCGAAGTTCAGGCGAGCACCACCTGGCCGGCGATTCCGCTGCCGTACCTCGTCCTGAGCAGCGTGCAGGTCCTGTCGTCGGGCGCCACCGCGCCGGCGGACACCCTCACCATCGCCGCCCCCAACACCGTCGAGTTCGCCTCAGGAACCGAGTTGGACGTGGACCCTCCGCCGACGGGCAGCGAGGTGTCCAACGGCAACAGTTTTCTCGTCGCCAACGGAACGCCCACCGCGCCCCTCGCCTTCACCACCAACGCCGTGAGCCCCGCCCTGGGCGCCTGGGGGGGCATCAACGTCTGGTGCACCAGCACCAACCAGAGCACCAACTCGTCGCTGACGTACGCAGCCATCCAGTGGGCGTCGAGCAGCCATTCGGGACCGACAGGCGCGGGCGAGGTGGCTGTCCTCGATGGACAGAAGAGTGCGACCGGACCGCTGGGCCCGGCCATCGCCAATTGCAGCTTCAGCAACTACGGGACAGGCGCCGGCGCGTACGGGATTGCATTGGTTGACGTTTCGAGCGTCAGCCTCACGTCCTACGTGGCCAACAACAGCTTCGCGACGACGAACCAAGTCATCCAGTACTGCTCAGGACAAATTACTGACGGCACCTGCCCGTGAGCGCGCCGGACGGCCGGGCCCGAGGCATGGGGGCCCGCCCGGGCCAACCTACGGCGGGTCGTTCTGCCCCTGGCGGCGGAGGAAGGTGGGGATGTCGAATTGGTCCTCGTCCACCGGCAGCGAGGGGTCTCGCGCCGGACGGGCGGCGGGGCGGGCCTCGGCTCGCACCCGGACTGAGGTGGCCACCGGGAGCTCCGCAGCGCTCGGGCGCGTTGCGCCTCCGGGCACGGCGGCCATCGGCCGACGGGCGTCACGGGCGAGGAAGCCGGTGGCGATGATGGTGATTTTCACCTCTTCGTGCACCTCGTCATCAATCAGGCTGCCGAAAATAATCTCGGCCTCCTCGTCGGCGGCGTCGTGCACCAGGGTGAGGGCTTCGTTGACTTCCTGCAGCGTGAGGTCACGGCCGCCGGTGATGTTGATGAGCAGGCCGGTGGCGCCGTCGATGGTGACGTCCTCCAGGAGCGGTGAGGCGATGGCCTGCTGCATGGCGTTGACCGCGCGCTTCTCGCCCGCCGCCCTCCCGGTACCCATCAGCGCCAGACCCTTGTCCGACATGATGGTTTTCACGTCGGCAAAGTCCACGTTGATGTAGCCGTGGTACTGGATGAGGTCCGAGATGCCCTGCACCGCATTGAGGAGAACCTCATCGGCGCGCTTGAAGGTGTCGAGGAGCGGCATCGTCTGGCCGCCGAGCGTCAGCAGCCGCTGGTTGGGAATGGTGATGAGCGTGTCCACCGCCGTCTTCAATTCGACCAGCCCGGCATCGGCCTGTTTTCGCCGCTTGTTGCCCTCGAAATGAAAGGGCTTGGTCACCACCGCCACCGTCAGCGCACCGAGCGACTTGGCGATGTCGGCGATGATGGGGGCGGCGCCCGTTCCGGTCCCGCCCCCCATGCCGGCGGTCACGAAGACCATGTCCGCGCCCTCCAGCGCCTGGGCGATGAGCTCCTTGCTCTCCAGGGCTGCCTCACGACCAATGTCCGGGTTGGCTCCAGCGCCGAGACCCTTGGTCAGGCCGGACCCAATCTGCACTTTGACCTGGGCGTTGCTTGCGGCCAGGGCCTGGATGTCTGTGTTGGCGGCGATGAACTGCACGCGGTCCAGCCCGGCGGCAATCATCGTGTTGATGGCGTTGCAGCCGGCTCCACCCACGCCCACCACGCGGATTTTCGCGCCCTGCTTGTTCTGTTCCAAGGCGTCCATCAGAAAATCTCCTCCAGCCACTCCCGCATCCGTCCCTTCACCTTCCGGTAGACGTTTTCCTCCCGGATGCGGAACAGCCGCCGGTCCTGGTGTCGGGCGCCGTAGACGACGAGCCCCACCCCAGTCGCGTACATCGGGCTCTTCACCACGTCGACCAAGCCGCCGATGCCCCTCGGCATGCCGCGGCGCACCGGTAAGCCGAGCACCTCTTCAGCCAGCTCGGCCATCCCGCCCAGCAGCGTCGAGCCGCCGGTGATGACCACCCCGCTCGCCAGCAAATCCTCGTATCCGCACTTTTGGATTTCGCGGTGCACGAGCTGGAAAATCTCCTCGACCCGCGGCTCCAAAATCTCACACAAAATCTGTCGACCCAGGACCCGCGGCTGCCGACCGCCGACCGAGGGGACCTCGATGGTCTCCTCCTTGTCCACCATCGAGGCCAGGGCGCAGCCGAACTTCTGCTTGATGCGCTCGGCCTCATGGGCCGGAGTGCGTAGCCCGATGGCGATGTCGCTGGTGAGGTTGTTTCCCCCCAACGCGATGACCGCGGTGTGGACGATGCTGCCGCCGGAGAAGATGGCGATGTCGGTGGTCCCCCCGCCAATGTCCACCAGGCAGACGCCCAGCTCCTTTTCGTCCTCGCCAAGCACTGCCTCGCTGGAGGCCAATGGCTGGAGCACAATGTCGGCCACGTTGAGGCCGGTCCGGTTGGCACATTTCACGATGTTTTGAGCGCTGGAGACGGCTCCAGTGACGATGTGCACCTTGGCCTCCAGGCGCACCCCGGCCATCCCCAGCGGCTCCTTGATGCCGCCCTGGTCGTCGATGATGAACTCCTGGGGCAGCACGTGAATGACTTCCCGGTCCATGGGGATGGCCACCGCCTTGGCCGCATCAATAACCCGCGCCACGTCGGCGTCGCGGACTTCCTTGTCCTTCACCGCCACAATCCCCTGGCTGTTGAAGCCCTTGATGTGGCCCCCGGCGATGCCGGTGTAGACAGTCGTAATCTCGCACCCAGCCATCAGCTCGGCTTCCTCCACCGCGCGCCGGATGGAAGCCACAGTGGATTCGATGTTCACCACCACGCCCTTGCGCAGTCCCTTGGAGGGGTGGGTGCCAATGCCGATGATGTCGATGCCGTTGTCGGTCAGCTCTCCGACGATGGCGCAGATCTTCGTGGTCCCGATGTCCAGGCCGACGACGATCTCCCCGCCCTTCTGCTTCGCCATGTGGTTTCCTCGTGCTCTCACTTCGCCGCGTGGTCCCGCGCCGGCCCGCTGGCGAGTTGGACGGCGACCCAGGTGGGCCGCACACGGTTTTCCAAGTGGATGGTGGCTGCGGTCAGCCCTCGCTGGCGGAGCTCGGCCCGGACGCGCACCAGGCGCGCCAGCGCGTCCTCCGGTGCTCCCGAGGCCAGCGCGACGACTTGCCCGTCCGTGTCCACGGCGCGCACGCCCCCCTCCTCAAGGTGCACCTCGGACAGGCCGGGGTGCTGGAGGGTGCGCTCCCAAGCCCGCATCAGACCGAGCGCCACTCGGAACCGCGCAGCCGTCTCCGAGGGAGCCCGGGCCGCGTCCTCGCGGCTGACGCCGGTGATGAGGGGAAGGTCGAGGGCGTCGGCGCCCGAGACTTTCTTAAATGGCACGCCCTCGGCGTCGACCACATAGAGGTCCCCCATGACGGCCAGGGCAGCGGGGACATGCTCCTCCACTCGGATTTGCAATGTGTCGGGCAACGCCCGCCGCACGTCCACACTGCTCACCCAAGGGTGAGCCGCCATGGCCCGGGCCACGTCGGCGGCGTCCAGCGCCCACAGGTTGGCACCCCGCTGCACGCCTGCCAGGGCCAAGAGCTCGGCCTCGGTGGCGCGCTCGGCACCCACCAGCTGCACCGAGCGAAGGGCGAAGCTGGGCGACTGCCGGGCCCAGGCGTCGAAGCGCACGCCTGCCACCCCCAGGGCAACCAGGGCGGCAACGGCAAGCAGCAGCCGAGGGCCGTGCGTCAACGCCAAGCCAGGGAGGCGGGCGGGGCGCTCGAGCCGGCGGCGGCGATTCCTGGGCGGGCCGGGAGGCATTGTCTGATCCGCCTATGCTCAGGCTGGAATTGGACGGGCGCCAGTTTTTCGCCACAGCTACGTTGCAGGGCGAGGCTGTAGGCCGAAAAACCGTCGGCGAGAGGGGCCGCTCCCGTCGGGTTTGGCCTGCTCCAAAGGAGGACCGCCCCAGGCGCGCTTAGGCCTTGAGCGAGGCTCCCAACAAAAGGCGCTCACAGAGGGCTGGGAAGTCGATGCCCCGGCCGGCTGCAATTTTCGGTAGCAGGCTGCTGCTCGTCATGCCGGGCAGCGTATTCAACTCGAGCAGCTGCACCTCGCCCTCGGCAGTGACGATGCAGTCGCTCCGCGTCGCCCCGCTGCAGCCCAAGGCCCGGTGTGCGGCCAGGCACACTGCATTCACCCGGGCGTACTGGGGGGGAGGCAGCGGCGCCGGGAAAAGGTACTGGGTGCCGCTGTCGGCCGAGTACTTGGCCTCGTAGTCGTAGAATTCGCGTGCCGGAACAATCTCGATGGCTCCCAGCGAAACATCATCGAGGACGGCGCCTTGCACCTCACGGCCGGCGACGAATTGCTCCACCAGCACCTCGCCGGCGTAGCCGGCCGCCTTGCGCACTGCCTGGGCGTAGGCCTCGCGCGTCCGGCAGATGTAGACGCCCACGCTGCTTCCCTCGCGCGAGGGCTTCACCACTGCCGGGAGCTCGAAGGGCAACGCCTCCAGGCCCCCCAACGCGGCCTCGGCCGTCTCGAAGGCCCGGTACGCCGGCGTGGGAATGCCACGGGCCAGGAAGACTTGCTTGCTAAACACCTTCTCCATGCCCACCGCCGAGGCCAGCACCCCGGAACCGGTGTAGGGAATGTGCATCGACTCCAGCAGCCCCTGGATGCAGCCGTCTTCGCCATAGCGGCCATGCAAGGCGATGAAGGCGACGTCGATGCTTCCGTCGAGGAGACGCTGCGCAACGTCGCGCTGCACGTCGACGTCGACGACGCGGTAGCCGAGCGACTTCAGCGCCTGGGAGATGGCCGCGCCGCTGCGCTGGCTGACCTCACGCTCGACGCTGAGTCCGCCACTCAAAACCCCCACCCGCTTGTGGGCCAACTCTTCTCTGCTGAAGCGCTTCACGTGAAGACCCCTACCCGTTTGACTTCGGGGATGAGCGTGACCCCGTGCGCTTCAAGGACGCGCGCTTGGGCCAAGGCAATGAGTGCGGCGACGTCACTGGCACGTGCCTCGCCGAGGTTGACAATCCAGTTGGCGTGAAGCTCGCTGATGCGCGCCCCCCCGAGGGTGTGCCCCTTGAGCCCGACGGATTCGATGAGGCGCCCGGCGTACTCTCCCGGAGGGTTTCGGAACACGCTGCCGCAATTGGGCTGGCTCAAGGGCTGGGTGCGCTTACGGTAGCCGAGGTCCGCCTCCATGGCCGCGCGCGAAGCCTCGACGTCCCCCCGGCGCAGGCGGTAGCGGATGCGCAGAGCCACCGCGCCGGCTGGAAGCGCCGTGTGCCGGTAGCCGATGGCCAACTCCGAGCGCGCCACCCAACCCACCCCCTCAGGCGTGGCCAGCTCCACCGCGTCCAGCACCTGCACGCATTCGCCGTGCTTTGTCCCGGCATTCATCGCCAGCGCCCCCCCCAGGGTGCCCGGGATGCCGGCCAGAAATTCCGCGCCGACATAGCCTCGGGCTCGCATTTGGTTCACCAGCCGGACGATGGCGGCGCCCGCACCCAAGGTGACGAGTCCACCTTCCTCCAGGGCTTCGTGCTCCTCCTCAAAGAGGTCCGCCGGAAGCTTGAGCGTCAGCCCCGGAAGGCCGCCGTCCCCCACCAAGGTATTCGCCCCGCCCCCCAGCACGTGCAGAGGCAGCCCCGCTTCCCCCGCCCTGCGCAACAGCGTCACCACCGCCTGGGCAGAGTGGGGACGGACGAAGAGCTCCGCGGCCCCGCCCACCCGCAGACTCGTCCTCGGCGCGAGCGGCTCGTGCTCGACGGCCTCCACGGCCAGGCCCACCGTCAGCGGCAGAAGACTCCGGGAGGCGAGCGCGGAACCAGTCACGTTGGCTCCCCTTGTGAGCGAACCAGGGGGGGTGGAGCAAGTCCCTTGCCAAAGGAAAGCGGCCGACGCCCCGTCGGAAGCGCCACCTTCCCCCCAAGCCGTGGGCCGAAGGCGCGGTCCCCTGGCCACGCTGGCGTGCCTGCTGGGGGGCGCCAGGACTGCCCCCATGCGCCTCCACGGACGTGGTTGGATGGCCCGAGCACGTCCGCCGGCGCCTGGGAGGGCCCTCGCCTTGAGAACACTCGCCCAACTCTTCGTGCTCCTCGTCGCCGCCGAGCACCTCTGGTTCTTGGTGCTGGAGATGTTTCTCTTCACCAAGCCGACCGGGCTGAAGACGTTTCACGTCACCGAGGCCTACGCCCGGCAGGCCGCGCCGGCGATGGCCAACCAGGGCCTGTACAACGGCTTCCTCGCGGCCGGGCTTCTGTGGAGCCTCCTGGCGGCGGAGCCCTCGGGCTTCCAGCTGAAGCTCTTCTTCCTCGGGTGCGTGGTGGTGGCCGGCGTCTTCGGCGCAGCCACGGTGGCCCGCGCCATCCTCTGGGCGCAGGCACTGCCCGCGGCCATTGCAGCGGTGCTGGTACTGCTGGCGCGCCCCTGGTGAAGGCTTAGAGGCCTTCGGTGACGCCGTCGAAGGCCTGCTCCACGTGGGCGCTGAAGGCAACGTCCTCCCAGGAGCCGTCGAGGCAGGGCGGCGTGGCCCAGGGCTGACAAGGGTGGGTGCCCGCGTCCGGCGGTGCGCCACGCTGCCCCCAGCCGAGGTGCTGCATGTTGGCCGCGTCCGGGACGCCGCGCTCCTCGTCGAGGCGGTGCATGAGCTCGTGGGTGAAGGAGGCCCCGTGGTCGGCCAGGTACACGGTGTCCTCCCCCAGCAACAGGCACCCGGTGGCATCATCGCAGAGGGACTCGGGAATGGTGTCGGCGTCGGGCCACAGCCACACGGTGAGGCCTTGTAACGTCCCGTTGAATTGTCCCTGGCTGAAGAGGCCGCGGCCCACCACGGTTTGCTGGCTGCGCTGCACCATCGCCTCCACGCCCGAGCACTGGACCACTCGCTCCGCCTCCAGCGTCAGGCCCGCAGTCGAGCAGCTGTTGGCCGCCTGGAAGGGCGGGCCGGCGCACCCGAGGGCGCACAGGCCGGGCAGCGCAAGGGCGAGGCGGCGGGCAGCAGGTCGCAAGCTGGTGTGCAGCGTGCCCCTCGGCCAGCCCGAGGCGCAACGGCGGGTATTCTCCCACCCCGGCTGGCGGAAGGAGGGTGGCTCACTTTTCCGCTAGGCGCCTGTGCCGCTGGGTGTGGGAGAGTCCCCGGCCCCCCAAACGCGGGTAGGAGGCCTCGAATGGCGAAGAACGGTGCGGTCGCTCAGACAAGCCGGCTGCTGGCCATCGACTGGCTGCGCGGGCTGGTGATGGTCCTCATGACGTTGGACCATTCGAGCGACGCTTTTAACGCCGGCCGCCTCTTCACCGACTCGGCCAGATTCGACCGCCCAGTGCTTCCGGTGGCCGACTTCCTCACCCGCTGGGTGTCACACATCTGCGCCCCCACCTTCGTCTTCCTCGCCGGCGCCTCCCTCGCGCTCAGCATCGCGCGGCGCACGCGCGAAGGGGACCGCCCGGCGGACATTGACCGCCACCTGGTGCTTCGGGGCCTCATCATCGCCGCCTTCGAGTTCTGGATGTCGCTCGTCTTTGGCACGCACGGGCCCCATCCGGTGCTCATCCTCCAGGTGCTCTACGCCATTGGCTTCAGCATGGTGTGCATGGCCGCCCTGCGGCGGCTTTCGGCGCGTTGGCTACTCGCCCTCGGCCTCTTGGGCTGGCTCGTCTCCGAGCCGTTGGCGGCTTGGGCGCTGGCCCAGGTGGGGCCCCTCTCGGTGGCTGGGAATTTGCTCTTCCTCGGCGGCGGCGTCGGCCAGTACGTGGTGGTGGGTTACCCGCTCTTCCCGTGGCTGTGCACCATGATGCTGGGCTTTGCCTTCGGAGACTGGCTGCTCGCCCAGCCCGCGGAAGGCCGGGCCCAGCGGGCGGCCCGCTTGCTGGTGCCCTGGGGCGTGGGGCTGCTCGTCCTCTACCTGGTTTTGCGCGACTTCAACGGGGTGGGCAACATGGGCCTGTACCGCCACGACGGCTCGCTGGTGCAGTGGCTGCACGTCAGCAAGTACCCGCCGAGCCTCGCCTACTGGGGGCTGGAGCTCGGGCTCGCGGCGCTGCTGCTGGCCCTGGCCTTCGCGGCGCGACTCAGCTGGTGGCCGCTGCTGCTGCTTGGGCAGACCGCCCTCTTCTACTACCTGTTGCACGCCCACCTCTTGCTGCTGGCCTCCTTGGCCCTTGGCATGCACCGGAAGGCCGGGCTACCCGCCACCTACCTGGCGGCGCTGGGGGTGGTGCTGGTGCTGCTTCCGGTGTGCCGGTGGTACCGCGGCTACAAGCGCGAGCACCCGAGGGGCTGGCCCCAGTACATTTGAGAGGCGTCCCAAGGGCGGCGAGGGCACCGGCGTCCAGGCGGGGGACTACTTCCGTAGACTCAGCAGCTCGAGCAGCTCCGGCCCCACCTGGGTGATGTCGCCGGCTCCAAGGGTGAGCACCAAGTCCCCGCGCTCCAGCCGCGGCAGCAGCGCCCCGGCGACGTCGCTGCGCTTCTCCACGTAGCTGACGTCGCGGTGGCCATGCGCACGCACCGCCTCCACCAGCGCCTTGCCCGTCACTCCGGGAATGGGCTCTTCGCTGGCGGCGTAGATGCCGGTGACGACCACCACGTCCGCGTCGTTGAAGGCGCGCGCGAAGTCCGAGAGGAGGTCCCTGGTCCGCGTGTAGCGGTGGGGCTGGAAGGCCACCACCAGCCGCCGGCCGAAAGCGGCTCGGGCGCCGGCCAAGGTGGCCATCACCTCGGCCGGGTGGTGGCCGTAGTCATCCACCACCGTAATTCCGTCCACCTCCCCGCGAACGGTAAAACGTCGCTGCACCCCCTCGACACCGGCCAGCGCCTTGCGCACCACGCCCAAAGGCACCTCCATCTCGTCGGCAACGGCAATGACGGCCAGGGCGTTGAGGGCGTTGTGCGCGCCCACCATCCGCACCGCGAATTCCCCCAAAGGCTCGCTGCGGCGGAAGGCGTGAAAGCGGGTGGTGAAGCCGTCCAGGGACACCCCTTCCAGCCGGTAGTCCGCGGCGTGGGTGGTGCCGTAGGTGACGAAGCGCTTCTCGACACCGGGAAGCAGCGCCTGCACGTTGGGGTGGTCGAGGCACAGAATGTTCAGCCCGTAGAAGGGCACCCGGTTGCAAAACTCGACGAAGGCATGACGCAGCGCCTCCACCGTCCCAAAGTGGTCCAGGTGCTCGGGGTCGACGTTGGTGACCACCGCGATGGAGGGGTGAAGCTTCAGGAAGCTTCCATCCGACTCGTCCGCCTCCACCACCATCAAGTCGCTCTTTCCCAGCTTGGCGTTGCTGCCGAGGACATTCACCTTGCCGCCCACCACCGCGGTGGGGTCGAGCCCGGCGGCGTTGAGGACGGTGGCCACCATCGAGGTGGTGGTGGTTTTGCCGTGGCTGCCGGCCACTGCCACCGAGTACTTGAGCCGCATCAGCTCGGCCAGCATCTCGGCGCGTGGGATGACGGGGATTTTGCGCGTCTGGGCGGTCAAAATCTCCGGGTTGTCGCGGCGGACCGCCGAGGACGTCACCACCACGTCGGCCTCTGCCAAATTCTCCGCCCGGTGGCCGTAGGCGACACTGGCGCCCAGCTTGGAGAGCCTCCGGGTGGTGTCCGACTCCTTGAGGTCGCTCCCGCTCACCCGGTAGCCGAGGTTGAGGAGCACCTCGGCGATGCCGCTCATGCCGATGCCGCCAATGCCGACGAAATGCACGCGGGCCGCATGGCGCGTCTTGAAGAGGCTCGGCTGAGGGCGCGTCGTCAACGTCCGGCCGCCTCGGAGGGCCGGGCCGTGCGACCGCGGGCCCGCTCCACCAGCCCCACGCACACGTCCGCCAGCTCGCGCGCCGCCTCCGGCCGTCCCAGCCGACCGGCCTCGGTGGCCATGCGCTGCAGCCGCTCCGGGTGCTGGTACAGCTCCCGAATGGTGTCGGCCAGCGCTTGGCCGGTCAGCTCGGACTCGCGGTACATGACGGCCGCGCCAGCCGCCACCAGCGCCCGCGCGTTGACGGCTTGATGGTCGTCGGTGGCGCTGGGGAAGGGCACCAAGACGGAGGCCTTTTTGCACATGGCCAGCTCGGCCAGGGTGCTGGCTCCGGCCCGACAGGCCACCAGCGAGGCCCGGGCATAGGCGGCGGACATGTCCTCGATGAAGTCCACCACCTCGGCCCGAAAGCCTCCGGCCGCGTAGGCGGCCCGGGCCGCCTCCAGGTCCGAGCGCCCGCTCTGGTGGACGAAGTCGATGGCGTCTCGCAAGTCCGCCAAGAAGCGCAGGGCTTCCAGAACGGCCACGTTGAGGCCATGGGCCCCCAGCGAGCCGCCCAGCACCAACACCTCGAAACGGTCGTGGGCCGATTTGCTGCGCAAGTAGTTGTCCAGCAGCTTGCGCCGCACCGGGTTCCCCACGAGGTGCGTCTTCGCCGCCGGAAAGGCTGGGCGCGACTCCTCAAAGGAGATGAAGACGGCCTGCACGAAGTGCCCCAGCACTCGGTTGGTGAAGCCGGGGAAGGCATTCTGCTCCTGCACGGCGGTGGGGACGCGGCGCAGCCAGGCCGTCAGCACCACCGGGCCACTGGCGTACCCGCCCACGCCCACCACCACGTCCGGGCGGAAACGGCTGAGCACGCGCCAGGACTCGACGAAGGACCAGGGGAGCAAGAGCAGTCCCAGCAAGAAGCTCCCCACCCGCTTGCCCTTCAGCCCGCGGGCAGAGATGGTCTCCAGCGCAAAACCGGCGGCTGGCACCACCCGCGCCTCGAGCCCGCGGCGCGTCCCCACGAAGAGGACGGCGTTGTTGGGATGGCGGGTGGTGAACTCCTCGGCCACTGCAATGCCGGGGAAGAGGTGGCCTCCGGTGCCACCACCGGCAATGAGCATCCTCATGCCAGGGCTTCCGTCGGCGCCTGCCGACGCGGCGAGGCGAGCCGCATTGGGGCGGTGGAGGCGCTCAGGCTGAGCAGCGCGCCGGCGGCAGTCATCGACACCACCAGCGAGCAGCCTCCGTAGGACACGAAGGGCAGCGTCAGTCCCTTGGTGGGCAGCATGCCCATGGCCACGCTCATGTTGACCACCGCCTGCACACCGAGCAGCGCGGTGAGCCCCAGGCCGAGGTACGTCCCAAAGGTTTCCCCGGCACGGAGCGCGGCACGGGTCCCCCGCCACACAATGACTGCGTACAGCAGCACCGTCGCTGCCGCGCCAAAGAGCCCGAGCTCCTCGCCGACAATGCTGAAGATGAAGTCGGTGTGCGCCTCGGGCAGGAAGAAGAGCTTCTGCCGGCTCTCCCCCAGCCCCAGGCCCCAGAAGCCGCCCGAGCCGACCGAGATGAGGGACTGCGCCACCTGGTAGCCGACGTCATGGCGGTGCGCCCAGGGGTCGAGGAAGGCGGTAATCCGCTTCAAGCGGTAGGGCGAGTGGGCGATGGCCTGGTAGGCCAGTGGGAGCGCAAGCAGCACCGAGCCGACCAGGTAGGAAAGCTTTGTCCCGGCGGCGAAGAGCAGCACAAAGAGCAGCGCCAGCAGCTCGACGGCGCTGCCGAAGTCCGGCTGGGCCATGCACAGCACCACCAGCATACCCCCCAACAACAGGTGCGGGAGAAAGCCAATGCTGAAGGACGCCACCTTCTCGCGCTTCTTGGCCAGGCTGTAGGCCAGGTACACCACCCAGGTGAACTTGGCGATTTCGGCCGGCTGGATGCTCACCCCGGGGAAGCGAATCCACCGCCGGGCCCCTCCCACCAGGGTGCCGATGCCTGGCACCAGCACCAGCACCAACAGCAGCACCGTCACCACCAACAGGGGGTAGGCCAGACGCGCCAGGCGGCGGTACCCCAGCTTGAGGGCGGTGGCCATGGCCAACAGCCCCACCAGGGCGGCCACCAGCTGTCGCTGCAGAAAGTAGAAGCCGTTGCCCGTCTTTTCCAGCGCCGTCACCGCGCTGGCCGAGTACACCATCACCAGGCCGAGGCTGAGCAGCCCCAGCACCGCGGCCAAGAGAATCGGGTCCACCGAGAGGCGCACCGGCTCGGTGCGTCCGTCGGGAAGCGCATGGGAGGGCTGGGGGCGCCGAGGCCAGCTCATATCAGCGCCTTCACCAGACGGCGGAAGGTGTCCCCGCGGTCCTCGAAGTTGAGGAATTGGTCAAACGAGGCGCAGGCGGGCGAGAGCAGCACCACGTCTCCGGGGCGAGCGAGCTCCCGAGCGCGGGCCACCGCCCGTTCCAGCGTGCCGCAGGCGTGGACGGTGTACTCCGTGGCGAACTCCTCTTCGATGAGGGGGCCATCCTGCCCAAGGGTGAGGACGGCGGCGACTTTTCCGCCGGCCGCCTTCCGCAAGGGGGCATAGGGGGCGCCCTTCCCCTTGCCGCCAGCCAGCAGCCACAGCCGACTCCCCTCGGGGAAGGCCTGGAGCGCCACCACCGCAGCGTCGACGTTGGTGGCTTTGCTGTCATTCACCCACTCCACCCCGTCCAGCACCCGGACGGACTCGAGCCGGTGGGGAAGCCCGGGGAAGCCGTCCAGCCCGCGCTGCACCTGCTCGGGCCCAACTCCGAGGTGGAGCGCGAGCAGCGTGGCGGCCATGGCATTTTGCAGGTTGTGGACCCCGCGCAGCGCGCGGCTGTCGACGCGGAAGAGGAGGTCCTCGCTTTGCACCGAAAAGCCCTGAGGCGAGGCCACCGCCGCGCCGGCAAAGCCTCCGGGCAGCGTGGTGCGGCCGTCCAGGGTGAAGCCGCGGGCCGGCGAGCGCAGCCGCGCCGCAAAGCGCGGCGTCCACGGGTCGTCCAAGTTGAGGACGGCGAGGTCCGCGGGGCCCTGGTTTTGAAAAATGCGCGCTTTCGCCTCGGCGTAGGCCTGCAGCGAGGGATAGCGGTCGAGGTGGTCCGGGGTGAGGTTGAGCAGCGCGGCCGCGTGCACGCGCAGCGAATGCAGCCCCTCGAGTTGGAAGCTGGAGAGCTCGACGACGTACGCCCCCGGCACCGGCCCCTCCAGCGCATCGCTGAGGGGCGTCCCGAGGTTGCCGCCGACGAAGGGCCGAAGGCCACCTTCGGCGCACAGCGCGCCGCACAGCGCGGTGGTGGTGCTTTTGCCGTTGGTGCCGGTGTTGGCCACCACCGGCACGCCTTGGGCCAGAAAGCGCCCCGCCAACTCCACCTCGCCCCACACCGGAATGCCGCGGCTGCGGGCTTGCTGCAGGGAAGGGAAAGAGAGCGGCACTCCCGGACTGACCACCACCAAATCCGGCCGGCCGAGGTCCATTGTCTGGAGGGCCTGCGCTGCTTTGAGCTCTGCCCCGGTGGCTTCCAAGGCGGCAGAAGCCCCGGCCAGCGCCTCGAGCGGCTGCCCGTCCAGGACAGTGACGCGAGCTCCGGCCCGGCCCAACAGCCGCGCCGCGGCCAGGCCGCTTTTGCCCGCCCCCAAAACGGCCACCGCACAGCCCGACAGCGATTGGAGGCTCACCCTGGTGGCCCTCGCCCCGCCCTCAGCGCAGCTTCAGCGTGAGCAGGGCCACGCCGCAGCACAAAATGGAGACAATCCAGAAGCGGACAATAATTTTCGGCTCGCTCAGGCCCTTCAGCTCGAAGTGGTGGTGCACCGGTGCCATGCGGAACACGCGCCGGCCAGTGAGGCGAAAGCTGGCCACCTGAATCATCACCGAGAGCAACTCGGCCAAGAAGACGCCGAGGATGAAGGCCGACGTCACCTCCTGCTTGCTGAGGACGGCCAAGCCGCCCAGCGCCCCGCCGAGGGCCAGCGAGCCGACGTCCCCCATGAAGACGGAGGCCGGGTAGGTGTTGAACCAGAGAAAGGCAATTCCCGCCCCGACGATGGAGGCGCAGAAGACGGCCAGCTCGGCACCGCCCACCACTTGCGGAATGCCCAGGTAGCGCCACAGGGGGACGCTCACCAGCTTTTGGCCGCCACCGGCGGCGGCCACCAAGTCCGCCAGGTACAGCCCGCTGCCGGCCACGTAGCAGAAGACGGCGAAGGTGAGCGCCGCGACGATGGTGGGGACGATGGCCAGGCCGTCCAGCCCGTCCGTCAGGTTGACGGCGTTGGAGGCCCCCACCACCACCAGCCAGGCGAAGCCGAGGTAGGCCCAACCGAGCTCGAGGTTGAAGTGGCGGGTGGGGATGAACGGCAGCGTGAGCCGCGTGTCCACAAGGAGGTGCGGCGAGCCCCCCTGCCAGGTGCAGAGGATGCCAAAAATGCCCACCACGAAGAAGGCCGTCTGCAGCAGCAGCTTTTTCCTCGGGGCGAGGCCCTTCGAGTTTCGCTTGGACAGCTTCAGCCAGTCGTCGAGAAAGCCAATGAAGCCAAACCCCAACGTCCACAACAGCGCCACCCAGATGACGCGCTCGCGCAAGTCGGCGAAGAGCAGCGTGGCCAGGGCCACGCATAGAAGGATGAGCGCCCCACCCATGGTGGGAGTGCCCTTCTTCGTCTGGTGCCGGTCGGGGGTGTCCTCCCGGACGTTGTTTGCCTCGCCTTGGGTGGCACGCAGCTGGGCAATGAAGGCCCGCCCGAAGAGCAGTCCAATCAGCAGCGCCGCCACCCCGGCGGCCACAATCCGGAAGGTGGGGTAGCGCAGAAAGTTGAGAAAGCGGCCCGCGTGGCTGTCCTTGAAGGCCTCGTAGAGGAGAAAGAGCATTCAGTGCCCGGCGGCCGAGGCCGCTCCCGTCAGTCGTTCCACCAGCCGCTCCATGCGCATGCCCCGGCTTCCCTTCACCAGGACGACATCCCCGGGCCGAAGCCGCGGCCGAAGCCAGTCCCACAGCGGCTCCACTTCCACGAAGCGTGCCGCCTCGGGAGGCTCTTCGGCCGGCGCCGCCGACAGGCTTCGTGGCCCAAGGAAGGCCCGCACCGCCGCGAGTCTGGAGGCCACTTCGGCCATGTGCCGGTGGGCTTCGGCCTCGCCTGGGCCGAGCTCGAGCATGTCCCCCAGCACCGCCACCACCCGGCCGGTGCCGGCCAACGCCTGCGCTGTCTCGAGGGCGGCCGTCACCGAAGCCGGGTTGGCGTTGTAACAGTCATCCAGCACCGTGAGGCCGCCTGGCGCCTCCAGCACGGTCAACCGGCGCGCGGTGGGCGTGGCCAGGGAGAGGCCCTGCACGCAGGCCTCAGCGGAAGCCCCCAGCGAGCGCGCCAAGGCAAACGCCGCCGCGGCGTTGAGGGCGTTGTGCGCCCCCACGAAGCGCAACGTCACACCGAGGGTGCGGCCCTCTGACCGCAACAGCACCTCTTGGCCAGTGCGGCCGAGCGGCCGCGTCTTCTCCAGACGGACGTCCGAGCTTTTGTCTCGTCCGAAGGTGAGCCAGCGCGCCCGGGACGCCTTGGCCTGCTCCACCACCAACGGCTCATCGAGGTTGACCACCGCCGTGGCGGTGGCTGCCAACCCTGAAAAGAGCTCGCCCTCCGCGGCGGCCACTCCGGCCAGGCTTCCCAGGCCCTGCAGATGCTCGGGTTGGATGGTGGTGAGCACCGCGGCGTCCGGCTCGGCCATCGCCACCAGCCGTCCCATCTCGCCTGGCGCATTCATCCCCAGTTCCACCACCGCGGCCCGGTGCTCGGGGCCGAGGCGGAGCAACGTCAGCGGGACTCCCACCTCGTTGTTGAGGTTGCCTTCGGTCTTCAGGGCCGCACCGTTGACGCTGAGGATGCTGCCCACCATCTCCTTGGTGGTGGTCTTTCCGTTGCTGCCCCCCACCGCGCCGAGCGGAAGCGGAAAGCGCCGGCGGTGAAAGCGCGCCAGCGCGCCCAGCGCGCTCAGCGTGTTGTCCACGGTGAAGAGCCCGAAGCCCGCTGGCAGCGCCGGAAGCGGCTTGCCTCTCCGCACCACCGCGCCCGCCGCGCCGCGGGCCAGCGCGGAGGCGACAAAGGCATGGCCGTCAA
>JBKQJL010000078.1:0-14181 GCA_052147975.1 Myxococcaceae bacterium
GGCCTTCGCCGGCCGAGGACGGATTTTCTGCATTGCCTCCGCCGGGGACACGGCCCTGGCGCTCGCCGAGCAGCAGCCTGTCGTCGCCGTGGACATCAACCCAGTGCAACTGGCGTACGCTCGCGCACGCCTCGGGGGGGCTCCGGCGCAAACCGGCACCGCGGAGCGGCTGATGGGCTTCGGCCGCGCGCTGTTGCCGCTGGCCGGGTGGCGTCGGGCACGCGTCGAGGAATTCCTCGCCCTGGACGCGACCGCCAGCCAACTCGCCTTCTGGCATGCGCACCTGGACACGCGGCGCTTCAGAGCCGGCGTGGACACGCTGCTCTCCTTGAGTGGGCTTCGTCGCGTCTATGCCTCGCCCTTTCTCCGCGTGCTGCCGCCGCACTTTGGCGCGGTCATGCGCTCCCGCATGCAGCGCTGCTTCGCCCGCCATCCCAACGCCACAAACCCCTACGCCCGAGCCCTCCTCCTCGGGGACTACCCGCCTGCAGCCAGACCCGCGCACCCGGTGGAACTGGTTTGTGCCGACGCGGCTGGGTACTTGGAATCCGTTCGCCCCGGCAGCTTCGACGGCTTCACCTTCTCCAACGTCCTGGACGGTACGCCGGCGAGCTACCGCGCGCGGTTGTTGGCGGCGGCGCAAAGGGCAGCCCGCCCGGGCGCTCGAATGGTGTTGCGCAGCTTTGCCGAGCCCGCGCGCCCCTCTCCGACAAACCTCGCCCAAGAAGACCGCTCCATGTTGTGGGGCTCGGTCGACGTCACCGAGCCGACAAGCACGGGCTGAGCCCGGCAGGCGGATGCCCTTCCCGCCCCTGCCGTTGGGCGCAGGAATTGCGCGCTGGCTCGTGGGCCACGCATCCAATGGCCGGCGACGGCGGCAGCGGACGGCAACCCTCTTATTTCCCTCTTCATTGCCAATGCGCGTCACCGCAACGCCAGCCACCCCACCGTTTCTGGGGGACCATTCTTTGCAGTGCCTCCCGTCGGACGCTGCCGAAGGCGCCCCCCGGGGATTGGTGTGAAGGACGACCTGGACCAGCTGCTCGAGGCAGAACGACGCCTCGCCTCACGCCTCGAGGAGGCTCGGACTTCCGCGGCCCGGCTTCTGGAGCTCGCCCGCGTGGATGCGCGGGCGCTGGCAGCCCACGCTGAAGAGGAGGCCCAAGCCGGCACCGCGCGCATCGAGACGCAGACAAAAGCGGAGCTCGAGGTGGAGCTCCAGCACATTGCGGCGCTGGCGGAGGCACGCGTGCGGCGGTACCAGGCGGTGACCGCGCCGGGGTTGGAGGACCTCGCGCTCTTCGTGTTGAGAAGCCTCGTCGAGGACGTGCCGGCGGTGGGCCCATGATTTTGCGCATGAGCCGCGTTCGGGTACTGGGCCCCCGCGAAGTGCTCTCGCCGACGCTGGCCGCGCTCCAAGACTTGGGGCTCGTCCACCTCGCCGCCCCGACCGCAAGACGCCGACTCGCCCCGTTTCAACTCGCGCCGCGCGAGCTGCGTCTCGAACGGCAACTGAAACGAATTCTCGAGGACGTCAAGGTTGGTCTGTCGCTGTTGGGCGCTTCGGAGCCCGGCGAAGCTGCTGCTGCGGCGCCGACTGGGTGGGCCCGCTCGGCGCGTCAGGCCCGCCGCGTCCGGCGCGAGGCGGAGCACCTTCAGACGCATGAGCGAGCACTCCAGGAGGAGCGCGCGCTGTTGGCCAAGTACCAGGATGTGATGGCAGTCTTCGGCAAGCTCTTCGAGAACGGGGTGGCCCCCGGCGTGCGGGCCTACCTGGTGGTGCTTCGCGCCGGGCAAGTCGGCAGTGTGGAGCGCCTGCGCACCTCGCTCGACGGCTCCTTGGGGAGGGACTTCGAGTTACGGACACACCCGCTGGCGAGTGGCGAGTTGGTGCTCCTGTTGTTGGTGCCGGTGCGTCATGCGCCCCACGTGGAGCGCTTGCTCACCGAGAGCGGCGTGGAGCAGGTGCCGCTGCCGCGTGGGTACGAGGGCCAGTCGCTGGCCGATGCCGTCCCCCACATCGTCCAGCGGCTGCGCGCCATCCCCGCCGAGCTGGAGGCGGTGGCGCAAGCGCGCGCCCGCCTCAAAGCCAAGCTTCCCGAGCTCAGGGCGGCTGCGGCCGCCGTCCATGACCGCCTCGCTCAGCTCGAGGGGTTGCGCCTGTCGGCCTCGACCGCCCATGCCTTCGTCCTGGAAGGTTGGGTGCCGGCGGCGGAGGTGCCGCGGCTGACGGCGCGCCTCGCCGAGGCCGTGGGCCCGTCGGTTTCAGTCGAGACGCTCGCCGCCGAGCAGTGGTCTGCCGAGGCGCCGGTGGTGCTGCACAACCCGCGCCTCTTTCGTCCCTTCCAGCTGCTGGTGGGGATGCTGCCGCTTCCACGTTACGGCAGCATCGACCCGACGCCCTTCGTCGCCATCTTCTTCCCGATGTTTTTCGGCTTGATGGTGGGCGACGTCGGCTACGCCCTGGTGCTCGGGCTGCTGGGGCTGGCGGTCCGCTACCGCTCCCGACCGGAAACTTCGCTGCGCGCCATCTCCGAAATCTCTATGGCTTGCGCGCTCTTCACCCTCATCTTCGGCGTTCTCTTCGGTGAATTCTTCGGAGACTTGGGCCGGCATTGGTTCGGCATGCGGCCTTTGGTTCTCAACCGCGAGGAGCCGCGCGACATCATCTCCTTCCTCGGGCTGTGCCTCGCCCTCGGGCTGGTGCATGTCCTGCTCGGCCTCGTGCTGGGCGTGGTCAGCGCCTTTCGCGGCCATCCTCGCCAAGCCATCGGGCGCGGGCTGTCCGCACTGATGATGTTGCTCATCCTGGCAGCTCTGTTGGCCGCCTTTCGGGTGCTGCCGCACCAGTTGCTCACCCCGCTGGTGGTTGCGCTGCTCGTCGCGTTCCCGCTGCTCATTGCCGCCGAGGGACTGGTTGCGCCGGTGGAGCTGCTCTCGACGCTGGGCAACGTCCTTTCCTACGCCCGCATCATGGCGCTGGGGACCGCCTCGGTGATGCTGGCGCTGGTCGCCAATCGTCTGGCGGGCGCCGCCGGAAGCCTGGTGGTCGGCATCATCTTCGCGCTGCTCTTCCACCTCATCAACTTCGGCCTCGCCTTGTTTAGCCCCACCATTCAAGGGCTCCGGCTGCACTACGTGGAGTTCTTCGGCCGCTTCTACAGCCCGGGCGGCGTCCAGTACCGCCCCTTTCGCCATTGGAGGAACACCTGATGCCGCTCCTAGGAGTTACCCTCAGCGCCGCGCTCGCCATCGCCATTCCCACGCTTGCTACGGCATGGGCCCAGTCGCGCATTGGGCCGGCAGCTGCGGCCAGCCTGGCCGAGAAACCCGAGCTCGGCGCCACCGTCATCATCATGCTGGCCATTCCCGAGACCATGTCCATTCTCGGTTTCGTGGTGGCGATGTTCATCATGTTCCGCGCCGGAGGCTGACGTGCCGCTGCCCGAGTTGCTGGCCGCCCTCGAGCGCGAGGCAGCGGCCGGCGAAGCCGAGGAGCTCAAACGCGCTGCCGACGAGGCGGAACGAGTGCGACAGGACGCCGCGGGAGAGGGAACGGCGCGCACCCAAGCCCGGCTGGCCGAGCATGCCCGGGCACTTCGTGGCCGGGCCGAGCAGCGGCTACTCGAGGCGCGGCGGCAGGCGGAAACCCGGGTGCTGCAGGCGCGCAGCAAGCTTCTCGACGCCGTCTTCGAGCGCGCGCTCGGGCTGCAGGAGCAGGTCCGCGGCTGGCCGTCCTATGCCCCAACCCTCGAGCGCGACGTGCGGCTCCTACTCGGCCTCCTCTCCGGCGAGGAGGTCGTCCTGCGGTGCGCTTCCGCGGACTTGGCCGCAGTCGCCGCCGCGGCCGGCCCGGGCGCTCGGCTGGAGGCGTCCGCCGACGTCAAGGTGGGCGTCCGGGTGGCAAGCGCCGACGGCCGGGTGGAGATGGACAGGAGCCTGGCCGCGCGCCTCGCCGCCGCCCGTCCGAGCCTGGCCATCCGTGTTGTGCAGCGACTGGAAGGCGGCCAGTGAGCAGCTACGACGAGGTTTCCGCGCGCGCCCGCGGGCTGGCCACCCATTTACTCTCCGCCGGGGACTGGCAGGGGCTGGTAGACGCGCCGGACCTCCCCACCCTGGCCGCGCGCTTGGAGCAGGCGCGCACGCCCTTGCACCTCGACGGGGCGCCCACCGCCGCGCGGCTGGAGCGGGCCGTTCGTCGGCGCGCCGGCGAGCGTCTGGCCCTGCTGGCGCGCTGGTGTCGAGAACGGCCGGAGCTTCTGGAGGTGCTTTTCGCAGACGAGGACCGGCGCAGCCTCCGCGCGCTGCTGCGCGGAGCTGCGGCCGGCGTGCCGCCCGAGGACCGGCTCGCCGGGACGCTTCCCACCCCGGCGCTACCACTCCGGGCGCTGGACACGCTGGCCGCCCAGCCCAGCATCGCCGCGCTGGCTGCCCTACTGGTTGTCTGGCGCCACCCGGCCGCCTCGGCGCTGGCGGGCGCCCCCAGACGGGGACCGCCGGACTTCCTCCTGCTGGAGACGGCACTCACCCGCAACTTCGCCGGGCGGGCGCTGCTGGCGTCCCGGCGCGCGGACGCGCTGTTGCGCTGGCACGTCGAGACTCTGTTGGACGAAGAAAACGTCCTCACGGCTCTGCTGTTGGCGGACTCGCCGTCCGAGCTCCAGCTCGCGCCACTCTTCGTCGAGGGGGGACGCGTCAGCCTCGTTGCCCTGGAAGCCGTCGCGCGCACGCGGCCGCCGCTCGCCGCGCTGGAGCTCGCCAAGGCCTGCTTCCGCGGTACCCTTCTCGACGCCGCCTTCGTGGGCAGCGAAACCTCTCGGCTGGCCGAGCGCCTCGCCGCTGTCCACCGGGCACACCTGCACCGCACGGCAAGGACGGAGCCGCTCGGCTCCGGGCCGGTGCTCGACTACGCGGCCCACCTCCGCCAAGAGGTGGAGCGCTTCCAGAGACTGGCCTGGGCGCTCGCCCTCAACGCGCCTCTCGAGGAGCGGCGCGGGGAGGTCTACCAGTGACTGAGGGGCGGGTGCTGGCGCTGTGTCGTCCGCCGTCCGCTGCCGGCTTTGCCCTGGCCGGACTGCAGACGATGGAGGCGCAGGACGCCGGCGAGGCGAACCGCCGCATGTCGGCGCTCCTCGCCGACTCTGGCGTTGGCCTCGTCCTCGTCGAGAGCAGTCTCTACGAGGCTCTCGATGAGGAGGTCCGGCGCCGCATTTCCTCGCGCGTTCTCCCGCTCGTCATCCCCTTCCCCGCCCCAGCTTGGACGGCGCGCGCCGCAGCGTCGGACGCCTACGTCGTCGAGCTCTTGCGGCAGGCCGTCGGCTACCAGGTGCGGCTACGATGACGGCCCCGCTTCGCATCACCCGCGTCAACGGCTCCCTGGTTGAGGCCGAGCCCGTCCCGGCCGTCTCGCTGTACGAGCTGGCAGCGGTGGGACACGGCCGACTCCTCTCCGAGGTCATCCGCCTGTCCGGCGCGACCGCCACCCTTCAAGTCTACGAGGACACCGGCGGGCTGGCCGTGGGAGAGCCTCTGGCCTTCACCGGGCAGACGCTCTCGGTGCGCCTCGGCCCAGGCCTCCTCGGCTCTATTTTCGACGGCTTGGGCCGTCCGTTGAATGTCCTCGCCGAGCGCAGCGGGGACTTCATCGGGCCCGGGGAGAACGTGCCGACGCTGGACCCCGCCCGGCAGTGGCGCTTCCAGCCCGCTGTTTCGCCCGGGACGTCGGTTTCAGGCGGCGACGTGCTGGGCACGGTGGAAGAGCGGCCGGGCTTCCTCCACCGCGTCCTCGTCCCGCCGGGCGTGACGGGCACCGTCGCCGTGCTTAGCCCGGGCGACTTCACCGTCGAGGCTGCGGTGGGTGAGCTCAAGGATGGGACGCCGCTCCACCTCTCACACACCTGGAGTGTGCGCACCCCCCGCCCCACCGGACGCCGGCTCCCGGACGACCGCCCACTGCTCACCGGGCAGCGCATTTTTGACTTGCTCTTCCCGGTGGCGGAAGGCGGCACGGTGGCCGTCATCGGCGGCTTCGGCACCGGGAAGACGGTGGTCGAGCAGTCCCTGGCCAAACACGCCGACGCCGACGTCGTCGTCTACATCGGTTGCGGCGAGCGCGGGAACGAGATGTCCGAGGTGCTGGGCGAGTTCCCGCGCCTGGTCGACCCGCGCACCGGACGGTCAATTATGGACCGCACGGTGATGGTGGTGAACACCTCCAACATGCCCGTCGTCGCGCGGGAGGCCTCGGTGTACCTCGGCATCACGGTGGCCGAGTACTACCGCGACATGGGCTACCGGGTGGCGCTGATGGCGGACAGCCTGTCGCGGTGGGCGGAGGCGCTGCGGGAAATTGGGGCGCGCCTGCAGGAGATGCCCGGCGAGGAGGGCTACCCCACCTACTTGGCGAGCCGCCTCGGCGCCTTCTACGAGCGGGCCGGGCGCGCGCGCCTCCTCGGCCGCCCCGAGCGCGAGGGGGCCGTCACGCTCATCAGCGCCGTCTCTCCACCGGGCGGCGACCTCTCCGAGCCAGTGAGCCAGGCCACGCTGCGGGTGGCAGGCAGCCTGTGGGCCTTGGATGCGGACTTGGCCCACCAGCGGCAGTTTCCGGCGGTGGACTGGGAGACGAGCTACAGCCTGTACGTCGAGCGCACCAAGGCTTGGTTCGAGCGCGAGGTGGACGCCTCCTGGTCGGCCGTCCGGGCCCAGACATTCGAGCTTCTCCAGCGTGACGCGGAGCTGCGGGAGATTGCCGGACTGGTGGGGCCAGAGGCGCTCCAGGACGAGGACCGACTGGTGCTCCAGGTGGCCAGACTGGTGCGGGAGGTGGTTCTCGGGCAGAGCGCCTACCACCCCAACGACGCCTCGTCCCCTCCGCTGAAGACGTTCCGTCTCGCCGAGCTCTCCCAGCGCGCCCGCACGCTGGCCAGCGAAAGGATTCGCGCCGGCGCCCCGCTTGCCACGCTGGACCTCGGGCCCTTTCGCCGAGCACTCATCGCGCTGCGCGACGCGCCGGTCTCGGAGCTCTCCCAGCGGGTCAGCGATGCCGAGGCCACGCTTGCCGCGCTGCGCCCCGAAGAGGCCCGGGCATGAGCAGCGGCGTCGCCCAAACCTACCGGTCGGCAACCGGCGCGGCCGGGCCACTCGTCTTCGTGGAGAGGACACATGCGGTCGCGCTGGGCGAGTGGGTGCGGCTGGAAATTCCCGGTCAGAAGCAATGGCAAGGCCAGGTCATCGACGCCGGCGAGCACGTCACCGTGGTGCAGTTGCTCGACGAGTCGCTGGGGCTGGCGCCGGCGAAAGTGCGGGTGACGTTTAGTGGCGAGGTGGCCCAGGCCACCGTGGGCCGAGAGCTACTGGGGCGCGCCTTCAACGGGCTTGGAGCGCCCATCGACGGGCTACCGCCACCGGTGGGTGAGGCCAGGCGCTCGTTGGCCGGGGCGCCACTCAACCCGGCCGCCCGCCTTCCGCCGGAAGACTTCATCGAGACCGGCATCTCCGCCATCGACGGAATGAATACTCTGGTGCGCGGACAAAAACTCCCCATCTTCTCCGGGCCAGGCCTGCCGGCACTGGAGGTGGCCGCGCACATTGTCGAGTGGGCGCGCGCGCCCAAAGGCGAGCCCTTCGCGGTGGTTTTTGTCGGCATTGGCATCACCGCTCGCGAGCGGCGCGACTTCCTGGAGCGCTTCGAACGCAGCGGCGCGCTGGAGCGGAGCGTCCTCTTCATCAACGAGATGAAGGACCCGACCGTGGAGCGACTCCTCGCCCCACGGCTGGCCCTCGGCGAGGCGGAGTTCCTCGCCTTCGAGTGTGGGCTCCACGTGCTGGTGGTCATCGCCGACGTCACCCACTACTGCGAGGCGCTGCGGGAGATTGCCACCGCGCGCCAGGAGATTCCCGGTCGGCGCGGCTACCCGGGGACCATGTACACCGACTTGGCCTCGCTGTTTGAGCGGGCCGGCATCGTCCGCGGGCGGGAGGGCTCGTTGACGCAGATTCCGGTCCTCACCATGCCTGACGATGACTTGACGCACCCCATTCCGGACCTCACCGGCTACATCACCGAAGGCCAGGTGGTGCTCAGCCGCGAGCTCCATCGCCGAGGTGTCTTTCCGCCAGTCGACGTCCTTCCCTCGTTGTCTCGGCTGATGAATGCCGGCATCGGCGTGGGCCACACCGTCCCCGAGCACCGCCAGTGGGCGGACCAGCTGTACGCGCTCTACGCTCGAGGTCGCGAAGCCCGGCTGATGGCGGCCATCGTCGGCGAGACGGGCCTGGTTGCCGCCGACCGGCGGGCGCTGGGCTTTCTCGAGCACTTCGAACGGGACTTCGTTGGCCAGGGACGAACGCGCAGGACGCTGAAGGAAACCATCGCCTCCGGTTGGGCGCTGCTCGACGCGCTGCCCCGCGAGGACCTCACGCGCATCCGCGACGAGACGTGGGCCGGGCACCGCCAGCCGTCGAGCCCGCCGTGAGCACCCGCTCCCAACTCTCCGCCACGCGGGTGGGGTTGCTGCGGGCCCAGCAGCGGCTTCAGCGGCTGAAACGCGGGACTGCACTCTTGCGCCGCAAGCGCGAGGCGCTGGTGGGCGAGCTGTTCCGCATTGCCCGCAGCGCCGCGGACAGTCGGATGGAAATTGCAGGACAAGCGCGGAAGGCTTGGCCGGCGCTCCTGCGCGCTCTCTCGGCGGAGGGAGGGGTGGGCCTTCGAGCACTGGGCTGGCCGGCGCGGGACGTGCGGGTGCAGGTTCGGACTGGCCAAGTGTGGGGCGTCGCCGTCTCGGACGTGGTCGAGGCGCCGCGCTTCGCGCGAACGGTGGCTGCGCGCGGCATCGCCCCCGGGCCGTCCCCAACGGCAGTCGAGGCGGCCAGCGCGTTCGAGAAGCTGGCGGACTTGCTGGTCGGGGCGGCCCCCCGGGAAATGCTGCTTCGCAGGCTCGGCGAGGCGTTGGCCCAAACCTCCAGGCAGGTCAACAGCCTGGAGCACCACCTCACCCCGGAGCTCCAGCGGCAGCTGTTGGCCGTCCGCCGGACACTCGACGAGCGCGAGCGCGAGGAGCACGTGCGGTTGGGCCTCTTGGCCCGCCACCGACGACCACGCTGACGCGGGGCGGCCCGTCAGACGGCGGGCGAGCCTGGCCCTCCTGTCGCGGGAGCCACTCGGGCAACGGTGCGCAACTCGGCGGACGCGCGCTCTGCAGGCGCCTCCCGAAGCAGCGTCTTCATGCCGTTTAGGATGTGACGGTGGACGTGGTGCGCCAGGGACCGCTCGAAGGGGCGCCACAGCAGGCGCGGTCGGAGGTGGCCGCGGTAGTGCGTGGTGAGAAGGACTTCTGAGCCGACGGCGGAGGGCCGAATCTCGTATGAGCCCTCACCCATCGACACGCTGTTCTCGATGCCAAGCTGCTGCTCAAGCACCTCGAAGCGAAGCAGCTGGCCTGGCTCGGCAACCGTGATGCGCTTAACGAGGTGGCCTCCGTCGTACTCGCACCGGACGCTCGCGCCCACGCGGGTCTTCTCCCCGACCGAGCGAATGGGCCGCGGCAGCAGAGCCAGCAAGAAGAGCCCGGGCCTCGTCGGGATGTCCTCGTAAAATCGCAGTGCCGTCCAGACCGCCTCTGGTGAAGCTTCGAGTCGAATCCTCGTTGTCACCGCCTCGCTGTTGGGATTCGCCGTAAACCACCCGCCCAGCGAGTCAACCAGCGCGCGCAGGCCGTACGGCCTCCGCCGCAGCATGGGTGAGTCCCCTTCCACCGCCTCGACGCCTCTCTTCGGCTGCACCGTGTCTCTCCTTACTCGGGAACCACCCACCGAAAGCAGGTGAATGCTCCACTACCCCCAAGCGAAGACCATTGCATTGCATGCGCCAGCTCGTCGGCTCTCGGGCCTGGCGCAGCGGGACGCAAACCGTGCAGCCGGACGCAAGCCTTGCGCGCCTCTGCGGCGCGCGACACAGACATGCCACGCAGCGCTCCCGCGGCGGCCGCCCGGGTGCCTCGGCCACAGCGGCGACGGCAGGTGCCACGCCTCAGCCGACCGCCAGACACTCCTTGGCCGGCGCTCATTGTTCCGTCTGGGCAAGACGCGCTTTGAGGAGCTTCCGGACGAGGACCTTCGGCAACGGCCGCTCAAAGTGTAGAGCGCTCTTGGTCGTCTCGTAGTTACTGAGGTCCTCGGCAAGACTTCGAAGCGTCGAGCCACTGAAAGGGTAGTAGGAGCAGCCCGTCGTCCTGACGGCGAATCCGGCGAGGATGGAGCCCTTCAACCGGAACGCCGGAATCCCATAGCTGATACACTCCTCAGCCTCTGGAACAAGCTCTCGAATTGTTTTGCGAAGCTTGTCGAGCATGGCGCGTTGGTCGCCACTCACCGTGGCCAGGTATTCGTCGATGGAGCTCGGCTTCTTCATTCGCCCGTCCGAAAATCCGCTGCGCTGACGCCACCAGCAGCCCTGCCACGGCGTCCTTGCGACTCGTGGGCGCCCTTGGCCTCCTCCTCTGTCTAGCCGTCCTGCCCGCAGCATGCACGAGTGGAAGCTCCTCCCCCTCTTGCGGCGCGCTGACATCCGCTGGCTGCTGCACTTCCGACGGAGCCTGCGAGACGCTGGCGACCCTCGACACCTGCGGCGTCGGTGGGACGGCTTGTGTCGTTTGTAGCAACTCACAGCAATGCATCCTGAGGCAATGCGAGCCTGTCGATGCCGGGACAGACGCGGGCCCGGGTGGGGGCCCGACCATCACCATTTCCAACTATGCCTATAGCCCGACGAATTTGACGGTGGAGCCTGGGGCGACAGTTACCGTCACCAACCAGGACGGGGTCGCGCACACGGTGACCAGCCAGAGCGCTTTCAACAATTACGTCCCGGGAGCGGTCGACGGCGTCTAATTTGACGTCGCCGCGGCTCCAGGCGTGACGAGCTTCGTCATTCCGAATTCGGCCCCACCCGGGACCGTCATTCCATACTTCTGTGTCATCCACCTTTCGATGATGGGCCAAAGTCAAATCACCGTCTCGGCCCTCGACGGCGGGCCCGAAGCGAAGGAGTGAAGGCGGGTGCGCTGCTCCGGGTCGGCCGAAGTCGCCCCGTCTGCCGTCCCCAAGACACTGCCCCCTGGCGCTCTCGTCCTGCATCTACCGACGTGCGCTGCGGCCGCACCCTCTGACGCTCGCGTCAGCGGCCCCACGGCGCACCGCTCGCTGTCGATTGGGGAGCGTTGATGTGGACGGCCTCCGGCGTGAAAAGCGACAAGCACTCCCGACCAGGTCTTTGGAGGCGGGGTGTAAGGGTAGGTCTCAACGGCGGACAGCCCCTCACGGTCGCAATGGTGCGGGATAGGCGCTCCTACACAGGCATCCCGTCCAGTCGACAGGTCACTGAGGCTGACAGCCCAAAGGGCTACTACCGGCGGCGTTATTCTACCCGCGGCGCTAACCTCGGTGTGCCACTCTCCCCGCGGCCGCGGGTTAGGGCTCATCCAGCGCCGGCCCGACCAACTTCCCGGTCGCGGCGTCCACCGCGTACCTAGCCACCCTGCCACCGTCGAGCGGCTCAAGCAGGGCGAAATGAACGCGGCCGGCCGTGTCCACGTCCCTGGCGACGATGACCCCTTCGGGCGTCGGCACACGGCAACGGATTCGCACCAGCTTTAGTACGTCGCCGTCCACTCAGGGTGCCCTGACTTTCTCGTTCTTGCCGCGGCCACCACCGTCAGCCGTGCCACCCCGGGGGTTGTCATCATTGTCTACCCTCCGTTCAACCTGGGCCTGTGGAAAGGCCCAGGGCTCGGGTTGCGCCGACGACGATTCGGGTCAGTTCGCCGAGGTCGATGGGCTTCTGCGCCCGGCCGGCCACCATTGGATGACCGGCTGCGACGCGCTCAACGGTATGGTGGGCCGAAACAAGCACGACGCGAATTGTGGCGGCGCGCGTACTCTTCGAAAGCTCTCGCAGCAGTCCTTCGCCAGTGACCCGAGGCATCCTCAAATCCAGCAGAACCACCAGTGGCGCCGTCCAATTGCCGACGAACTCCAACGCTTCGAAGGCGTCCGATGCTGTAGCCACAGTATAGCCAAGCTCTTCAAACTTTTCTTTGAGGAATGCGCTGAAGAAACCCTCGTCATCTACGACGAGGAGCTGCGCACCATCCGTTCGCTGTTCGGCTCCAGCCATTTGCGGACGAACGCTGACACGGGGCTCGCCTCAACGGAAGCGGGGTGGCGACGACCCGGTCACAGTTACGCGGATGCCAAAATTCGCGGCCGCAGGCGCGCATCGAAGCGGCAGTCCCACCGTAGGTTGGGGCAAGCGGGTAGGGGTCGCAAGGCCAGTGATTGGTCTGGAGGGAGACTCCAGCCGATGCCACTCCCACAACTGCCTTAGCGCGGCCCCTACCTCGCTTTTCCCAACGGTGAAAAGAGTGGGACGCGCACATTGTTTTTGCAAGTCCTGTGCGCACCTGTAGCCCCACGCTCAGGTCCGGCCATCCCGTGTTCGCGTCTGACGCCCGGTGAATGCCGTCCGCGGCGTGCGCGGAGCGAGCCGAGCCCAGCCGGCTCCTTAGGACTGGCGAGTTACCGGCCGACTTTAGGCAGCAGCCGAGCCTTGGCGAGCAGCACCGACACGTATGCCCTGGTGATGCCGTTCGACTTGGCCAACTCGTTTAACGTCTTCCCAGCCGCTTGGTCCGCCTGAATTTTACGGATGTCTGACTCTCGAAACTTCGACTTTCGACCGCGATGCACTCGCTCTGGCCGAGTGGAAGCCAGCGCCGGTAGCATGAGCCCAGCCTGCACAACTGCCGCCTCTAGGCGCTCTAATCGGTCGAGCGCCGAATTGAGCGCCGCTCTGAGCTTCCAGGTCTTCACAGCCGCTCCCCTTTATAGCCATCGTCCCCGGCAGAGCCGGTCGTCGGTGGGAGCAAGAACGGTCGAAGGTGGGTTGTCACGCCATGGCCGTCCCGAACGATGCTCGAAGAAAAGCCAGCTTGACCATGAAAAAAGTCTCCACGCGCGTCTTCCCAGATTTCTTGCCGCCGTGTTTTGAAATCCTCGGTTGATGGCGCTCCAGCAGCCTTAGGACATCTTTGGCGGTCACGCTGGTGGATTGCCACGAGCCATGTTTTCCTGCTGCGAGGATGCGCTAATTCCTGCTCCGAAGAATGTCGTTGCCGTCAAGGAATGGGCGAACCAGAACTCGGCGCGAAGATTAGTCTCCCAGAACCTTCTTGACCTCGCCGACTTTCTCCTGAGCCTGCCCCGCGAGGTTTTCAGTCTTGCCCTTGGCGCGCAACTTGGGATTGTCGGTGACCTTCCCAGCGATTTCCTTCACCTTGCCCTTTGCCTCGTGAAAGATTCCCTTCAGCTTGTCTTTTTCGCTCGATGACATGTTTTCTCCTCAATTCAGCGTTTGCTCTTCAATTAACTAGGGATGCGCGGGGATACATCGAGGCGATGATACGAGGCCGGGTAAGAATCGTGGCTTCCCGCCACGGTGGGCGCAGAAACGCCTCAATCAGCATTTTGTCGGCCTTTCAGCCTCGCCGGGTCCAGTAGTAGCCGCCTCCGCCAAACACCAGTAGAAGCACGACGATCAGGATAATGAGGTTAGTGCTGCTCATTGCTTGCCGCCTTTCGTTCCCCCTAACTGCTTAGACTGCAACTCCCGAGCCACAGCTTGCTGGACAAGGCGCTACCATTCGGTGTCAGTGTCACAGTGCCCGCGCATTCCTCGTTCTGGTGCTGGTGGAACTGACCGGCGCGCGTCGGCGCATGGGCCCTTCGCTCGGTAACCGGCCGCGCTCCCCAGTACTGACGTCGCAAGCTCTCGAAACATGGCCCTCTTGATTATCGGTACCCAGCTCTGTCGCTTCCTCGAAGACGGGCTCCTGCCCATCCAGGAAAGCATTTCCGAGAGTGCTTCGCCGGCAGACCGTCGGCCGGCGCAACTGGCTCCCCTGGGCCTGGACGAGGGAGGCGAGATCAACGCCACGCCGGTGACGCTGCTCGCCAGCTCCGAAATGCCTCGCAGAGCGCTCTCGGTTAGTGCGGGACTAGCTCGGCCTCTTACCGTGACCTGCCCCCCGAAAACTAGACCACTTGACGTGCGAGTCCTCCAATGTGTGACCTGCCCCCCGAAACTGGACCGTTTCTAACTAGAGGAAACGCGCTGTTTTGGCCGTC
>JBKQJL010000079.1:0-17812 GCA_052147975.1 Myxococcaceae bacterium
GTGCACTCGCCCTACGCGCTGTTTACCGGACGCGAGGCCAGCCGCCCCGGGCTTGGGCTTTGGCTGGACCGCACCGACGGCCGTGGCCGGGGGCTGGAGGCCGTTTGCCAGGGGGTGTTCGGCTTCACCGCGTGGATGGACCGTGAGCGCAGACTGGGTGGCGTGTTGTTGGTGCACAGCGACTTACGACGGATGGTTCCTGTGGAGCAGGAGCTCCGCCGATGGTTCCGCCAGGCCTTGCCAGCCGACGCGCACTAGGAAACGGCGTCGGGTAGCTCCTCCAGGAGCTCGCTGACTTCCTCGGCAAGCGAGGGGTGGTTTTGCTCCAGTGCCCGCGCCCGCGCCACTTCCCAGGTGGCACGCGCTTCCTGCAGCTGCCCGTGGCCACGCAGCGCTTCGCCCAAGGCCACCAGCGCTGCCGCGTAGGACGGGTCCAGCCTGGTGGCCTGCGTCAGGCTGGCCACCGCTTCGGCGTAGCGGCGCTGCTCGAGGAGCAACTTCCCCAACGAGAAATGTCCCATCGGCGACGAAGGGAACTGCTCCACCAATTTCCGGAATTGCGCCTCGCGCTCCGCAGCCATAGCTTCTACAGACAGCATCTCACGACGACAGGCCTTCTTGCCCAAACCCACCAGACCTCGCTCTGCCGTCGCCCGGAAGCGCCCGACACGGCGCTCGCCGGAAGCAGTGGAGACACGCCGCCCACCCGTCGATGACCCGCGGGCCCGCGCCTTGGCCAGACGGGCGGCGGAGTTGATGGTGGACAAGAAGGCCTTGGAGGTGGTGCTGCTCGACGTCCGAGGGATGACGTCTTACGCCGATTGGTTCGTCCTCGGCTCAGGCGAGTCCGAGCGCCAGGTGAGTGCGACCGCCGAGTACCTGCGCGAAAAGCTACGCGAGGAAGGTTTTCGCACCATCGGCACGGAAGGCTTTGAAACGGGCCACTGGGTGTTGCTCGACTATGGTGAGGTGGTGGTGCACCTCTTCAGCACGGAGGTGCGTGCCTTCTATGACCTCGATGGACTGTGGGCCGACGCGCCGAAGGAGAAGGTGGCCTGAGGGTCCGCGTGCTGTCGGTGGGTCGCGACCGCTCGGGTTGGTTCGAACCCGCAGTCAAAGCCTACGCCGAGCGGTTGAAGCACTACACCCGGCTGGAGCTGACCGAGCTCGCGGCCCCCGCCGGCAAGCGCTCAGCGGAGGCCTCGCGGACGGCTGAGGCGGCGCGGCTCCTTGCCCAGCGGCGGCCCACCGAGCGCCTCATCGCGCTCGACGAGCGCGGGGAACGACTGGACACGCCCGGCTTCGCGCGCTTGTTGGGCGAGGCCCAAGTGCACAGCCAGGACTTGCTCTTCGTGGTGGGGGGCGATGACGGACTGGACGTCACAGTGCGTGCCGCGGCCTTCAGGGTGCTCTCGCTTTCCTCGCTGACGCTTCCCCACCGGCTGGCGCGCCTGGTGCTGGTGGAGCAGCTGTACCGCGGCTTCACGCTGCTCAAGGGCGAGCCTTACCACCGCTGAAGTGCCGAGGGCTGCAGGCACCGAAAGGCCCGGTTACACTCAAGGCCATGGTGACCATTACCTACTGCACCTCCTGAGGCTACCTTCCCCACGCCACCCGTGCGGCGGCCGCGCTGAAGAAGGAGCTCGCTGTCGAGGCAGTCCTGGTGAAAGGGCATTCCGGCATTTTTGAGGTTGCCGTCTCCGGGAAAGTCGTCGCCTCCAAGGGCCGGCTGGGCTTCCCGTCGGACGAGGACGTGGTGGATGCCGTCTCCCGCGCACTGGCTCCCCCGCCGAGCTGACGGGCCTCGCCGGCGTCCAACTGTCGCTTCCCGCACGTTTCCAGGTCCGAAGGGAGGGGGTACGGCGACCCCCCCTCAATCGCTCTCCTGTGCAACGGCGTGCCGCGCGCTACACGGCCGCGCCCTGTGCCAATCACCATCTTCTACTGCGTCACCTGCAACTACCTCTCTCAAGCAACGCAAGCAGCGGAGGCCCTGCGCGAGGCGCTCGGCGTCCAGGCCGTCCTGGTGCGCGGGCACTCGGGGCGTTTTGAGGTGGAGGTGAATGGCACCGTCGTCCTGGCCAAGGGCAAAGGCGGCTTGCCCACCCCGCGGGATGTCGTGGAGGCCGTGGCGCGGGCGCTCGGCCGCCTTCAGTCCGTCGCGCACTAGCGGCGCTCACCCACCGGACTGCGGAGGTGGAAGCGCCACCGCTGGGAGGTGGCCCCGGCTGTCCAGCGCCCGGTACACTCGGTCGGTCAGGGCGGTCAGCACCGCGGTCGCGCCGATGACGCTCACCGTGAGCCCGGCATACGCCCACCAGCCGCACCGCTTGCCGAACAGCACGTCCAGCGAGAGGCCGCGCACCTGGTAGAACAACAGCATCTCGTGAAAGAAGTAGGCCGCCAGAGACGAGGTGCCGAAGAGTTCCACGAACCGCACCGGCGCGCGGACCCGCCACCCTTCCGGCATGCGCGCCTCGAGCGCCAGCAGGCCAACCAGCAGCACGGCCACCACCGTCCAGCGCTGGGCTGAGTTGGACGGGTCCGTCACCCAGAACTCGTGGGGTGGGTACAGGGCGAGCCAGACGGGGGTGAGCAGCGCGGTGAGAAGCCCGATGCCGGCCAGTGCCCACAAGAGCCAGCGCACCCGTGGCAACTCTCCAGCAGCGAGCAACGCGCCCAAGGCTGCCCCCAGGAAGATGTAGCCCGACCAAGGGACGAGCGGGAATACCGTGGACCAGGGTCCCTCGCGCCTGAGGAGTTGCGAAGCCACGCTGCCGGTGACCAGCTCGGTGTAGGGGGCGAGAAAGAAAATGACGCCGGCCGCCGCCAGGCAGACCGACGCCAGCAGCGTGGGGCGGCGCGCCAGAAGGAAGAGCAGCGGCAGAGCCAGCAGCAGTGACAGTCCGATGCATTGGAGGATGTCGATGCGGGTGAGCCAGCGCGGCTCGACAGAGATGGGAAACCAGACCACGTTCACCAGGGTGGCCACCGCCAGGACTTCTCCGATGCGACGCAGCGTCCGCCACAACCGCGCCGACCGACCGGCGTGCCCACCAGCCGCCGCCCTCACTTGAAGGAGCCCGAGGGAGAACCCGGCGGCCAGGATGAACGAGGGCGCTACCAGACCGTTGACCCAGTTCAACCGCGCCATGGCTCGGGTGTGATGGAGCTCTGGCCGGAGGAAGACGAGGGAGTGGGTCTCCACCATCACCAGGACCGCCAGTCCTCGAAGCCAGTCGAAGGCACGAATGCGTCCGGAGGTGGCGGCCATCCCAGCAAGCCCGCCTAGCAGGAGCGTCCCTCGGACGAAAGGCTCAAAGGTGGGGAAGGGACGCGGTTCCCGCGTGTGAGCGCCGGGGGCCTAGGGTTAGAGTCCTCAGCGTCATGAAACCCGCGCACCGGGTGGTTCTCGCCATCCTCGACGGCTGGGGCATCCGCGCCGAGCGGGACGAGAACGCCATTCTCCTTCAGGGCACGCCCGCTCTGGACCGGTTGCTCCAGGGAATGCCTCGCACCCAGCTGGAGACTTCTGGGCTCGCGGTGGGCCTTCCCGAGGGGCAGATGGGGAACTCGGAGGTCGGCCACACCAACATCGGCGCCGGACGCATCGTCTACCAGGACCTGGTCCGCATCAACCGCGCCTGCGCCTCCGGTGAGCTGGCCAACCACCCGGTGCTGCGCGCCGCCCTGGAAGAGACCAAGCGCGAGGGAAAGTCGCTGCACCTGTTGGGGCTGCTCGGGCCCGGCGGCGTGCACGCCTCCCAGTCGCATTTGGAGTGCTTGCTGCGGGCGGCCCAAGCGCATGGGCTGCGCTCGGTGTACGTGCACGCCTTTCTGGACGGTCGGGACACGCCTCCCCAGAGCGCGCTCGGCGACCTGGAGAGTTTCGAGCGCTTCCTGCGCGACACCGGCACCGGGAGCATCGCCACCGTGTCCGGCCGCTATTACGCCATGGACCGCGACCAGCGCTGGGACCGAATTGCCCTGGCCTACAACGCCATGGTCCGCGCTGAGGGGCCTCGCGCACCGAGTGCGGTGCAGGCGGTGCGAGCGGCCTATGCCGAGAAAGTGACGGATGAATTCGTTCACCCGACGGTGCTCGTCTCAGGAAGCGCACCGGTCGCCACCATCCGCGACGGAGACACCGTCGTCTTCTTCAACTTTCGCGCGGACCGAGCGCGTGAAATCACCCGGGCCCTCGCCTTTCCGGACTTCAAGGAGTTCGACCGCGGCGGCCTTCGGCTGGGCCGCTTCCTCTGTCTCACCGAGTACGACGCCACCTTTGGACTGCCGGTGATTTTTCCTCCGAGCCAGCCCCGCCACATTTTCCCCGAAGTGGTGGCCGACGCCGGTTGGCGGCAATTCCGTATCGCCGAGACCGAGAAGTACGCGCACGTCACCTTCTTCTTCAACGGCGGACGTGAGGTGGTCTTCCCCGGAGAGGAGCGGGTGCTGATTCCCTCACCGCGTGACGTGAAGACGTACGACTTGAAGCCGGAAATGAGCGCCGTGCCGGTGACCCAGGAACTGGTGAAGCGCATCGGCTCGGGCCTCTATGACTTTCTCCTGGTCAATTACGCCAACCCGGACATGGTGGGCCACACCGGGGTGCTGGGCGCTGCGATGCGGGCCGTGGAGACAGTGGACAGCTGCCTCGGCGCGCTCGGGGACGCCTGCGCGCGCAGCGGGCATGCGCTGGTCATCACCGCCGACCACGGGAACTGCGAGCAGATGCGCGACTTGGTGACCGGGGAGCCCCACACCTCGCACACCCTCAACCCCGTTCCCTTCTACCTCATCCATCCCGATGCCCGCGGAGCGCTGCTTCGGCCAGGGGTGCTGGCCGACATTGCTCCCACCCTGTTGCGGGTGATGGGCCTTCCACAGCCAAAGGAGATGGACCGCCTCGGACTGCTCAGCTGACGCCAGCGGGCTCTTCGACGAGGCCGGCCCCGCGACCGAGCAGGCGCCACCCCAGGGCGCCCCATGGGGGAAACCCCCTTTGTGGGACGGCCCTGGGGGAAGAGACCGGCCGCGCTCGGCGTTGTTTAGGTGTGGGACGGCTTCCTTGGATATGAAAGAGCCGTCGCCCCCAAGATGAACGTCCTCCCCCTCAGCTTGTTGCTGCCTGTGCTCGCTGCGGCACCTCCAGCCGCAGACCCGGTCGCCCAAGCCGTCCGCGAGCGAACGGCGCAGGCGCTGTCCAGCGCCTCGTCGCCCACGGGGACGGCGGCGCTGCTCCACCTGGACGAGACCCGCGAATTCATCGCAGACCCGGGCGAGCTCGACCGCACCTACCAGCGCGTGGCCCACAGCGCGGCAACGGACGCCTTCACCCGCACCAGTGCGCGTTTGCTGCTGCTGCAGTCCTCCCGCGACCGAGCCGACGTCGCCGCCGCACGCGCGCAAGCCGCCGCGCTGGGCTTCATTCAGGCGGTGTACGTGCTCGGCAGCTTCGACAACGAAGGCAAATCCGGGTGCGATACGGACTTTGGGCCCGAAGGCCGGCTGGACCTCAAGGCTTCCTACCCGGCCAAGGGCCAACCCGCGCAGTGGCGGCCAATGACGCTCGCTGCGCTCGACGGCGCGGTGGACCTGGCCGCGGTGCTGAGGCCCAACCGCTCGGTGGTGGCCTATGCACTCGCATTGCTGGACGAGCCGACGGCGAGGCGGGTGAATTTCGGTCTCGGCACCTCGGGAGCCTTCCGCCTCTGGGTCAACGGGGAGAGGGTGGCCGCCGACGACGCCTACCATCCGGCGCGGGTGGACCAGACTCGGCTTTCGGTGAAGTTGCGTCGGGGCGTCAACCGGGTGCTCCTCAAAATCTGCCAGGACGGCTCCGTCCCGCTCGGCTTCTTCCTTCGCGACGAGGCGGGCCGGACCCATGCCGTCCAGCCCGCATCGCTCCCGCCCTTGCCGGTGGGGCCCCCGGCGAGGCCGGTCCGCCTGCCGACGCTGACCTCGCGGCTGGAGACGCTGGTGGCCGCGCACCCAGCCGACGCGAAACTGCTGGGCGAGGCCGCGGCGGTTTTCGCCGCGGCCCGCGGCTTCGATGAGCTGCAGCACGTAGCCGCCCGCCTCGCCGAGAAGGCCGCCCAGCTCTCGGCACAGCAAGGCAAACCGAGCGCCGCCCTCGAGCTGCTTGCCGCCCGGCTGAACGCCGACGACAGTAGCGCGCAGCGCCGTCACCTGGAGGCGGCGGTGGACGCCGCCCCGGACGACCCGGAGGCTTACCTGGCCCTGGCGCAACACGAGCTCGCGGCGGGCTACCCGGGGCGGGCACGCGAGCTGCTGGCGCGCTGGGACCACGACGACCCGGACTTTGCGCCGGCACAGCTCGTCCTGGCCCGCGTCGACGAGGAGGCGGGGGACCCGGCGGCGGCCACCCTGCGCGTCGAGCGGCTCTACCAGAAGATGCCCGACGTGCTGGGCGTGGCACGCGAAGCGGTGCGCTCCGCCCGCCGGCTCGACCGCAGCGACGAGGCGGCCACCCGCATGCAGAGATTGCTCGCCCGGCGGCCCGGCGACAGCTCCACGCTACTCACCCTCTCCGCGCTGTTGGCCGACCTCGGGCGGGTGCCGGAGGCTGAAACGCTGCTCGAACGTGCACTGGCGGTGGAGCCCGCCGACAACGTGACGCGGTTGAGGCTGGCGGAGTTGCTCGTGGCCAACGGGGCAGTCGAACGTGGGCTGGCTCGTTTCGAGGAAGCCGCCGCCCTCGCCCCCACCGACGCGGAGGTGCCCGAGCGGATGGGGTACGCGCTGCTTCAGGCTGGCCGGAGGGACGCGGCCCTCGCCGCCTTCGAGCACTCGCTCGTCCTGCATCCGCAGAACCCCGGGCTGCAGGAAGCGCTGCGGACGCTGCGGGACGAGCTTCGCTCTCTCCCCGTCGGCTTCGCCATCGACCCGGGTCCCCTCGTCGCCGAGGCGGACAGCTACAGCGAGGACGCCATCACGCTGGTGGACAACACGCTGGTCCGCGTTCAGCCGAGCGGCCAGTCGACGCGCTACGAGCAGCGCGTGGTGAAGCTGTACTCGCAGCGGGGCGTCGATGCCTTTCGCGCCTTTCATCTGGCCACCTACAGCCCGGGCAGTCAGGAGGTGCGCGTCATCCGGGCGCGCATTACCCGGCCAGATGGCTCGGTGGTGGACACCTTCGGAGACAGCGACATCAGCGTCAACGAGCCATGGGCCGGCATGTATTACGACGTTCGCGCCCGGGTCCTGAGCTTTCCCACGCTCGCTCCGGGTGACCTCTTGGAGGTGCAGTTTCAGGTGGACGACGTCGCCGCCGAGAACCTGCTCTCGGACTACTGGGGGGACCTGGTGGCGGTGGAGGGCGGCACGCCCAAGCTCCGCTGGCAGTACGCCGTCGAGATGCCTCCCGGACGCCCGCTCTATTTCAATGAGAAAACGCTGGGGGCGGGGGTGAAGGTGACGCAGGCGGCGGCTGCCGACGGCCGGACCCTGCACCGTTTCTCGGCCTCGCGCGTGCCCCGCCTCACTTCTGAGCCAGCCATGCCGGGCTGGTCCGAGGTGGCGTCCCCGCTGAGCGTCTCGACCTACCGCACCTGGGAAGAGGTGGGGCGCTACTACTGGCGTCTCATCCGCGACCAGCTGCGTCCGGACGCCTCCATCCGCGCCGCTGTCGACGAGGCACTGCAGGGAGTCGACCGGAACGACCACCGGGCTGTGGTGCGGGCGCTGTATGGGTACGTCGTCTCCAGGACGCGGTACGTCGCGCTGGAGTTCGGCATCCACGGCTACCAGCCCTACCGCGTCGACCGCGTGCTGGCCCGGCGCTTCGGAGACTGCAAGGACAAGGCCTCTCTGCTGCATGCCATGCTGGAGGCCGCCGGGGTGGACAGCCGCATCATCCTCCTGCGGATGCGTTCTCTCGGCACGGTGCCCTCCGAGCCAGCGTCGTTGGCGGTCTTCAACCACGCCATCCTCTGGGTCCCTTCGTTGGACTGGTACCTGGACGGGACAGCAGAATTCCACGGGGCCAGCGAGCTGCCGGCCGCAGACCGGCAAGCGAGCATCCTGGTGGTGGAGCCCGACGGGAAGAGCCGTTTCACCACCACACCGCCAGCGGCGGCGGACGGCAACGTCACCGACTTGCACCTGGAGCTGGCGCTCCGGCCTGCCGGAACGGCCGAGGTCACCGCGGAGACCCGCATCCGCGGGACGGAAGCACCGGCCTACCGACGCAGCTACCAGACGCTGGCCACCCGTCGGACCAACCTGGAGCGTGCCTGGTCGCACGCCTTCCCCGGCCTGTCGGTCGGCGACGTCAGCGCCGACGGCCTGTCGCAGCTCGACCGAGACGTCACCTTGGACTTCAAGATGCACGTCCCGCGTTATGCCGAAGTCAGCCCGGCGGGACTGCGCTTCCGTCCCTTCCCCGGGGCCAGCGGCTACCTCCAGGGCCTGGCTCCCCTGCCGGAGCGCACCCGCGACCTTCTGTTGGACGGCCCCACGGTGAGCCGCTTCCACTTCCTCTACCAACTGCCGCGAGGCTACGTGGTGGATGAGCTGCCCGGCGCAGTCACGACGGAAACACCCTTTGGGCACGCGCAATTCGATTGCCGCGCTGCCGCCGAGGCCCTGGAGTGCTCTGGAGAAGTCGCGGTGACGACGGCCCGGGTGTCAGCGAGGGACTACCCCGCGTTTCGAGCCTTCCTCGCTGGGGTGGACCAAGTCTTCGGGCGCAAGGTGCTGGTGCGTCCGACCAGCTCGGCCGTCCGGTGAGACGGAGGTAGCCCGCCCAGACCCGTCAGGCCAGGTAAGGGATGGTCATCGGTCCTTCGGGAAGCACAGCCACCGCTGCGTCGGCTCCCAACTTGGCTAGTTCCGCGGAAATGCGTGCACTGGGGTCGTCCACCGGCTCGAGAAATGCCCGGCGCACCTCCTGCGGCGGCAGCGCACTGTGAAGGCCCACCCGTGCTTTGAGCGTGATGATGGCGTGCAGCTGAGCCTCCCACTGGTCATAGAGCGAGAAGCCAGGGGTGAGGATGGTGTCGAGCAGCGCCCGCGGGCTGGCATGGTCGAACAGCAACTTCTTGTAGTTGCCGTGCGTCGGGAACCCGTCGTTGCAGCGCGATGCGGTGAGGATGAAGCCGCCCTCCTGCACCACCTGAGCCCCGGCCGACATCCCTTTCACCGTCTGGTAGAGGTTTTGGTCCAAGGGGTAGCCGGCGTTGGTGGTGACCACCACCGGAAAGCTGCGGTCGCAGGCCACCATCGCCGTCTCGCGGGCGAAGGCGCAGCCGCGCGCGTGGGCCGCCAGCACCGCGCCACAGAAGAAGGCGGTGATTTCACGACGCCGGTTGAGCGTGAGGTTGACCAGAAAGTCGACCGGGAGCAACGAACCGGCGTGGCGAATTTGCTCCTGGGTGGGGTTGGCGTCGAGGTTTCCCCAGGTGCTGCGCGCGTCGCCAATCACCGCCGCCCGGTGGTAGTGCATGATGCTCGCGATGTCGGCGACCGCTGGGAAGACGCCCTTGTAACCGCCGGAGAACCCGGCCATGAAGTGCGGCTCGATGAAGCCGAGCACGATGCGACGGTCGGCCTCCACGTAGGCACGGGCCAACCGGACCGGGTGCCCATCGAGGCTCTTTCCCACCTCCACCAGCGTGGAGGCGTCGTGGGCGTCGTGGTTCACCACTCGGTAGCGACGGGCGACGTCGGCACCCACCATCTGCGCCAGCTCGTCCGGTGTTTGGACCCGATGGCTTCCCGTTCCGTTCACCACCGTGATGTGCTCGGCCGGCACGTGGCTGAGCTCGGCGAAAATCCACGGCAACAGACGCTCGCTCGGGAGCGGCCGGGTGATGTCGGCGATGACAATCGCCACGCGCTCTCCGGCGCGCACCGTCTCCCGCAGCGGCTTGCCCCCAATTGGGTCGCGAACCGCCGCCCGGAACGCCGCCGCTTCGTCCACCAGGCCGGGGACGAAGCGCGGGGTGATGACCTGCACGTGTGGTGAGGGGACTTCCAACTCCAGGCCCTCGGTGCCGTATTCCAGATGGACTTTCACCGCGTCACCTCGTGCGCCCGCAGCAGCTCAGAAACCGCGTGCGGCGAGACTTACTCCCGCCCAAGCAGCCGCACCAGTCCGGCGGCACCCGGGCGTCTGGGGAAGTCAGGGGGAGGCTGCTGGCGCCAACGCAGCGACTTCGGATTGCACCAACGTCAGGAGCCGCTCCAACTCGAAGGGCTTCTGCAACAGGCCCACCACCCCTGGCGCGCCACGCAGCTCCGGCGCCAGCTCGCTCGCAGACATCAGCACCAGCCGGTGGTGCTTCAACCACGGACGAGCGCGGAACTGGCGCATGAACTCCACCCCACCCATCACCGGCATGCGCACGTCCAGCACCACCAGACACGCGTCGAGCAGTCCCTCGAGAATGCTCAACGCCTGCTCGCCATCATTCGCCGACAGGACCGAGTAGCCCTCGTCCTCGAGATAGTCCTGGATGGCGTCCCGCACCCCTCGGTCGTCCTCCACGAGCAGCAGCTGCGGGCGCTTCAACGAAGACGAGTTGGTCACTGGGGGCCCCCCCAAAAAGGGCGAAGAGGGGCAGAAATCTCCACACCCAACGGCCTGGATGCAAGCAAGGAGTCGTGACATTCGCGCTGTAGGGAAGCTGAATACGTTCTGCGCGGATGAGCGCCGAGGGAGAAAGGCTCCCTCCTCGGCTTCCCCAACACAGGGGGGCCTCCAGAAAAGGAATGGCATGAGCGGCCCTGGCGTCGAGCCCATTGCATCCGCCCCCCCGTTGCTGCTCCTCGGCTTCATCGCCTACTTGGTGGCAGTGGCCGGCACCGCCCTGGCCGGAGTGTCGGCGGGCCTGAGACGGGCCGGCGTCAGCGAGCAGCATCGCCTCCGCATTGGCCGGCTCGCCGGCGCCTCGCTGGCCGCGTGGTTTCTCCTGCTGGCGATGACTTCGGTGAGTGGCCTCTACCTCGAGGAACCGGCGCGCCCCCGCTTCCTCTGGTACGTCGCTCCAGCGTTAGTCGCCGTCGTGGCCCTCTTCCGCGCGCGCTGGCTGCGCGCGGCCGTGGTGGCCATGCCCACATGGTGGATTCCGGCGTTTCAGACGCTGCGCCTGGGGGGCGGGATGGCGCTGTTCGCAGCCTGGGCCATTGGCCTTGCCCCCTGGGGGCTGGCACGGACGGCGGGCAGCTTCGACCTGCTGGTGGGCGGCGCCGCGGCCGGGGTGGCCCTCGCGCTTTTCCGCGGCGTCCCTGGCTCGCTCGGGATGGGGCTCCTCTGGAACGGCCTCGGCCTGGGCGACATTCTCCACACGCTGTACCTAGCGGTGGCCTCGGCGCCCGGGCCCCAGCGGCTCCTCTTCGAGGAGCCCGCGAACCGGATTGCGGCCGTCTTCCCTTTCCTCTACCTGCCGGGCTTCATCGTGCCGCTGACCATCCTGTTGCACCTCTTGTCTTTGCGCCAGCTGCTTGCGGCCGGAGTCCGCCGCTGAAGGCCGGGGAGGTCTCGTCCGCGCGTCCGGAGGCCTCTTAGGCCACCGCCACCGCGAGCAGCCGTGCCGCTTCGCCCACCTGACCGACAACGACTGCCAGCTGGCCGAAGCGACGCGCCAGTGCCACCGCCCCGGCGGCGTCGAGACCGAGCACGCAGACGCTCTCCTCCCGCCAGCCGCCGCCATCGGCCTTCCCTTCCGCGGGCCAATTCAGCAGCCCGAGCCGGGCCACCATGCCCAGAAGTTCCGCTTGTGCCAGCGCGTTTTGTTCGGCACTCCGGGGCAGCGAGCCGGGATTCCAAGCGGTGATGAAAGCCCACGTGCTGGCCCCGGCCGAGGAAACCACGGCGTCAAAGGCGGGATGGAGCGCGCCAATTCGCAGAGCGTGCACCCCCTGCGGCGCCCGCACCAGGTAGGCCGTCTGCAGGTAGGCCTTGCGGAGTCCAGGCGTCACCGGGGCTGCAGCGCCTCCGCGAGTGCACGGCGCAAGCTTTCCACCTTCACAGCGCCCCTTTCTAAAGGTGCACGGCTCACCTGCTAGCCACCCAACGCTCGGGCCAAGACGCCATTGCCCGTCTCCGGCGGAAGGGGCTACTCCGAGCGCATCGCCTCCACCGGGTCGAGGTTGGCCGCCCGCGAGGCCGGGTAAATGCCGAAGAGAAGGCCCACCCCCGACGACATGGCCAAGGCGAGGGCGACGGCCCAGCTCGGAACGGCGGTGGGAAACCCGAGGGCCCAGCGACCGAGGAAGGCGACGAAGAAGCCGAGCGCCACGCCGGCCAGCCCACCGAGCAGCGAGAGCATGACCGCCTCGGTGGCGAACTGTCCGAGGATGCGGCCGCGGCGTGCGCCCAACGCCTTGCGAACTCCAATCTCATGCGTCCGCTCGGTGACCGACACGAGCATGATGTTGAGGATGCCGATTCCCCCCACCACCAGCGACAGCAAACAGACGCCGAAGCTGGCCGCCGTCACCACCGCGGAGATTTGGTTGAAGGTCGCCGTCGCGGACTCGTTCGAGTAAATGGTGAAGTCACTCTCCTCGTCGGGTCGAAGGTTGTGGCGGTGGCGCATCAGCAGCTCTACCCCATCCTGCGCCCGCTGGATGTCGGCAGGGTTCCAGGCCTGCATGCTGACGTTGAGCGAGCGGCTTTTCCCGAAGAGCTCGAAGAAGACTGGCATCGGAATGACGGCGGTGTTGTCGTACCCCGGACCGGCGAAACCACCCTTCTTGGTCATCACCCCAATCACCTCGAAGCTCCGGCCCTTGAGGCGGACCTCCTGACCGAGCGGCTCGAGGTCCGAAAAGAGCGAGTCGGCCAGGTCGGGACCAATGACCATCACCTGGGCACCGCCCTGAATCTCGGCTTCGCTGAAGGTCCGCCCCTTGGACAACTCCATGGCGTTGGTGTCGAAGAAATTCAACGTCCCACCTGCCAGCTGGACGTTGGCCTGGGTCTCGCGCAGCGCCGTCGACAGCTTCTTGCCGCCTCCCAGGCTTCGGCCGTCACCTTGGCCACATCCGGGACGTGCTTCTGGATGGCGAGGAAATCCTCGAACGTAATGTTGGGCCGGCGGTTGATTTTGTCGCTGTCGAAGTGACCGAAGCCCTGCGGCCACTTTTGCAACTGAAACCCGTTTGCCCCAAGCCCGGCCAAGTCCGCGTCCACCTTGCGGCGTAAGCCCTCCAGCAACGCCATCATCGAGACGACGGTCGCCACCCCAATGACGATGCCGAGCAGCGTCAACGCGCTGCGCAGACGGTGGCCCCAGAACGTCCCCAGCGCGAGCCGGAAGTTGTCGGCGAGCGCTCTGGCCCCTTGAAGCCATTCGCCACCAAGAGCCATGCGCCTCCTTCAGGGGCTACGCCCGGAGCGGCGCTGCGGGGAGAGGAGTGGGCTGCTCCTGCGCCACACCGCCATCCTCCCACGCCACCACCGGGTAACCCAAGCGCCTCCAGGCCGCGTAGCCACCCTCCAAGGGTCGGACCCGGTGGATACCACGACGCTTCAGCTGGAGCGCCACCCGGGCGCTCGTCCACTCGCTGGGTCAACTACAGTAGAGAATCAGCTCGCGGTCCCGCGGGATTTCCGGATGCCGCCGCGGGAGCTCGCCGGGCGAGACATGAAGCGCCCCAGGCAGGGTGTGCGGGTCCTCGACCAACTCGCGGCGGTGCCGGAGGTCGAGCACCAGCGGCGGGCTGGGCTTCGCCAGCATCTCCTGAAGCTGCGTCGGGCCAATCCGCTCCACATGCAGCTTGCGACGGACCCACTCGCGCTGAAAAAGCTTGTACAGCAGCCACAAGGAAAAGCCCGCCACCGCCAGCCCGAGGATGGAGGAGCCATACATGAGCGCTCCGCGTATGGCCCAGCTCACCTGGTCTCCAAAACCGTAGCCCAGACCGACGAAGGTACTGGCCCACAGCAAGTCCCCCAACATGTCCAAGGAGAGGTACCGCCACAGCGACATCCCGGACAAGCCGGCCAGCGGAGGGGCAAGGGTGGTCAACCCGGGAATGAAAGGGGCCGCCACCAGCGCTCGGGCACCGAAGCGTTCAAAGGTGCCCTGGGTGCGCTGCACGCAGGTGTCCGGCTCGATGCTGATGCGGCAAAGCACCCGCAGCACCCCGTAGCCCCACCGGCGGCCGGCGAAGAACCAGGTGAGGTGCCCCATCGCCGCTGCCAGGACCGCCAGGGCGATGATTGGCGCCAGCGAGGGCTGGCCAGAGTGGGCCAGAGCGCCGGCGGCCAGCAACCAGGGAGTGCACGGGATGGGCAGCCCCATTTGCTCCGCCAGGACGGCCAGAAACACCACCGTGGTGCCGTTGTTGCGGAGAAATTCGATGGAAGCATTCACGACAACAGCCCTCGGACAAGCTTGGATGTCCGAGGGCCGCCGCCGTTGCTCAACAGACCCCGACGTCGCTGGGCCGCCCCGGCCGGGCCACCAGAGGGGCCGGCGTCAGTCGATGCTGTTGCGCTGGCGAATGAGGGCCGCCACCTGCTGGCGTTGGTCGGGCGTGAGGATGGCGGTGAGGGCGCGGGCGAAGGCGACCAGGCGCGTTGATTTTCCCTGCAGGTCCCAGGCCGAGGTCACGTTTTCGACGGCGGGCTCGAAGTAGATGCCACTGAATCCCTTGCTGAGTCCGCCCAACTGCTTGCGCCGAAGCTCGGCCTCCTCCTGGAGGTCGGGCGCGTAGCTGTGGAAGCTATCGGTAATGGTCGTGCGGATTTGGGTGCTCTGCGCCTCCGTCAACCCAACTCCCGACGTCAGCGTCTCCACGCGCTGCTGCAACTGTTGGCGTTCGCTCCTGGGCTGGGCGGACTGGCTGTAGAGGCCTTGGTTGATGGTGCTCGAGACCGTCTGTCGCTCAGTCGGGGTCAGGCTCTGGTGTAGTTGGGTGAGCGCCTGGACCACCGCTGGACCGCGCGCCTCCGCCGCGGTAACCACCCTTTGGATTTGCGCTGTGATGCGCGCCTCGTCGAACGTTCCGGACGAGATTCCCTCCAGCACCAATCCCAAGAGCTCCCGGCGGGCCACCTGCACCGGCTCGGACTCGGCGCGCAACGTTTGCCCCAACTTCAGGAGCATGGCCTGCTGGTCATACGAAAGCGTCAGCGCAGACGTGGCGTTGAAGAACCAGGCGGCGCTGCCCTCGTCCAGCTCTTGCCGTAGGCTCGGTGAAGGCACACTCGTCCCCACCGGCGTAGTGGCACAGGCCGAGAGGGCTGCCAGCAGGGCCAGGGCGTGGAACTGCGAGCTGCGTTTCGCTGCCATTGCCCCTCCAAAGGACACGCCGCAACTGCGGCTCCCCGACGTGGGGTGGCGCAGGCTACCCGAGGCCGCGGCGGGGGTTCGGCCTTATTTTCCGGCTGGCGTCTTCTCCTTCGCTTTGGCTCCCGCTTGGTGAAGCGTGGGGGCAGCCGTAGTACGAGGCTGGCCGAGGGGGATTGGCCCAGTGACTGCCGCATTGCACTCCGTGAAGGGCTTCGCCATCCGACGGCGACGCTGGCTCATTGCCGTCGCCGGCTTGCTCGCCGTGTACACGGCTGCCGGCTTCATTCTGCTCCCTTGGGTTTTGCACCGGCAGCTCGAGCGCCGGCTGGGCGCGGCGCTGCACCGCGAGGTTTCCGTCCAGAGGGTGCGGGCCAATCCCTTCACCCTGTCGGTGACCATCGACGGCCTGTTGGTGAAAGACCCGGACGGCAGCCCCTTCATCGCCTGGGACCGGCTCTTCCTGAAAGGCCGGCTCATCCCCATTCTCAAGCGAGAACTCGACCTCGCCACGCTCCAACTCGTTCGTCTCCGGGCCAGGGTCAGCCTAGCCAAGGACGGTAGCCTCAACTTCTCGGACTTGTTGGCACCGCCCTCCCAGTCGCCGCCGGCCAACACCAGCCCGCCCACCAGTCGGCCCTTCGTCTTCGGGGTTGACCACCTCGCGCTCGAGGAGGCCCAGCTGGACTTCACCGATGTCTCCCACCCGCACCCCTTCCACACCACGGTGGGGCCCTTCACCATCCACCTTGACGACTTCCGCACCCGTGCCGACGCGAGGAGTCCCTATGCCTTTAGCGGGACGACCGAGGCGGGCGAGACATTCTCCTGGAGTGGCTCCGTCCACATCGACCCCATCCGCTCGGAAGGGACTCTGACGCTGGACGGAATTCGCCTCCCCAAATACGCGCCCTACTACGAGCAGAGTGTCGACTTCGACCTCCTGGACGGCACGGTGCGCGTGCAGGGCAGTTACCAGCTTGAGTGGGGACCCGAAAAGCGCATCGCTCGCCTGTCCGATGGGGCTCTGGCCGTGCGCAAGTTGGCGCTGCGCCTGCGCGGCGCGTCGGAGCCCAGCCTCGAGCTCCCGGAATTCAACGTCAACGGGGTGCAGGCCGACTTGTTGGAGCAGGTCGCGACGGTGCAGTCGGTCTCGCTGCGGGGGCTCAGTCTCCGCGTCGGTCGCCGGGCGGACGGCCGCATCGACGTCGAGCGTTTGGCTCCCCATGACGCCAAACCGGCCCGCACAGCCAGCGCTCAAGAACCGGCCAAGCCCGGCAAGCCCTTCCGCTGGACCGTTCACAAAGTGGAGTTGAGCGAGGGCCGCCTCGCCTTCACCGACCAGCTCCCCGAGCGCCCGGTCAAGCTCGTGCTTGCCCCGCTCACCACCACCCTCGGTAACCTCTCCAGCGACCACGCTGCACGCTCCACTCTGGCCTTCAGTGCCGGGTGGAATGGCACCGGACAGCTCAAGGCCGAGGGCAGCTTCTCGCTCTGGCGACCCTCGGCGGAGCTCGCCTTGCACATTCAGGGGCTGACGCTGCCAGCCATCGACGCCTACCTCTCCCTCTATGGCGGTCTCGACGCGCGGCTCGGCGATGGCCGGCTGAATCTCGACGGACGTATGCGGGTCGACCTTTCCAGCGACCCGGTCGTCTACGGCTTTGACGGCGATGCCTCCATCGACGCGTTGGTGTTGTTGGACTCGAAGCGAGGTCAGGAGCTCATTCGCTGGAAGGCCCTGCAGGTGCTCGGCATCCACGTGGCCTCTGAGCCGCCAGCCACTTCCGCTCGCTCGGTGCGGTGGATGGAGCCGCGGGTGAAGCTTCAAATCGCCGAGGACGGTTCCTCCAACGCCCGACGGCTGTTACGCGTCTCGACGCCTCCGCCGGGCGCTGCAGTGCCTACCCCGCCACCCAAGCCAGCACCGTCCGGCGCCGCGCCGACGCCTGTCTCCGTCGCGACCCTCCAAATCGTCCGGGGAAGTGTCAGCCTGGTGGACCGCTCCGTTCAGCCAGTCGCGCTCTTCGACGTGTCGGACCTCGACTTGCGCGTCCGGGGTCTCTCCAACGACGTGGCAGCACGTGCCCAAGTGGAGCTCCAGGCCACCGTCGGTGGCGGCCCCTTCAAGTTGAGCGGAACACTGAGCCCGCGAATGAAGAACGACGCCACCGACCTCAAAATTACTTCGAAGGGCATCGACCTCACGCCGCTCGGGCCGTATTTTGGAAAATACGTCGGCTTCACGCTGGAGAAGGGCAAGCTCGACCTCGACCTCGGGTACAAGGTTGCCCAACGTCACCTGGACGCCCAGAACGTGGTGCGGGTGGACCAACTCACGCTGGGCGAGGAAACCCACAGTCCGGACGCCACCAAGCTCCCGGTGAAGCTGGGCCTGGCGGTGTTGCAGGACCGGGATGGCGTCATTGAGCTCGACGTTCCGGTGGAAGGCAATGTCGACGACCCGGACTTCCGGCTGGGCAAGCTCATCTGGCATGCCGTCGGAAACATCTACACCAAAATTGTCACCGCTCCCTTCGCCGCGC
>JBKQJL010000080.1:0-9155 GCA_052147975.1 Myxococcaceae bacterium
GGCATCCTGGCAGACGGCGAGGCCCGCAAGCAGAATGTGGGCGGCGAGCTCATCTGCACGGTGTACTGACATGAGCCGCATCGGAAAACTGCCCATCAAGCTGGAGGGGAAAGTCAAAGCGGCGCTGAGCGGCCGGTCCGTCCACTTCGAGGGTCCAAAGGGCAAGGTCGACGTCACGCTTCCCCCCGGCGTCACGGTCCAATTCAAGGAAGGCCAGGTGCTGGTGGCCCGGCCTGATGACAGCCGGGAGGCGCGCAGCCTGCACGGGCTGGCCCGGTCCATCCTGGCCAACGCCGCCAAAGGGGTGGCCAGCGGCTGGGAACGCAAGCTGGACATCCGGGGCGTCGGCTTCCGCGCCGAGGTCAAGGGGCGGCAGCTGCACATGTCGCTCGGCTACAGCCATCCGGTGGTGTTCGACCTGCCGGAGGGCATCACCGCCGAGGTCGACAAAGTGAGCCGCACCGAGGACAGCCTGCCCACCATCGGCCTCACCCTGCGCGGGGTGAACCGCGAGACGCTGGGCGAGACCGCGGTGCGCATTCGGGCGCTTCGGCCTCCCGAGCCCTACAAGGGCAAAGGCATCAAGTACGTCGAGGAGCGCATCCGCCGTAAGGAAGGCAAGACCGGGACGGCTTAGGCCACCCTTCATCCGAAGCGGGGGAAGTCCCTCTCCCCGTCGGACGGAAAAGAGACTGCCATGTCGAAAGTTGACGCACGCCTCAAGAGGAAGCAGCGCATTCGGCGGAAGCTGGCGGGCACGGCTGAGCGCCCGCGGCTCACCGTCTACAAGAGCCTGAAGCACGTCTACGCCCAGGTGGTCGATGACCATGCAGGGCGGACGCTGGCCTTCGCCTCGTCCTTGAGCAAGGAGCTCAAAGGCAACACCGAGGGGGACAAGAAGGCGGACGCGGCGCGGGTCGGCAAGCTCATCGCCCAGAAGGCGAAAGCAGCCAAGGTGGAGCAGGTGGTGTTTGACCGAAACGGCTTCCCCTACCACGGACGCATCGCTGCCGTGGCCGAGGCCGCGCGCGAAGCAGGCCTCAAGTTCTAAGCGAGAAAGCGAGTACCCTTTGGCCACACCGATAAATCCAAACGACCTTGACCTGAGCGACCGGGTCGTCAACATCAACCGCGTCGCCAAGGTGGTCAAAGGCGGCCGGCGCTTCTCGTTTGCCGCGCTGGTGGTGGTTGGCGACGGCAATGGCCACGTGGGAGTGGGGCTGGGGAAGGCCAACGAGGTGCCGGAGGCCATCCGCAAGGGAGGGGAGAACGCCAAGAAGAACATCTTCCGCGTGCCGCTCCAGGGCCACACCATCCCCCACGAGGTGCTGGGGCATTTCGGTGCCGGCAAGGTGCTGCTCAAGCCGGCCGCCGAGGGCACCGGCGTCATCGCTGGTGGGTCGGTGCGGGCAGTGCTCGAGGCCGCGGGCATTCGCAACATCCTCACCAAGAGTCAGGGGTCGCGAAACCACCACAACGTGCTCAAAGCCACGGTGGACGGGCTGAAGCAGCTGCGCTCACCGGAGCAGGTCAGCCGGCTGCGCGGGCGGGAGCTGGACCTCGGCCAACACCGGGTCTAACCAGAGGACATCCATGGGTTACCGGGTCAAATTGGTCAAGAGCATCGCCGGCGCGCCGGCGGTGCACGTGCGCACCGTGGAGGGCCTGGGCCTGAAGCGGATGGGGGAGGAGCGCCTGCTCAAAGACAGCCCCGCGACGCGAGGCATGGTCTTCACCGTGCGTCACCTGGTGCAAGGCGAGGCGGTGTCGCAGGAGCCGAAGCCCGCGGTGCGCCGCAAGCCGCGCCACGTCCGCGCGCGAGAGGCGGCCCGGAGCCGCCGTGCAGAGAAGGGAAGGAAGTAACGCCATGTCGACGCTGAACAACCTGAGCCGGCCGCGCAACAGCTGGCACCGAAAGAAGCGGGTCGGCCGAGGCCAAGGCTCGGGCCTGGGAAAAACCGCTGGCCGCGGCGGCAAGGGGCAGAAGGCCCGTACCGGCAACATGCGCTTTGAGGGTTTCGAGGGTGGGCAGAGTCCGCTGCAGCGGCGGCTGCCGAAGTTTGGCTTCCTGGCGCCCAACCGCAAGCACTTCGCCGTCGTCAATCTCGCCGACTTGGGCAGCTTCAAGGCCGGAAGCACGGTGGACGAGCCAGCGCTGCGAGCCCTGGGCCTGGTGAAGGGCCGCTGGGACGGCGTCAAGCTGCTCTCCAAGGGGCTTCTGCAGGCCAAGCTGGTGGTGCGGGTGCACCGCGTTTCGGCGCAGGCCCGGGAGGCGGTGGAGAAGGCGGGCGGCTCGGTGGACTTGGTTCCGCTCATGACGCACGCCGACGAGGCGGCGGCCAAGGCCCATTCGGGCAAGGGTGTCAGGAAAGGGTGATGCGGCCGGTCCCGGCGCCTGTCGCCTGACGCCGTCCTTTGGGTAGGCTGCAGTCAACCACCAGGGTGCCTCGAACTTGAACGCCTTCCTCAACGTCTTCCGCGTCGCCGAGCTCCGCGCGCGGCTTGCCTACACCCTGGTCCTGCTCGCGGTGTACCGCCTGGGGGTCTTCATCAACACCCCGGGCGTCGACCGGGCGGCGATGAATGCCTACATGGAGCAGCAGCGCCAACGGGGTGGGTTGGTGAGCCTCTTCAACCTCTTCAGCGGCGGCGCGCTCGACCAGATGTCCATTTTCGGGTTGGGCATCATGCCGTACGTCTCGGCCTCCATCATCATGCAGCTGCTGGCGGTGGTGGTGCCGTCGCTGGAGCGACTGCAGAAGGAAGGGGCGGCCGGCCGGCAGAAGCTCAACCAGTACACCCGCTATGGCAGCATCTGCCTGTCCATCATTCAAGGCATCGGCATCGCCCGGTGGCTGGCCAGCCTGGGCCGGACGCCCACCACCATTCGCGGGGTACATGTCGAGATTGACCAGATTGTCGTTCCCAACGACAGCATCTGGTTCACGGTGATGACCGTCATCACCCTCACCGCTGGCACTGCCTTCATCATGTGGCTCGGCGAGCGCATCACCGAGCGCGGCATTGGCAACGGCATCAGCCTGATTATTTTCGCCGGCATCGTGGCCCGGATGCCCTCCGCCGCTTCGCGCTTGGTGGAAGTGGTGCGAGGGGACCGGGCGTGGTTGGTGCCGGTGGTGGCGGTGGTGATGCTGCTGGTGGTGGGCATCGTGGTCTACATCGAGCGGGGCATGCGACGCATTCCGGTGCAGTACGCCAAGCGCATGGCCGGACGGAAAATGTTCGCCGGCCAGGCCACCTATTTCCCGATGAAGGTCAACACGGCGGGCGTCATTCCCCCGATTTTTGCCGGGGCGCTGCTCTCGTTCCCGGCGACGCTGGGGAACTGGATTCCCTTTCTGGCCGGGGTGCAGCGGGCCATCGAATCCAACGTCTGGCTGTATGACGGGCTCTTCGTTCTGCTCATCATCTTCTTCTCCTACTTCTACACCACGCTCACCTTCCGGTCAGACGACGTGGCGGACAACATCAAGAAGCAGGGCGGCTACATCCCCGGCATCCGTCCGGGGCGGCAGACGGCCGACTACATCCGGGGCGTTCTGGACCGAATTACCTTCGGCGGTGCCATTTACCTGGCCGTCATCTGCGTCATCCCCTCCATCCTCTCCAACCAGGAGGCCTTTGGCGTGCCGTTCCAATTCGGAGGCACGGCGCTGTTGATTGTGGTGGGAGTGGCGCTGGACACCGTGCAGCAAATAGAAGGCTATCTCATCAGCCGGAACTACGAAGGGTTCTCCGGACCGCGCGGGCCTCGCATCCGGGGCCGGCTGCCCCGGGCCGCCTAAGCCGATGGACCTCATCCTCTTCGGACCACCGGGGGCGGGGAAGGGGACACAGGCCCAACGCCTGCTCGCCACCTACGGCACGCCTCAAATCTCCACCGGAGACATTCTTCGCCAGGCGGTGAAAGAGGGGACGGCGCTTGGGCTGCAGGCCAAGCCGTTGATGGAGTCCGGCCAGCTGGTGCCGGACGCGCTGGTCATCCGCATTGTCCAAGAGCGGCTCAAGCGGGCGGATTGTCGGGCCGGCTTCGTGCTGGACGGCTTCCCGCGCACCGTCGCCCAAGCCGAAGCGCTCGACGCCATGCTGGCCTCGCTTGGTCGGCGGATTGACCACGTGCTGTCGCTCGAGGTGCCTCTGGAGATGGTGGTGGAGCGGTTGACGGGGCGGCGCTGCTGTCCGAAGGACGGCCGCATCTACCACCTGACGCAGGCCCCCCCGGTGGCGCCAGGTGTCTGCGACGCGTGCGGAAGCGCTCTGGTGCAACGGCCGGATGACCGAGAAGAGGTGGTCCGGGCGCGTCAGCTGACGTACCGCAAGGACACCGAGCCGCTGAAGGCCTTCTACGCGCAGCGCGGGTTGCTCCGCCCGGTAGATGGAACGGGGACGCAGGACGAGGTGTTTGCCCGAATTCAGGCTGCCCTCGGGAGGCCGTGACGGCCATGCCGGGCGGCGTCGAGTTGAAGAGTCGTGAGGAAATCGCGGTGATGCGGGAGGCGGGGCGCATCGTCGCCGAGATTCTCGATGCGCTGGAGCAAGCGGTTGCCCCGGGCGTCACCACCTGGGACCTGGACCAGCTGTCGGAGCGGCTCATTTACGAGAAGGGGGCCCGTCCCGCCTTCAAAGGGTACCGGGGCTTCCCGGCCTGTCTGTGCACCTCCATCAACCAGGAAGTGGTGCATGGCATCCCCTCCCGGAAGCGGCGTCTGGAGAAGGGGGATTTGGTGAAACTGGATTTTGGGGTGGTGTACCAGGGGTTTTTCGGGGATGCCGCGCGAACCATTCCAGTCGGGGCGGTGAGCGCGGAGGCGCAGGCGCTGTTGGAGGCCACCCGGGAGTCGCTGGAGGTGGGCATCCAGGCCGCCGTCGCTGGCAACCGCATTGGGGACATTGGCCATGCCGTCCAGGGGCATGTCGAAGCGCGGGGCTACTCGGTGGTGCGGGACTTCGTGGGCCATGGCATTGGCCGCCGGCTGCATGAGGAGCCGCAAATCCCCAATTTTGGGACGCCGGGGACGGGGATGAAGCTGCGGCCGGGCATGGTGTTGGCCATCGAGCCGATGGTGAACGCCGGCACCTGGGAGGTGGAGACGCTGGAGGACGACTGGACGGCAGTCACCCTGGACGGAAAGCTGTCCAGCCACTGGGAGCACACGTTGCTGGTGACGGAAGGGGCCCCCGAGGTGCTCACCCGAACCCCTGCCGTTGCGCGGCGCGCCGTTCAACGCTAGAAGAACTTGCTCGGCGGTCGCCCGAGGTGGTATGCCGCCGCGCTTTCCCCAGGGTTTGCGGGGCCTTCCTGCGGAAGGGAGGGCCCCTTTTTTGAAGGAGTGTGTTTGCCGAAGGACGATGCCATCGAGGTCGAGGGGACGGTGATTGAGCCGCTCCCCAACGCCATGTTCCGGGTGGCCCTGGACAACGGGGGTCACAAAGTGCTCGCGCACATTTCCGGAAAGATGCGCATGCACTTCATCCGGATTCTGCCGGGCGACAAGGTGAAAGTGGAGTTGTCGCCCTATGACTTGACCCGGGGTCGCATCACCTACCGGGCGAAGTAGGCCGCTCGCCGGGACACGCCCCTTGCTGGTCCCTCACCCGCCGTCTGAAGCTTTGTTGGAGTCGTCATGAAGGTCCGCGCATCTGTGAAGAAGGTCTGCGACAAGTGCAAGGTGATTAACCGCCGGGGCGTGGTGCGAGTCATCTGCGCCGCCAATCCACGCCACAAGCAGCGTCAGGGCTGAGCCCGGCCCTGGGAATGAATTAGGAGACACGAGAGCAATGGCCCGTATCGCCGGCATCGACCTTCCCCCGCAGAAGCGGGTCGTCATCTCGCTGCAGTACATTTACGGGATTGGCAACAAGACGGCGCACGACATTTGCGCCCGGGCCAATGTGGACCTCGCCACCAGAACCAAAGACTTGACCGAGGAGCAGACCCGCGGAATTCGCGAGATTATCGAATCCAACTACAAGGTCGAGGGTGACCTCCGTCGCGAAGTGACGATGAACATCAAGCGGCTGATGGACCTCGGCTGCTTTCGAGGGCTTCGCCACCGCAAGGGCTTGCCCGTGCGCGGCCAGCGCACCCACACCAACGCCCGGACCCGCAAGGGACCGAAGCGCGGCATCGTCCGCGCCAAGGCCATCACCCCCGCCCCGCGGTCCTAAGGCTGCCCCGAGAGGATTTGAAAGCCCATGGCTGAAGAAGTGAGCGTCCCCGCTGCGGCGGCCCCTGCTGGAACCGAGCCTGCCGAGGGCGAGGCGCCGCGCAAGAAGCGCAAGAGCAAGAAAAACATCCTCAACGGCGTGGTGCACATCCAGTCCACGTTCAACAACACCATCATCACCATCACCGACGTTTCGGGGAATGTGGTGGCCTGGTCCTCGGCCGGAGCGCGAGGCTTCAAAGGGAGCCGCAAGTCGACTCCATTTGCCGCCCAGGTGGCCGCCGGAGATGCGGCTGCCAAGGCCATGGAGCATGGGCTGAAGAACGTGACGGTGATGGTCAAGGGACCGGGGGCAGGCCGCGAGTCCGCGCTGCGCGCCCTGGCCTCGGCCGGACTCAAAATCTCTCTCATCCGGGACGTGACGCCCATCCCGCACAACGGCTGTCGGCAGCCGAAGCGGCGTCGCGTTTAGACCACCTGTCAGGAGAAACCTTTGGCCCGCTACACCGCCAGCGTCTGCCGCATCTGCCGCCGCGAGAACCTCAAGATGTACCTGAAGGGGGACCGCTGCTACACCGACAAGTGCGCCATCGAGCGGCGCCCTTACCCCCCAGGGCAGCACGGCCAGGGCCGCGTGAAGTTCTCCGGCTATGGCGTGCAGCTGCGCGAGAAGCAGAAGGTGAAGCGGATGTATGGCCTTCTGGAGAACCAATTCCGCGGCACCTTCGCCCGGGCGGCCCGTGCCAAGGGCAAGACGGGCGAGACGCTGTTACAGCTGCTCGAGCTCCGGCTCGACAACGTCGTCTTCCGGATGGGGTTTGCGGACACGCGGGCCGAGGCTCGGCAGCTGGTGCGGCACGGCCACTTTCAGGTGAATGGCCGGCGGGTGAACATTCCCTCCTTCGAGGTGAAGCCCGGCAGCGTGGTGGAAGTGGCCGAGAAGAGTCGGAAGATGATTCGCATCGCCGAGGCGCTGGAGACGGTGGAACGGCGCGGCGTCCCGCAGTGGATTGAGCTGGACAAGAAGGGCATGAAGGGCACCGTCAAGTCGGTTCCCAACCGTGAGGACCTGACCATGCCCATCCAGGAGCAGCTCATCGTCGAGCTCTATTCGAAGTAACTCTTTTTGCCGGGAGGCGACGGACCTTCCCGGCAGCCGGTGTCCCCGGGTGGGGGCTTCCCGGTCATCAACTGGTCCGTCTCACACATCGCTGGGGCTGTCCTCCCGCCAATCGGGCGGGGAAGTGGGTGGCAGACCTCGGGGAGGAAGACACCGTGGCAGAAGCATTCACAGCAAAGCATTGGCGGGACCTCATCAAGCCCCGGCGGATGGACGTCGACCAGGAGAGCCTGACCGCCACCTACGGGAAATTCATCGCGGAGCCTCTGGAGCGGGGCTTCGGCACCACCCTCGGTAACACCTTGCGGCGGGTGCTCCTCAGTTCGCTCCAGGGCGCGGCCATCATCTCGGTGAAAATTGAAGGCGTGGACCACGAGTTCACGACTGTTCCCGAGGTGGCCGAGGACGTCACCGACATCGTCCTCAACCTCAAGGAAGTGCTGCTCCGGATGCACACCAACGAGCAGAAGACGCTTCGCATCGAGGCGGAGGGTCCCAAGGAGATTAAGGCCGGAGACATCATCGCCGATGACCAGGTGGAGATTCTCAACCCGGGCCACCACATCTGCACCCTCTCCGAGGGCGGCAAGCTTCGCCTGGAGATGATTGCTCGACGCGGCCGGGGCTATGTGGCGGCCAACAGCAACAAGAACCCGGGCGACCCCATCGGCACCATTCCGGTGGATGCCCTCTTCTCGCCCATCCGCAAGGTGAACTACCAGGTGACCAACGCCCGTGTTGGGCAAGTCACCGACTATGACCGGCTCAGCCTCGAGGTGTGGACCGACGGTTCAGTCTCCCCGCAGGACGCGGTCGCCTACGCGGCGAAAATCATCAAGGAACAGCTCACCGTCTTCATCAGCTTCGACGAGACGGAGGAGCCGGCGCCCCTGGAGAGCCCCAAGGAGGAGGCCAAGCTGAACGAGAACCTCTTCCGCAGCGTCGACGAGCTCGAGCTCAGCGTGCGTTCGGCCAACTGCCTGCAGCAGGCAAACATCACGACCATTGGAGACCTGGTCCAGCGCAGCGAAGCCGAGATGCTCAAGACGAAGAATTTCGGTCGGAAGTCCCTCAAGGAGATTAAAGAAATCCTCGCCGAGATGGGGCTCTCCCTAGGGATGAAGCTGGACAGCTGGCCGATGAAGCCTGCCCTTGCCCCGCCGGCCCCTGCTCCCATCGTCTCCGAGCCGAGAATCTAGCGCTGTCGTAGTCCCCCCCGAGGGCGGGTACCTGACACGGCCCGCCAGGAGCATGCGATGCGACACCGCGTCGGACACAGGAAGCTGCAGAAGACGACCAGCCACCGGTTGGCGATGCTGGACAACATGGTGACGTCGCTGCTCGAGCACGAAGCCATCCGGACGACGTTGCCCCGGGCCAAGGAGGCCCGGAGGCTGGCCGAGCGTGTCATCACGCTGGGCAAGCGCGGGGGACTTTCCAACGTGCGTCTGGCGGAGCGGCAAATTCGCAGCCGCGCCGTGTTGCAGAAAGTCTTTGGCGAGCTGAAGGACCGCTACGCCGACCGTCCGGGCGGCTACACGCGCATCATCCGGCTCGGATTCCGTACCGGCGATGCGGCGCAGTTGGCACTGCTGGAGTTGGTGGACCGGCCTGCCGCGGCCGAGCCCAAGCCGGAGGAGAAGGCCGAGACCAAGCCGAAGAGTGACGCCAAGCCGAAGGTGGAGGCCAAGGGCAAGGCCAAAGCAGCGGCCTCGAAGGCACAGTCCGAGGCTCCCGCCGCGGCCCCGCCAGCGAAGCGCAAGGGCAAGGCCAAGTCCGAGAAGTGACGTCGCCCCGCCCGCGCCCGGGAGCGCCGGCGGAGACAGTGTCAGCGCAGCTCGCCGTTT